>NZ_JBSHGZ010000036.1:0-115064 GCF_053618075.1 Embleya sp. NPDC055664
GGCCGGGCCCACCCGGGCCCGGCCGGTCGCACCCCCGCCCACCCGATCGTGGCGATCGGGAGCGGGGCGGGGCCTCAGACGAGGATGACTCGGCGCCCGCGGGTGTGGCCTGCCTGGCTGTCGACGTGTGCCGCCGCGGCCTCGGCGAGGGTGTACGACTTCTCGATCGGGATGTGCAGCCTTCCCCGGGCGATGAGGTCGGCGGCCTCGGCGAGCGCGTCGGGCACGCTTCCGGCCGTGCCGGAGAAGCGCACTCCGAGGTCCGGCGCGCCGAGGTCGGCGATGGAGATCACCCTGCCCGGATCCCCGGTCAGCTCGACGAGTTCGCGGATCACTCCCGAGCCGGCCAGATCGAGCGCCGCGTCGACCCGGCCGAGCCCGCGCACCCGCTCGACCCAGCCCTCGCCGTAGGTCGTGGCGACCGCGCCCAGGCCGCGCAGATAGTCCTGGTTCGCAGCACTGCCCGTACCGATCACCGCGATGCCACGATCGCGGGCGATCTGCAACACCGCCGACCCCACTCCCCCCGACGCACCGCTGACCAACAGCGTCTGCCCGGGTTCCACACCGACCTCACGGATGATGCGCAGCGCGGTCTCCACCACGGACGGGTAGCCGGCCGCCTCCTCGAAGCTCAGCCCCTCGGGCATCCGGGTCCAGGCCGACATCACGGCGAACTCGGCGTAGGTGTCCCACCCTTCGCCGAACACATGGTCGCCGATCTCGACTCCCTCGACGCCTTCGCCGACCTCGTCCACCACCCCGGCGGCGTCCAGCCCCACTCCGGCGGGCAGCTCGATCGGATGGGCCGACAGTTTCTGGCCTTCCCGGATCCTCCAGTCGACGGGGTTCACCCCCGCCGCCCGCACGGCGATGCGTATCCGGCCGGGGCCCGCGTGGGGCTCCTCGGCATCCAGCAGGTGCAAAACATCGGGGCCGCCGAACTCGGCGAAGCTCACTTTCTTCATGCCGTGGACCGTAGCACTAACGGTTAGTGTTTTGAAACTGTTGCAGTCTCATACCTGATAGCATCGGCGCATGACCGAGCCAGTCGGCCGCCGCGAGCGCAAGAAGGCCGCGACCCGCCGGAATATCGCCGACACCGCCCTGCGGCTCTTCCTGGAGCGCGGATACGACGCGGTGGGCATCCGTGACGTGGCCGCCGAGGCCGACGTGGCCGTCACCACGCTCTTCTCGCACTTCGCCTCGAAGGAGGCCCTGGTGTTCGAGCGGGACGAGGACTTCGAACAACGCCTCACCCGGGCGGTCGGCGACCGGGAGCCGCACGAGCCGATCGTCCCCGCGTTGCGGCGCGAGATGCGGGCCATGGTGCGCCATTGCGCATCGGAGGGCGCCGCCCCGACCTGGCACATGATCGACACGACGCCCGCACTGCGCGAATACGAGGAGTCGATGCGACTGCGTCACGCCGAATCGCTGGCAGCGGCCATCGCCGCCGACCTCGACCTGCCCCCGGGCACCACGGCCTGCCGGACGATCGCCAGGTTCGTGACCGACGCCCATTCGCTGGCCCGCGAGGCGGCCGATCCGGACGCCGCGGTGGATGAGATCTTCCGGATGATCGAGGCGGCCTGGGAGGTCACCTTCCCTGCGGCGTCTCACTCCGTGTACAACCGATCGGCGACCGCAAGCACCACCACAGGCGGCACACCCGGGGCTTGAACAACCGTCGGACCGCCGCACCACAACCAATGGTTGTGCCCATAGGGTGTCCGCATGGACCTCGACGCCGTCCGGACCTTCGTCGCCGCCACCGAGGCGGGGCAGTTCCAAGAGGCCGCCACCGAGCTGGCGGTCACCCAGCAGGCCGTCTCCAAGCGCATCGCCGCACTGGAGCGCACCCTCGGCGTACGACTGTTCACCCGCACCCCGCGCGGCGCCGAACTCACCATCGACGGACAGGCGTTCCTGCCCCACGCCCGGGAGCTGCTGCGCGTCGCCGAGCGGGCCGTCGAGTCCGTACGCATCGGCCGCCGCCCGCTGCGCGTGGACGTGCTCAGCTCACGCGGCGCGGCGTCGGGCCTGCTTCGCGGCTTCCATCGGGCACACCCCGAGGTCGAGCTCGACGTGGTGATGTTGTTCGGCATCGACACGGCCATCGCCGCCATCCGGTCCGGTGCGATCGACGCGTCCTTCCGCGCCGTCACCATGCCGGGCCGGCCGCTCCCCGACGACATCGAGTCCGCCCGGGTGCTCGACGAGCCTCTCCAACTCCTCACCGGCCCCGCACACGTGCTGGCCGGCGCCCGCTCGGTGCCCCTGGCCGGGCTCGCCGGGCATCGGATCTGGATGCCCGGCATCGTCCCCGGCACCGAGTGGGCGGCCTATTACGACGACCTCGTTGCCGAGTTCGGGCTCACCATCGAGGCGACCGGCCCCAACTTCGGCGCCGACGCACTCCTGGACACCGTCGCGGACACCCCCGCCCTGGCCACCTTCATGGGCGGGGACACCCGCCTGGTCTGGCCCACCGACCACGGCCTGCGCCGCATCCCGGTGACCGACCCGATGCCCGTCTACCCCCACTCACTCCTGTGGCAGCGCGGCAACCCCCACCCTGCGCTGGCGACCCTGCGCACCCACCTCGCCGACACGGCCACCGCACCCGACGCGCCGGGAACCTGGACCCCCGACTGGGCGCGCCCGCGCTGAACCCGCAGACCGGCCCACCCGGCCTCAGACGCGTTGCCCGGGCGCGAGTTCGACGATGCGGTCCGGATCGGGGCGGCGGGCGACGACCGGCTGATCGAAGTCGAGCCAGTCGAGCGTGATGCCCGTATCCGCCCCCTCCCCCACGGTCATCCGGGCCGGGAGCGCGGTCCCCTCGGCGGGGATGTACAGCAGCATGTCGCCCAAGGTGTCGTCGTGCCCCCCGAGTACGATCATCCGCCGGCCGTCCACCTCGGCGTCGCGATGCCGCTCACCGTCGCGGACGGCCTCGGCGAGCTCGCGCATGTCGGCGAGGTCCTTGATCCGGTCCGGTTCGGTGACGAGCGGGCTGTCCGAGGGCAGCCGTACGTACTTGTCCGTCAGTCGCTCGGCCAGTTCCCGGTTTGTCCGGCTCCAGGTCCCGGCGTCCCCCTTGAGGTACACCTCGGAGCCGGTCCCGACCAGATCGAACACCCCGACGCCGACCTCCTCGACGGTCGCGGTGAAGGCCTTCGAACCGAGGTCGATCCGCATGTCCATACGCACCGTGCGCGCCTTCACCCGGATCACACCCCGCAGATGCACGGTCCGCACCCGCATCGCGGCGAGCGAAACGCGCGTGTACAACACCCGATCACTGAGCGTCGAGTTGTCGCCTGCGACATCGCTCGCCGTCTCGTCCGGCGAACTCCCCGATGGATCCGGGGTTTCCGCACATCCCGCGACCAACATCAACACGATCCCCGCGGCCCCCACCGCGTTCCGCGCCGACCTCATCCGCACACGCTTGAACAACTGACTCCCCATCACCCACGGCCCCACCGGCGCCAACTGCCGTACATCATCGCGGGATCCGAATCCGGGCTCCCCGCCGGGGTCCAACGGCCGCGTCGGCGGCCCTGTGCCCGGCCCGGCGCCTCGATCGGCCTGCCGCACAGACAAGTTCGTACCAAGCACCGGCACCCGCCGTCGTGGTCACGGTTACCGAATATTCACACCACGTAGGGTCCCGGCGGCCCCTCGGGGTCCGGCACGCTGGTCGCGATCCGCGCCCGGGTCCGGGCCGGACGCCACCACGTCACTCGGGAGGCCACACCTTGTCCACCTCGACCGTGCTCCGTCGCGCCGCAACGACCGTCTGTGTCACCGTACTTGCCCTCGCCGCGACCTCGACCCTGACCACTCCCGCGCAGGCCGCGTTGCCGACACCCGTCTCCGCCGCGACCGCCCGCTCGTATCTGGCCGGCATGTCCGCCACCGCCGAGACCCACGGCGACAGCTACGACCGCAGCCTGTTCCCGACCTGGATCACCATCTCCGGGACCTGCGACACCCGCGAGTGGATACTCAAGCGCGACGGCGCGGGCGTGACCACGAACTCGGCCTGTTCCGCCACCTCCGGCACCTGGACCAGCGCCTACGACAACGTCGTCACGACCGACCCGTCGACGTTCGACATAGACCACGTGATACCGCTGGCCGAGGCCTGGGCCTCCGGCGCCTGGGCCTGGACCACCACGCGTCGCCGCACGTTCGCCAACGACGTGAACGACCCGCAACTCATCGCCGTCTCCGCCTCGTCCAACCGCTCGAAGGGCGACCGGGACCCCGCCGAATGGCTGCCCCAGGCCTCCTACCGCTGCACGTACGCCCGGGCCTGGGTCCAGGTCAAGCACGACTACGCGCTCACCGTCGACAGCAGCGAGAAGAGCGCCCTCACGTCCATCCTCAACGCCTGCTGATCACCCGCCGCGAACCGGGCACCCCGGCCGCCCGTTCACCCGTTTCCCACACTGCGGATGCGGATTTCCTCGACAGAAGCGATCATGTAGACCGCACGAGGAGAAAGCGGCACATATCCATGATTGTTGCGGAAAACCTCACCAAGAGGTACGGCGCGAAGACGGCCGTCGACGACGTCGGCTTCGAGGTCCACCCCGGACGGGTCACCGGGTTCCTCGGACCCAACGGCGCCGGGAAGTCCACCACGATGCGGATGATCCTGGGCTTGGACCGACCCAGTGCCGGTCGGGTGACGGTGGACGGTCGGGCCTACCGCGACCTGAGCGCGCCGATGGTGGAGGTCGGCGCGCTCCTCGACGCCAAGGCGCTGCACGGCGGCCGCACCGCCCGGGACCACCTGGTCGTACTGGCCAAGTCCAACGGCATCCCGCTCACCCGCGTGGACGAGGTCCTGGACACCGTCGGCCTCACCTCGGTCGCCAAGAAGCGCTCCGGCGGTTTCTCCCTGGGCATGGGCCAGCGGCTGGGGATCGCCGGAGCGCTGCTCGGCGATCCTCGGGTGCTGCTGTTCGACGAGCCCGTGAACGGGCTCGACCCCGAGGGAATCCTGTGGATCCGCAACCTGATGAAGCGCCTCGCCGGCGAGGGCCGCACGGTCTTCGTCTCCTCGCATCTGATGAGCGAGATGGCGCTGACCGCCGACCACCTCCTGGTCATCGGGCGCGGGCGGATCCTCGCCGACACGGGCGTCGCCCAGTTCATCGCGGAGAACTCGGTCAGCCACGTGAAGGTGCGCTCGCCGCAGGCGGATCGGCTCGCCGAACTCGCCGCGGCGGAGGGTTGGCAGGTGAACCGGGACCCGGCGGGCGCGCTGTTGGTCCGGGACGTGACCACCGATCAGGTCGGTGATCTCGCCGGGCACAACGGGGTGTTCCTGCACGAGCTGGCGAAGGTCGAGGCCTCGCTCGAAGAGGCGTTCATGCGGCTCACCGCCGACAGCGTCGAATACCACACCGGCGGTACACCCCCGAAGGTCGCCGCCGAGGCGGTCCCGGGATGGGGTCCGCCGACCGTCGCCGACCGGATCGGATGAGGCCACGATGACGACGACCGCACCCGCCGCGCCGACCGCCGTCGCGCCCGGCGCGCGACTGACCTTCGGCCGGATCCTGGACTCCGAGTGGGCCAAGATCAAGACCGTACGCTCGACCGTGTGGACCCTGCTCGCCCTGTTCGTGGTGAGCGTGCTGATCAGCTGGGGCATCGCGGGCCTGGCCGCGAGTGACGTGGCCAAGCACGTGGCCGAGGGCAGGAAGAACGACGCGCCGGATCTGCTCACCGTGGGCGTCGCGTTCGGCCAGATCGCCGCGCTGGTGCTCGGCGTGATGTCGATGACGGCCGAATACTCGACCGGCATGATCCGTACCAGCCTGACCGCGGTGCCGTGGCGCGCGTCGATGCTCACCGCCAAGGCCGTGGTGCTGGCCCTGGTCCTGTTCGTGGTGGGCGCCGTCACCGGGTTCTGCTGCTACTTCCTGGCCAACCTGATGCTCGACGCCAAGGACGTCGGCGTCCCCCTCGGCGATCCCGGCGTGATCCGGGCGCTGATCGGCACGGGCCTGTACCTGGCCGTCCTCGGCCTGTTCGGCATGGCCCTGGGCGTACTGCTGCGGCACACCGCCGGCGCCATCACCCTGGGCATCGCGCTGATCTTCGTGGTCGGCGGCGTGGTCGGCCTGATCCCCGGCAAGACCGGCGACTGGATCGCCAAGCTGATGCCCGCAAACGCCGGCAGCCAGGTCATGTCGGTCGAGGCCGCGGACAAGATGCTCCAACCCTGGCCGGGCTTCGCGGTCTTCGCGGCCGAAACCCTGATCCTCCTGCTCCTCGGCACCCTCCTCCTCGAAAAACGCGACGCCTGACCCCGCCGCACCGGAGCCGGCCCCGTCCCGGCACGGGACTCGGGTCAGTCGTCCTCCTCCTCGTCGTCGATGTCCTCGTAGACGTCCACGAGCCGGCTGCGGAGGTCGTCTGCGCGGGGGCTCTCGTCGGCCCACCACGGGGTGGGGCGGGGTTCGCCCGCGGGGTCCATGAGCAGTGAGCCGTCTATCGCGGTCAGCCAGGGGTATGCCTCGGCCGCGGCAACCGGCTCGTCCCATTCGTCGGGGTCGAAGTCCATTTCCTCGATGCCGCGGATCCTGGGGACGGGTACCGGCAGTTGGTGGTGCTTCACCATCCACGTGTTGCGGAAGAAGTCGAACCGCAGATGGAAGCAGTCGTCCGTCTCGGTGTAGAGGATCGGCGGCACGAGGAAGTGGGCGGCGTCGACCGTGGCCGCCACATCGAGGTAATTCGTCTCCGTGCCACCCGCGTTCCAGCAGGCCGCGAAGTTCACCGGGGTCAGCGAATCCTTGCCGAGCACGTGGATCCGGTTGTCCCGGACGACGAACTTCTCCGGATCCAGAACCACGTCCTGGCCGAGCATCAGGATCGGCGCGGGCATGATGTGCGCCTTGGCGAAGTCCTGTGCCGCCTCGTTGAGTTCGATGATCTCGCCGAGGCGCGTGGCATCGAAGCTCAGAAAGTCGTGGAACGGACAGCAGGCGCCGTTCGACTCCTCCGATTCGGGGAAGAGCAGGGACTTGTCGAAGGGCGCGACGGCGTCCCCGGGGCGTGCTTCCGCGAACTCGCCCTGGACCACGCCCCATTGCTCGGCGAGGAAGGCGGGGATCCAGTCCGCGTTCTCGGCCTCGATCACGACCGACTCGCACGTTTCGCGGAACGCCGTGTCGCCGAGCTTGCAGTTGAAGTAGTCGAGCAGGGTGATCGCGGCACACGCGGCCAGTGACAACCCCTCGCGCCGCCCGAACCAGAAGTCGTAGCCGTTCGCGACGAAGTCCACCCCGCGGAACCGCTTGTGGACGAACGGTTCGCGCCGTGCGTCGTCGGCGGTCGGCACGTTCCAGTGCGCGGCGGCGACACGGTTGTAGTAGGCGTCGGCGTAGCGGGCCAGCTCCGGGGCGAAGACGCTTTCGCCGGTCAGGTAGCACGCCTTGCCGAACAACGCGCCGATCTCGGGATCGTGGGCAATGTCGGACTCGGCCCGGTGGTAGACGAGTTCGGTGCGCAGGAACACCTTGCGGCCGTCCCGGTAGGGCGCGCCCTCGTGTTCGTACCGCTGGTCGAAGACGACGCAGTCGAAGGCCGCGATGTCGGTGAGCGCGACGCCCCCGGTCAGGTCGAGCGCGGGCTCGCCCGAGCCGCCGGTGAGGTAGAGCAGCACCGTGTACCGGGAGACGTGCCCACGTGCGGCGTCGTAGTAGGGCGTGTCCCGATGCCGGTGGAAATTGGCGTCGCCGGGCTCGAAGCGGTTGCACCGGAATACCGGGTTGACGTGCGAGAAGCCGTCGAGCATCGCCTCCGGCAGCCCTCCGGCCACCGCCTGGGTGAGCGCGTCGGCCAGGAACGCCGAGTGGAAGATGAAACGTTCGCCGCCACGGGAGCCGCCGTTGAGCGGCGGGACGTAGAGGTTCGACGCGTCCAGGCCCTCGAGGCGGGCGCGGGCGGCGTCCGGCAACCGCAGCCGTGCCGAGTAGGCGTCCCGCGCGAGTCGCACCGGTTCGTCGAGGGTGAACTCCAGCGGGACACCCTCGAAGAGGCGGTCCAGGGGCACGATGTTCTCGAAGGTTCGGAACGACAGTTCGCGCGGGTCCACGAACACGGCGGCCAGGTGCGGGACTTCAGCGCTCGGCCGGGCGAACCGCTCCCGCACCGCCGCGTCGATGTGCTCCGCGTCGACGAAGCGCACCGCCTTGAAGCGTGCCGTCGGATGCCAGGACACCGCCAAGCCGTCGACGACGGCGGCCGCTCCGGTGTCGATCGTGTCGACCTCGGCGCGGTAGCGGGCCACCTCGTCCCGGTTGACCGCGCCCGTCGAGCCGGCCGACAACGCGAAGAAGCGGTCGCGGAGTTCGATGAGGTCGATGGCGGTCACACGCTCCTCCAGAAGCTGCGCAGTGCGCTCGAAAACCCGGTGGCGGACGCCAGAATCCGCACGCCGGCGTCGGTGACGTCCTGGCGGTGGGCGAGCAGTCGCCGTAGCGAACCGGCGAACGGCGCCTCGACCAGGGCCTGCGCGCCGTCGGCGCCGATGTGGTTGTAGCGGAGGTCGAGGTCCCGAAGCCACTCGAAACGGGCCAGTTCGCGTACGCCCTCGCCGGTGAGTCGGTTGCGCTGGAGGTGCAGTCGCCGGACGTGGGCGAAGTTCGGGGAGGCGGCCAGGGCCGCCATGCCGTCGTCGCCGATGCCGCAGTAGCGCAGGTCGAGCGTGTCGATCCGTCCGGTGGAGGTCGCCGCGGCGAGGCATCGGGCGCCGGGGTCCGCGAAGCGGAAGTACGAGAGGTCCAGTTCGCGGATTCCGCCGAGGTCGAGATCCGCGAGGGCGTCCGCCTCGTGGGGCGGCGGCGGGAGCGGCATGTCGTGTTCGTCGAAGTCGGGTTCGTCGTCGAAGTATTCGGCGTCCGCCTCCTCGGCGGCGCTGCCCGGCCGGATCCGCAGTCCGGTCACGAAGCGGCCCGCCAGGGCCTCGGCGATCCGCGCGGGGGCTTCCGGCTCCCAGGCGACGACCACCTTCGTGGCGAAGCCGTGCAGCCGCGCCACGGCCTGTACGCCCTCCGGCAGTTCGGCGTCCCAGCGCTCCCGGTGCTCCTGCGTCAGGAGTTCGATCTCGGCTCGCAGCGCCCGCCGTCGGTCGTCGCGGACCTCGCTCGCGAGACGCAGATCCAACTCGATGAGGCTGCCACGGGCATCACCCTGCTCCCGCAACAGCTCACCGTAGGCCCGCCAGGTGCCGAGATCTCCCGGATCCGCACGCAGTATTCGCTCCAGCGACGCAACTCCCATGCCGGGCAACAGTAGGGGCTGTCTCCGACACACCGGCCGGCTCGGCCCAACGCCCCGCCACGACCGGCGGTTACCGCGCCGTGCCCATCGGCCGCTTGGAATCCCGGTAGGGGCAGGCCAGTTGGTGCAGGATCTCCTGGGCAAGCAGGTCCTCGCGACCCTTCAACGCGTCCGCCGAGCGCCGGTCGTGCGGGAACACCAGTTCCGCCGCGACATTGTCCTGCACGATCCGGGCCAGGTTGTCGAGGGCGACGAGGACCGGGTCGGTGGGCGGCTGGGCGGTCGCGATGTCGATCAGGTGTGAGTCGGCCGTCGCGGGGTCCATGAACCGTTTGACGATGATCGAGTTCTGGTTCAGGGCGGACGTGGTCCAGATCGACAGGACGACGACGTACAGGCCGGGCCAACCGGCGGGGCCGACCTCGTCCCGCCACCGGTTCATCAGCTCGGTCACGCCGTCGATCTGCGCCCGGGCCGCGTACTCGATGTTGGTGGCGATGGCCTCGCCCAGGCCGCCGGTGAAGTCCTCGAACGACCGCATGTCGAAGGCGGCACGGCCGGTCGCTTGTGCGATGAACTCCAGCGCCGCGTCCAGGATTTGCCCGCTCGCCACAGCGAGCCGGCCGGGCAGGCGCGCATCGTCGAGCTGCCGTCGGGCGTCGGCCAGGGTGGCGCCGAAGGCCCGAAGCGGACCGATCCACTCGTTCGTACCGGGGCCCTTGAACGCCACCATCTCCACGTCGTGCCGGTCCAGGCGCGCGGTACCGGGCGGGTTCGGGATTCGCCGGCTCAGGTATGGCGCGAGGATCGAGAAGATGCCCAACGGCACGTGGGCGATCGACTTGGCCGGTTCGAAGATGTCGGAGACGGGCCACAGCGACTCCCGCCGGCCCTCGTGTACGAGGGTGAACAGGCCGCCTCGGGAGTCGTTCTCCACGACGACGACCGGCCCGAGGTGCGGGATCAGCTCGGCCCGCAGCGTGTCGTAGTGGCGCCGCGTGGCGCCGTCGATCGCGACGATCGTGTTGCGGGCCCGCAGTTCGGCGCCGGCCGGATCCGGCCCCGGATCGCCCGCATCCGGGGCCGCGGCGCCGATCCCGCCGAGGAACGTCGAGGCGCCGATGGCCGTCACGGACCCGAGGAAGTCCCTACGCGCGGTCATGCTGCACACGCCCGCCTCTCCGCCGCTGCGTCCCGGGCCCGGCCCCGTTGTCGACCTCCAGCGTGAGGGCGCGCGACGGCGCGATGCCATCCCTCGTTCGACTGAACGCGCGGGGCCGTCCCCGCGCCGAGCCACGGCGCCGGCCGGGAGTGGGAGAGGCGATGATCTCGGAGGCGCGATGATCGTCGTGGGAGTCGGATGGGGCGAGCGAAGGGGGCGGAGCGTGGGCGAGAACGACGGCGCCGGGATCGAGTCGGCGCAGGATGCCGCGAACGACGAGCTGGTGCTCGCGTTCGGGCGGTTGCAGGGGGCGGCGGGGCGGCTGGAATACCTGCTCGGCGGCGCGATCGAGGAGGAGTTCGGGATCAGTCACCTGATGTACGAGGTGCTGCTGATCGTGGGCCGGGCGGGTGGCGCCGGCATGTCGATGCGCGCGATCGCACAGGAGCGGGTCCTGACCACGGGCGGGATGACCCGCCTGGTGGACCGCATGGAGGCGGCCGGCCTGGTGACGCGCACCGACGACCCCACGGACCGTCGCGGCAAGCTGGTACGGCTCACCGCGCACGGCCGGGACGTCGTGGTGCGGGCCAGTCGACTCCACGTGCAGAACATCCGCCGCCACTTCCTGGCCCCGCTGCCGGAGGAGGCCCGGGAACAGTTCATGGAGTGCCTGCGCATCCTGTCCCACTCGGCCCGCGACGCGCTGCCGCGCCTGCGCTAGGGCCGCCGGCGCTCGCCGGGTCGCCCGATCGAGTACACACCGCGACGGGAATACCTGACAGGGCAGATACTGTTGGAGCAGATACATTGCCCCGGGCAGCGGTTGCGCCCGGAGCGGTGCGGTGCGTGCACCCGAGCCATTCCCTCCCGAAAAGGTCCCTTCCCGTGAAACTCATCTACGTCTTCGACGCATACTGCGGCTGGTCCTACGGCTTCGCCCCCACCCTCGCCGAGGTCACCGCGCGCCGGCCCGAACTGCCCGTCGAGGTGGTGTCCGGGGGGCTGTTCACCGGGCCGCGCGCCGTGCCGATCCGCGAGTTCGGCTACGTACAGGGGGCGAATGCCCGGATCAGCGAGCTGACCGGGGTCGCGTTCGGGCCGGCGTACGAGCGGCTGATCGCGGACGGGTCGTTCGTGATGGACTCCGCGGCGGCCGCGCACGGCATGGCGGTGCTTCGGCGGGCGGCGCCGGATCGGGCCGCGGCACTGGCCGGTGACGTGCAGGCCGCGTTCTACCGCGACGGGCTGAGCCTGTCGGAGCCCGGTACGTTCCTCCGCGTCGCCGCCGCGGCCGGCCTCGACACGACGGAGATCGCCGCCGCGCTCGACGCGCCGGCCGGGCGTCACTCGGCCGAGGCCGACTTCCGGCGGGCGGCCGAATTGGGCGTGACGGCGTACCCGACCCTCCTGGCCCAGGACGGCGAGCGCATCGCGGTCCTGGCCGTCGGCCGCGCCGATCCCGACACGATCGACACCGCGCTGGAACGATTCGGCGCGGGCCGCACCGAGACCACCAGCAGGTCCGCAAGGCCATGACGCCCTGACGCCCCGGTCGGCCGGGCCCCCTCGACACAGGGTTGATTATGCGCATAATCTTATGCGCATAATCAATCTGCCGTCAGGCACAGTCACCGCCCGTCGAGGAGAGCCATGACCACCGACATCGACCAGAGCACGAGCGCAATACCCACCGGCGACTACGAACCGAGCGCGTCGCCGTGGGTCCGCGAGCACGTCGAGCAGATCATGCGCACCGGGACCACCGAGGGCATCACGATCAAGGGCCTGCCCACCGTGCTGCTCACCTATCGCGGCGCCAAGTCCGGCAAGATCCGCAAGACACCGGTGATGCGCGTCGAGCACGAGGGGCGTTACGCGGCCGTCGCCTCCAAGGGCGGCGAACCGACCAACCCGCAGTGGTACGCCTCCCTCGTCGCCGAACCCGTCGTCGGCCTCCAGGACGGCACGGTCGCCGGCGGGTATCGGGCGCGCGAGGTGTTCGACGACGAGAAGGCCGTGTGGTGGCGCCGGGCCGTGGCGGCGTACCCGGACTTCGCCGACTACCAACTCCGGACCGACCGCCTGATCCCGGTCTTCGTCCTGGAACCCGTCGACGCGAACACACCGGCGCAGCACGACGTCGAGCACTGAGTCGACCCTCGCGCCCGGCGAAGGCGGCCTCCACCCCAGGGCGCCGCTTTCGCCGGCGCCCCACCCCCGCCATCTCGACGAAACCCCCGCCGGCGCAGGCGAGTCCGCCTACCCTGATCGGGGAGGGTCGTGCGCGGTGGTGCGCGGCGACCGTGGGGGAAGCGCGTCCGTATCCGCGTCCACCGGGCGCCGATCACCGGACGCGGTGAGACGGTGGGGGTATTCGGCATGTCCTTCGGTGTGTCCTCGAACCAGGCGTCGGGCGTGCGCACGCTCGGCCGGACGGTGTGTGCGGCGACCGTGGCGGGATCGCTGGTCGCCTGCGGGGTGGTGGTCAAGCAGGGTCTTCCGGCGCTGACCGTCGAGGTGGCCCGGCTGATGATGAGCCAGGGCGGCGACATCACGGTCGAGCAGGCCGCCAAGCTCACGGTGACCGTGCTGGGACCGATCGCCCTGGAAGCACTGCTCGCCGCGAGCACATCCGACCCCGGCCCCGGCACCGGCCCGTCCGGCGGCGTCGTCCCCGTGACGCATCGAATCGCCCCCGCCACGACGCAACCGGTCGACAACGACTGGACGATCGTGGTGCGCCGCAAGGTCGGCGGCACCGTGCGGAACGCCGGATACCGAGTTGCCTACGCCGGCAAGGTGTACGTGCTCACCAACGGCCGTACCGCGCAGTCGTTCGAGCCCAGTCGGAAGCTGATCACGATCGACGCCACCTCGGACACCGCGACCGCCGTCGCCGTCGTGGACAGCCTGGAGCAACCGGTGCGCAGCTCGGGCAAGTTCCGGCTCCTGGTGGCGGGCAAGTACACCGACTACGACTTCGACTCCGACAAACGCTCCGCCTCGCACGCCGGCACCGACCTGCACGCCGGCCTCGGCGGCCCCTCGGCCGCACACGGCGCGCGGTACACGAAGTTCTCCGGCGACAAGACACCGTCCCTACAGGACTGCATCACCGAACCACCGGACGCCTGGGGCAGCGACTTCAACAAGCTCAACCCCTACGGCCACTACTGCCTGCAAACCACCGACGGCCACTTCGGCACCCTGGCCCTCAGCACCACGAGCGAATACTCCTACACCATGTGGCAAACAGCAGCCGCCACAAAGTGACATACGATCACCCCAAACCAACGCAACCCAACCCGAGGGGAAACGTGGCGCGGGTGGATGTCGTCGAGGCGCGGGCGCGGTTGGTTCACGACCCGGAGACCGGGCCTACATGGCCGTCGGGTGCGTGAGTTGCGGGCCTGGGCCGGTCGGGGGGATCAGGTGCGGCCCGCGTCGTGCTGGGCTTGGCGCAGTGTCTGTGAGGGGGGCATCCAGTCGGCGCGGATCACCCGGAAGCCCGCGGCTCGGTAGGCGTCGCAGACCAGGGCGTCGTCGTCGACGACCATCGCGACGGTCCGGCCGCGTGCGAGCTTTCGCAGCAGTGCGGGTTTGGCGACCCGGGCCGGGCGGCGGTCCCGCTCGGCACGCATCAGCAGGCGGCCGGCGGGCAGCCCGTGGCGATCCAACCAGTCGACCGTGTCGCGCCTGCAGCGCTCCGGGCGGCCGGTCAGGTACACCACCTCGTGCGCCTCCGCACTGCTCCGCGCGAGTTCGACACCCTCGGCGAGCGGCGCGTCCCGCGTCGCGGCCGCGAAGAACGCGTCCCAGTCCCGGGGCGACGCCTCGACGAAGTGCAACCGGTGACGGGTATCGGCCACCGTGCCATCCAGGTCGAACACCGCCAGCGGACGGGATATCACAAACGCCTCCACGACAATCCGGACTCGGTCGCGCAGTCTACGCCGACCCCGCGGGGTGCCCGAGCGTCGGCTCGGCTCCGCCGCCTCACGCCCCGCCGTCGGTCGGCCCGATCCGCGCGGCCGCGATGTTCACATGCCCGTTGTGCCGTCGAGGCGTTCGCGGAGGAGGTCGGCGTGGCCGTTGTGGCGGGCGTATTCGGCGATCATGTCGACCAGGATTCTGCGTAGCGAGATCGGCTCCCCCGTACGCTTGCGCGTTCCCGTTTCGTCCAACGAGGGCGCGGCGGCGGTGATTCGGCGCGAGTGTTGGCACTCGGCCCGCCAGACGGCGAAGGCTTCGTCGGTGTCCCCGTCCAGGCTGTCGAAGTCCTGGTCGGGATCCTCGTCGGAGTAGTAGAGCAGCGGAAGTTCCTCGCCGGCGAACTGGATGCGGAACCACCAGCGCTCGACACCGGCCAGGTGCCGCACCAGGCCGTGCAGGGACATCGTGGACGGCGGTACCGCCCGTTCGGACAGCTGCTCCGAGGACAGCCCGGCGCACTTGAGCTCGAACGTGTCCCGGTGCCAGTCCAGCACCGCGCTCAGCGTTTCCCGCTCGCCTCCCACGGAGGGCGGAGCGGGTCGATCGTCCCCGTCCCATCGGGGTGCGTAGTGCCGGGGCGGGGGCGTGCCGTCCATGGTCCACCTTCCGGGTCGGAGTCCGACCGAGTATGACCGGCTCCACCGACACCCGGCCCGAGCGAGACCCGGCCCCACCGACATCCGGTGACAGATGCGCGAAACGCGTGCTACGGTCACTCTCGTCGAATTGAGTCAGTCAACTAACTAACAAGCAGGAGACGACAATGATCGTGATCACGGGTGCGACCGGCAACATCGGCCGGGCGCTTGTGGGGCAGTTGGCGGCAGCGGGCGAGGACGTCGTGGCCGTGTCGCGGCGCCCGCGACTCACGGACCTTCCGGACGGCGTACGGCACGCCCGCGCCGACGTCGGGGACGCGGCGAGCATGCGGCCGGTCCTCGACGGCGCCGACGCGTTGTTCGTCCTTGTGGCGGGTGAACTCAACGCCCACGGAGAAAGCCCGGACCACCTGGTCGGCGCCGCCGCGGACGCCGGGGTCGGGCGCATCGTCCTGGTCTCGTCCCAGCTCAACAGCACCCGTCCCCAGGCCGCTTCGCATGCCCGGTTGCGGGCGTTCGAGGCGGCGGTGCGCACGTCGGGAACCGACTTCACGGTCCTGCGCCCGAGCGCCTTCGCGTCCAACGCCTTCGCGTGGGCAGAGTCGATCCGCGGCAAGCGCACGGTCTTCGCCCCGTTCGGCGACTCGGCGCTGCCCGTCGTCGACCCCGCGGACATCGCCGACATGGCCGCGGTCATACTGCGCGAGGACGGTCACGCCGGCCGAACCTACGAGTTGACCGGACCCGAGGCGATCAGCCCGCGCCGGCAGGCCGAGGTCATCTCGGCGGCGCTGGGCGAACCGGTCGCGTTCGTGGAGCTGTCCCGCGAGGAAGCCCACGCGCACATGGCGCAGTTCATGCCGGAAGAGGCGATCGGCGGCACCCTGGACGCCCTCGGCCTCCCGCTGCCGGCCGAGGTGGAGGTCGGCCCGGACGTGGCGAACGTCCTGGGTCGTCCGGCCCGACCGTTCGGCGAATGGGTGGCCCGCAACCTGCCGGCGTTCCGGTAGCGGCCCTCCCGGGCGCGCGAACGGCGGCGCGTCCGGGAGGGGCTTCGGCCGACGAACGGTTTCCGACCTCCCGCCCGGGCCAACGGGACACGCCGAACTCCCCTATGCCACCGACCACTTCGCGCCGGCCGAACGATCGGACGGCCGCCCGACCCGTGATGGCATCGCGTCGCCTCACCAAGCCACCCATCCCTTCGGTGACACGCACCCCGACCACGACCATCGCCACATCGGCCCACCTCGGCGGGACGGCGAGGCCGCCAAGCCGTCACCGCCGCCGGTTGCCACCGGCCCGGGCATCCGGCTCCGCCGGCCCACTTTCCCCGTGGCCGAAAGAAATCCGTTTATTCGCGCTCGCACTCGCCTCCCGCACATACCCGGAACCGCCGACGGATCTTCCGGCAACCGCACACCCAAGATCGCCGAACAGCCGCTTACATCTTTTGTGTGAGGAGTGTGTGAGTAGCGTGTGAGGAGTGTGTGGGAGCCTTTTTGATCTGTGATCTACATCACATTGACGCACCTTTCGTATCAAGGCTTCACTTTCGAGGCGACGAGAATCGAAAGGCGGATTCTCTAGCAGTGGATATCGCTCCACCGGCCCGGGTCGTATAGGGGACCCGGCCGGTCCACAGTCACCTGGAGGTTGTCGTGGTGAAGATCGTCAACTCTTTCTCCAAGAGGTTCAGGGTCGAGAAGAGCCTCAAATCCGCCACCTGGTTCATCTGGTACAGCTGATCGTTTCGATCGACTCCGCCTGAGCTTCGGCCGAGTCGGATCGCCGCCCGGGCTCGCGCCCGGTGGAGCCGCGTCCCGGCTCCACCGGGCGGGAGACTCTACGTCCTGTGGAGAGCACCGATGAATCGTTTTGACACGGTCGGAAGTGCCCGGGTCACCCTTTTTGCACCGAGGATCGAGGAACTCCTGCGCGAGCGTCGCGGTGCGGGGTTTTTCCGCATCGACGGCGACACCGTCGGAGTCGCCGATCCGGAATTGATCAACAAACTCCTGGAGAGCAGATCGGCCCACGAATTCGAGCGGCCGACTTTCAAGCCGCTCCAGGGAAGATCGATAGAGCGGGTGGAGGCCAACGACGTCCTGCGGGCCGTCTCGCACGACGTGCGCGCCGCATTGGGCGGACCGGCTCCCGATTCCGTCGATCTTTCCGGAATCTGGCCGCGTATGGGTCACGCCTATCTTCGCGATCTTCTTTTCGGGTCCGACCCGTTGCGGTTCCGCATGCTCACCGATCGCCGCCTCGAAAAGGCGCCGGTACTCACCCGCGCCATGGTCCGCACGAGTGCCGTCCTGCCGGGAAAGCCCGCTCTCGACCCACCGGTGTCCCGCCTCGCGACCGCCACCGCCACCGCCGCCGCCGAGCACGGCGACCGGCGCTACGCCATGGGCCTGTACCGCCGGGTCGCCGCGCCGGTGTGCCTGGGGGTCGCGGCACTGGTCGCCAACGCGCTCTGGCTCGGCTCGCCGTTCCATCCCGACGCGAGCAACCGGCACATCGTGCTGGAGTCGCTGCGGTTGTTGCCGCCGTCGTGGAACATTCTGCGAGTGGCGTCCCCCGAGTTTTCCGCCGTGGACTCCCGGATCGGTCCGCACGACGACGTGCTGCTGCTGCCGCTGCTGACCCATCGCGATCCCGAATTGTGGCCCGATCCCGACGTGTTCAGCCCCGAGCGCTGGCACGAGTCGGACGAGGACGACCACCCGGGCTACATCCCCTTCGGCCACGCGAGCGATCGTTGCCGAGGCCGGCACCTGATCGTCCCACTCGCCGAACACCTCATCGAACGCCTGCGCGCCGACGGCCTCGCGGTGAACCCCGGACAGACCACTGCCAAAGTGCCGCTCACCGGCCTGCTCGGGGTCACGCGGGTACAGGTGTCCAGAACCTGCCCACCCGGCACCTGAGTTCGGCGCGACGCACCGTCACGCTCGGGGTCCCGGGACCCCGTCCGGCCCTCAGCCCTCGTGCGCCACGACCCTGCCGCCTCGGTAGAGATACCGAGTCCCGTCCAGCGTGAAGAACTTGATCGTCTGCCACTCGCGCGTGTCGGACACGCGGTGGACGTACAGGTCACGGCCGGCCGGCAGGAGGCGGAACTCCGACGGCGTCCGCCCCTCGAACGTCCGGCGCACGTACAGCGCGCCGTCGCGTTCGAGGACATCGTCGACGATGCCGGTGGCCGGGTAGCGGCCCAGGTATCCGCCGGCATCGCGTGGCGGAGTACTGCCGTCGGGGGTGTGCCGCGGGCGTGGTGCGACGTGGGCGAGGTCGGTGAAGATCTCCCGGAACAGGTCCACGTGCAGCGCGGCGTTGTCGCCGCCGTTGGTGAGCAGGACCACGGCGATCCGGGCGTCGGGCAGGATGCGCAGGAAGGACGCCTGGGCGTGGGTGGTGCCGTCGTGGCCGTAGGCGGTCCGGCCGTTCCAGTCCCAGCGGGCCCAGCCCAGTCCGCGGGTTTCGCCGCCGTCGGCGGTGTCTGGGGTGTTGGTCTGGAACGAGCGCATCGCCTCGGCGGAACGGGTCGACAGGATGCGCGTGCCGTCTGCCGCGCGGCCGTCGTCCAGGTGGAGGCGGGCGAAGGTGAGCACGTCCTCGGCGGACGAGCAGGCGATGCCGGCGGGGCCCGAGGAGCGGGGTATCCAGACGGGGTTCACGTGCGGGGGCCGATCCCGTTCCCAGGTGTGTCCGGCGGCGACGCGGTGGGCGAGCACGTCCTCGGGCAGGGTGTGCGTGCGGGTCAGCCCCAGCGGCTTCAGGAGGCGTTCGTGGAGTGCGGCGTCCCAGGTCGTACCGGTGACGCGCTCGATGAGTCGGCCCGTGAGCATCAGTCCGGCGTTGCAGTACGAGTAGGCGCGACCGAGCGGGTGCACGCCGCGAACGTCCCTGAGCAGCGCGGCATATCGCTCCAGGCAGTCGTCGCCGCGACCGGTGTCGGTGAGCACGTCGCCGTCGATCCCGCTGGTGTGCGTGAGCAGGTGACGCAGGGTCAGGCGGGCCGTACGGTCCGGGTCCGACAGGCGCAGTTCGGGCATCACGCGTGTCACCGGTGTGTCGAGGTCGAGCAGGCCCTCGTCGACCAGGCGCATCGCCACGGTCGCGGTCCAGACCTTGGTGACGGAGCCGATCTGCCAGACGGTGTCCGGTGTGGCCTCGACCCGGTCGTCGACGTTGGCCATGCCGGTGGCGAGCTTCGTGACACGGTTGCCGGACAAAATGCCCAGCGCGGCGCCGGGGACCTGGTGGCGGGCGGCCAGTGCGTCGAGCCTGGCCTGCCAGTGCCGCGCGGCCGGGCCGGCGGCGGACGGGTCGGCGGGCGCGGGTGGTTGCTCGGCGGCGGACGCGGACGGGGCGAGAGCGGAACCGGCCGCGGTGGCGCCGGCCGCGAGGCCCAACGACCCACGCAGCACGGCACGCCGGGTGGGCGACACGGACTCGTGGTCGGCGGCCCCGTCGGAGGAGGGGGTATCACGATGGTCGATCACGGTGCGAGGCTACGAAGCCGACCCGGGCCCACGCGTCCCCCGAGCGTACGAGGACCCGAGTACTGCCCCGCACACTCGACCGCCACGCGCGTCCTACGCCCGTACTCGCTCCCAGAGCCGATACCGCCGCCCGGGCCCCTCGCCGGCCTCGCCCTTCCTGTTCGGCTCATCGTCGTTTCGGGCGTACCCGTTCGAGTCTGGTCCAGCCGGTCCAGCCGCGTTGTTCGAGGAGTTCGATCAGGCGGCGGGCCGGGGGCGCGGCGTCGAAGGCCAGGGTGTCCATCAGTTCGGCGAACGGGGGCTCGATGTCGGTGTCGTCGACGTACGCCTCGCCCCGCTCGTCGGCCATCCGGGTGAGACAGGCGGCCAGTTCGTCGGCCAACTCGACCAGGCTCGGATCGTCGTCGGCGCGGTCGAGGGCTTGGCCCAGGATGCGGTGGAAGGCGATCAGGTGCGGGTCGGCGAGTTGTTCGCGTTTGCGCGCCATCCATTCCGGGACACGCTCGGGCGAGCGTGCGACCAGGGGGATCCAGCCGTCGCGCTCGACCCGGACGATGCGCTCGTCGACGCCCGACGCCCGCAGGTGGTCCAGGAATTCGACCACCTTCGGGGGCAGCACCAGGCCGTCCCCGGAGGCGAGCCGGGCGATGCGCTCGCGGTGCCGTTGCCGCTCCCGGATCTCGGCCCGCAGCCGTCGGTCGACGGCCGCGATCGCGGCGGCGAACTCCTCCTCGTCGGCCCGCAACAACTCCCCTACCCGGGCCGGCGGAACGCCGGCCTCGGCGAGCGTGCGGATCCTGATCAGTTCGACCACGGCGCCGGCGCCGTAGCGGCGGTATCCGGAATGGTCCCGCTCCGGCTCGGGCAGCAGTCCCTTGGCGTGGTAGTGCCGCACGGCGCGTACCGTCACCCCGGCGTACGACGCCAGTTCACCGATGGTCAGCATGTGGGCACGGCCTCCTCGATCGTTCTCCTCTGCCCGTCCGGCTACCGGTTGGCCGCGCGGGTTCGGTACAGCCGCCGGGACCACGCATATCCCACCGACCCGATTCCCACACACCAGCCCACCGCCCACCACACGGCGGACCCGTCCGGCGATCCGGCCACAAGGCCGCGGCAGGCGTCCATGATCGGCGTGAACGGCTGGTGTTCGGCGAACCACCTCAGCCCGGTCGGCATCGACGCGACCGGCACGAATCCGCTGCCCACGAACGGCAGGATCACGAAGATCATCGGAAGGTTGCTCGCGGTCTCCGGATCCGGACTGGCCAGCCCCAGCGCCACGGTGAACCAGGTCATCGCGAACGACAGCAGCGCGAGCAGGCCGAGCAGCGCCGCCCAGTGCGCGGCAGAGGCGTCGGTCTCCAGACCGAGCAGGAACGCCACCCCGAGGACCACCGCGAGCGCGTGCGCGGTCTGGATCATCGCGCCCAGCACATGCCCGGTGAGCACCGAACTCTCGGCGATCGCCATGGTCCGGAACCGGTCGATGATCCCGTTGGTCATGTCGCCGGCGACCAGGACCGCGGTGCCGATGGACACGCTCGCCACCGTCATGGTCAGGATTCCGGGGGTGATGAAGGTCAGGTAGTCGTCGCGATCCCCCGCCCCGGATCCCGGCAGACCGGCGCCCATCGTGCCGCCGAAGACGTACACGAACAGGAGGAGGAACAGCAGGGGTTGCCCGATCAGCATGATCGTCATCGACGGGTAGCGGACCATGTGCCTGAGATTGCGCCGCAGCATGGTCATCGAGTCGCGGACGACGTACCTCGACGTCGCGGTGCTCATACCGACACCCCCTCGGCGGGCGCGCCGACGCCGGACCGACCGGTGAGCGCCAGGAACGCGTCGTCCAGGTCGGGGGCGTGCAGGGCAAAACCGGTGACGGCGTCGTCGTCCACTCCGGCCAGGAGCCGACGCAGTGCGGCGAGGCTGCCGTCGTATGGCACGGTCACGGTCAGCGCCTCGGCGTTCGGGCTCGACTCGGGCCACCGGCGCGCCAGTTCGGCCAGGTGCTCCCCGTCGACGGCCCGGAACTCGACGCGGCCTCCCGGGACCAGCCGTTTCAGCTCGGTCGCGGTGCCCTCGGCGACCAGCCGGCCGCCGTCGAGCACGCCGATCCGATCGGCGAGCCGGTCCGCCTCGTCGAGGTATTGCGTGGTGAGCAGGACGGTGACTCCGTCGGCCACCGACTCCCTGACGATCCCCCACAGTTCGCGGCGGCTGTGCGGATCCAGGCCGGTGGTCGGCTCGTCCAGGAAGATCAGCCTCGGCCCGGTCAGCAGGGTCATCGCCAGGTCCAGTCGGCGCTTCATGCCGCCGGAGTACGTCCCGGCCCGCCGATCGGCGGCATCGGCCAGGTCGAACCGCTCCAGCATCCGCTCGACGCCGGTCCGCGCCCGATGTCGGTCGAGCCGGCCGAGATCGGCCATCAGCCGCAGGTTCTCACGCCCCGTCAGCAACTCGTCCACGGCGGAGAACTGTCCGGTCACCCCGATCGACGCCCGCACCCGAGCGGCTTCACGGTGTATGTCGTATCCGCCGACGCGGGCTCGGCCGGCGTCGGCCGGGAGCAGCGTGGACAGGATCCGGACCGTGGTGGTCTTGCCGGCCCCATTGGACCCGAGCAGGGCGTAGACGGTACCGACGGGAACGGTCAGGTCGACGCCGGCGAGCACCCGGTGGTCGCCGTACGCCTTGCCGAGGCCGGTCACCTCGATCGCGTGCGTTGTCTGTGTCGTCATGCCGACCATGCTGGAAGGTTGACCCTGCGTCAGGGTCAAGCCGTCGCAACGCTCCTCGTACCTCCGCCCGTCCCGGGTGCGGAGGATTGCGCGTGGCACGAAATACTCTTCCGTGCCAGTGCAGTTCGTGCCCTGTCACCGCTCCCGCCCGCACCGCAGACTGGCCGCGGCCCATGATCCGCCCGCGCGGCTCCCTCCCTTCCCCGTGGGTGAGTTCGCAGCCGCGCGGGCCCGGCCGACCCCGGACGGCCCCCGCGTCGTGCCGCCGCCGAGCGCCCGCGATCATGTACCGCAGCCACGATCGATGGGGTCGGGGCGGGAGCGGATCGGAATCATCGATGGCGCGTGTGGGTTCGGCTGCGTCGGGACGCCTGGCGGCGGCCGCGGCGGTGGGAATGGTCCTGGTGACGGGATGTTCGCCGGCTGCGGATCTGGCCGACACGGCCTCGGCCGATCTGTCGACGTTGAGCGCCGAGGCGGTGTCGAAGCGGGTCGCCAGGGCCGTGGACCGCGTGCATTCGG
Source organism: Embleya sp. NPDC055664 (assembly GCF_053618075.1). Classification (NCBI taxonomy): domain Bacteria; kingdom Bacillati; phylum Actinomycetota; class Actinomycetes; order Kitasatosporales; family Streptomycetaceae; genus Embleya; species Embleya sp. NPDC055664. The sequence goes on from NZ_JBSHGZ010000036.1 coordinate 22,853, forward strand.
TCCGTGTCACCGTGGAGTTGCGGCGCAACGGCGCCACCCAACGCACCGATCTCCGGTTGGACATACGCACCGGCAACTACTCGGCGACCGGCAAGACGTCGAGTTACACGATCGAGACGGTGCGGATCGGTGAGGATGTCTACGTCAAGGCTTCGCGCGCCTACTGGCAGTCGCGGCTCGGGCGCGACAAGACCGCCCTCCTGAACTCGCTCGACGGCAAGTACGGCCACGTGGCCACCGACGACCCGGCCCGGTCCACCATGAAGAACCTCAGCCAAAAGGCGGACCCGCACACCGTGCTCCCCACCCTGGGGAAGGCCGATCGCCGTCCCGACTCCACCGTCGACGGCCGGCGCGTGGTCGTGTTCGCCGAGCCCGGCGAGAAGAACCCCGACCTCCTGTACATCCCGGCCGAGGGCCCGGCCCTGCCCGTCAAGATGGCCGGCTCCCCGGCCAAGGGCGGCTCCGACACGGCGACCATGACCTGGTCCGAGTACGACCAGCCCGTCGACATCCAGGCCCCCGCACCGGACCGAATCGTCGAACTCCCCAGCCTCGGCACCGCCCCACCCGGCGCCGGCCTGCTCTGAGCCACCCCTCACCCCCTCGCCCGGTGCCGACGGCGCGCGCCCCGGCACGACGGTGACTGGACGTTTCGTCCGGTCCGGACGTACAGTCCAGGCATGGGTGTGGTGGCGAACGAAGACGACGCGGATCCCCGGGTGCGGATGTGGGAGCCGGTGGGGCGGGCCGTCGCGTTGTTGCTCGGGCCCTACGCCGAGGTCGTGTTGCACGATCCCGGGACCGACCGGGTCCTGGCCGTGTGGAACCCGTTCACCTCGCGCGGGCCGGGCGACCCCTCGGCCCTGGGCGAGTTGGCCGCGTTGGATCCGGCGGCGCGCGACGTATACGGGCCGTACGAGAAGGTGCTCGCGGACGGCCGCCGGCTGTCGTCGGTCAGCGCGGTGTTGCGCGACGCGCACGGGCAGCCGGCCGCGGTGTTGTGCGTCAACCTCGACCGCGCGCCGCTGGAGCGGGCCGCCGCCGTCCTGTCCGCGTTCGGCGCGCCGACCGTGCGACGCCCCGAGCCGCTGTTCGAACAGGACCTGTCGGCGCGCGTCGCCGAGGTGGTCGGCGGCCATGTCCGCGCCACCGGGCGCCCCGCCGAGCGCATGACCCGCCCGGACCGGTTGACCGTCGTCGCCCGCCTGGACGAGGTCGGCGTGTTCGCGGTGCGCCGCGTCGTCCCGGTCGTCGCCGAGGCCCTGCGGGTGTCCCGGTCCACCGTGTACGACCTGTTGGCCGATGTACGAGCGACGAGCGAGAGAAGCTGACGACCATGACCCGGCTGCCCGATTTCCGGCTGGAAACGTATTTCTCCCGCTGGGAGTTCACCGCCCGCCACCACCTGACCGCGTCCGACGCGCAGACCATGACGCTGAGCGAACTGCTCGAACTGGCGGACGACACCGACCGGGACGCGTTCGAGCACCTGTCCCTGGGCTACACCGAGACGTTCGGCGACCCGGGCCTGCGGGCGGCGATCGCCGGCACCTACGACCACATCGAGCCGGACGACGTCATCTGCTTCGCGGGCGCCGAGGAGGCCCTGTACGTGGCGATGAACGTCCTGCTCGACGCCGGCGACCACGCCGTCGTGCTGACCCCGAACTACCAGTCCGCCGAGACCGTTCCGCTGGCCCTGTGCGAGGTCACCGGCGTGGCGCTCGACCCGGCGCGGGACTGGGCCCTGGACCTGGACGCGGTGGTCGCCGCGATCCGCCCGAACACCCGGGTCGTCTCGGTGAACTTCCCGCACAACCCCACGGGCAAGGTGATCGACCGCGCCGAATTCGCCGCCCTGGTCCGGCTGTGCGACGAGCGTGGCATTCATCTGTTCGGCGACGAGGTGTATCGCGGCCTCGAACGCGATCCGGCCCGCACCCTGCCGCAGGCCGCCGACCTGTCGCCGCGTGCCCTGTCGCTGAACGTGACGTCGAAGTCCCTCGGCCTGCCCGGCCTGCGCATCGGCTGGATCGCCTGCCGCGACCGGGCCCTGCGCTCGCGCCTGGAGCGGGCCAAGCACTACACCACGATCTGCAACTCCGCGCCGAGCGAGGTGCTGGCCAGGATCGCCCTGAAGGCCCGCGAGACGATCCTGGCCCGCAACCGCGCCCTGATCACCGCCAACCTGACGGCGTTCGACGCGTTCTTCGCCGAGTATCCCGACGACTTCGAGTGGCGGGCCCCCGACGGGGGTTGTGTCGCCTACCCCCGCTACCTCGGCGCGGACGGGGTCGAGGCGTTCTGTACGCGCCTGGTGGAGGAGGCGGGCGTGCTCCTGCTGCCCGCGAGCATCTACCGCTCCGACCTCACCCCGACCCCCACCGACCGTTTCCGCATCGGCGTCGGCCGCGACCACGCCGAGGCCGCCCTGTCCGCCTTCTCCACCTGGCTGCGCACCGGCCGCTGACGCCGACGCCGAGCCTTCCGGCGGAGCGGCGTCATCCCGTGGCGCGCGGCGCCGAGCGCACGACGGCGCTCGGACCGTCGAGCCGGTTCCGGCTGTCCCGGATCGCCTCCCGCTCCCGGGCCGGATCGAAGCCCCGGGTGGCCAGGAAGTAGGCGGCGCCGGAGACGACCAGGCCGACCACGAACGCGATGTCGGCGCCGTCGAGCGCGTCGACCATGGGCCCGGTGTAGAAGCCGGTGGTCATGAAGGGAATCGACGCGGCCACACCGAGGGCGTAGGAGAGCAGACCCGCTCGCCCCCAGCGGCCGTAGATGCTGTCGGGGCTGAAGATCTCGGTGATGGCGTAGTGGCCCCGGCGCACGAAGTAGTAGTCGATGAGATTGACCGCGGTCCAGGGCGCCAGGGCGTAGAGGATGAGCGTGATGAAGTCGTTGAAGCTGTCCAGGTACTTCCCCGGCAGACCCTCGGCCACGGCGAAGACGACCGCGGCGCCGGTCGCGACGCCGACGACACGGGTGCGGGCGGTCAGCGCGATCGGCCGGAAGGCGTGCACGATGCTCAGGCCCGAGAGCATCGCGCCGTAGAGGTTGACTCCCATGATGGCGATCGCGCTGGGGACCAGGACCGCGATCACGGCGGTCTTGCCGAAGCCGGAGAAGAGCGTGTCGCCGATGTCCTGGAGGTTGACCAGCGCGTCGGGGACGGGAACGGAACCGGCGATGAAATTCCCGAGCACCATCAGCCAGATCGCCGACAGGGCGGCCCCGGCGTAGGTCCAGCCGATCACCCCGCGCGCGGAGGTGTCAGCGGGCAGGTATCTGGAGTAGTCGGAGACGTAGACGGCGTAGCCGAGCTGGTAGCCGGCGGCGGCGACGAACTGGGCGAGTGCGGCGGCCCAGGTGAAGGAGGCGGTGTGCGGGTCGTGATGCGGGCTCAGGTGCATCAGGGCGAGCACGGTGAGGATCCCGAACACCGGTACGACCAGGTACGGCAGCAGGCGCAACACGGTGTGCAGCAGGTCGTAGCCGACGATCGCGAGCACGGCCGCGAGCAGTACGATCACCACCGCCCACAGCGTGGTCGAGCCGGGTAGGACCGTCTCCAGCACCTGGGAGGCCAGCAGTACGCCGAAGGCGCTGAAGCCGATGTAGACGCAGATGACGGCGAGCATCGGTACGAGCGCGCCGCGGGTGCCGAACTGGGCGCGTGACTGGATCATCTGCGGCAGGCCCATGGTGGGCCCCTGGTTGGCGTGGAAAGCCATGAAGCAGGTGCCGAACAGGATGCCGAGGACGGTGGCCGTGATCGACCAGCCGACGGACAGTCCCATGACCGGTCCCGCGAAGCCGACGACCATGGTGGTCGGCACGAACTGTCCGGTGAACCAGAACGGCGCCTGGTGCCAGGCGCGGCCGTGCCGCTCGGACTGCGGGATGTAGTCGATCGAACGTGTTTCCAGGACCGGGCCGCTGCGCGAGTTCTCGCCGGGTGCCGGCTGCCGGCTCCTCGTCGCGCCTGTGTGGTCAGCCATGTGCCCTCCTTCACGTGGGGCAGAATCTACAGTTGTCTGCCGGTTTGTCTGCTCGGGGAGACGCGGCCGGTGTCGGCCTGTGCCACGAAGTCGGCGAATCCCGCGATGGCGCGGGCGAAGGTGCGCGCGGCGAGGGTGAGGTCGCCGATCCCGACCCACTCGTCGGCGCCGTGGGCCTGCTCGATCGAGCCGGGGCCGTAGACGACGGTGGGAATGCCGAGACGATTGCGCAGGAACCGGGCGTCGGAGCCGAGCGAGAGGCCGATGAAGCCCTCGTCCGGCGCGACGCGCGAGCGTGGTCGGGAGTGGGATCGGGTGCGCGGGCGTGGTCGGCACGTGTCGACGAAGTCCGCGAAGGGGTGGGGCAGGGGCAACTCGGATGCCTCGCAGAAGAACGTCGGCAGTACGCGATAGTCGACGTCGGGGCAACTCGCGTCGATGGTGCGCACGATCGAGGCGTACACGTCGTCGGAGCTCTCCCCGGGCAGCGTGCGCCGGTCGATGGTCAGTTCGCAGGCGGGGGCGATCACGTTGGCCGCGACGCCGCCGCGCACCATCGCCACGTTGCACGTCGGGCTGCCGAGCAGCGGGTGCGGCCGGTCGTGGAAGCGGGCCAGGTGCAGGGCGGTGGTGATCCGCGCCGCGTCGGCCACCGCGGAGCGGCCGAGCGCCGGTTCGCCGCCGTGTCCCGCCGTACCGAAGACTTCGATCCCGGCCTGCCAGGAGCCGCGTTCGGCCACCGCGACGCGCAGCCCGGTCGGCTCGGGGACGATGCACGCGTCGGCCCGGACCAGGCCGGCGTCGACGAGTGCCGCCGTACCGTGGGCGCCGCCGGTCTCCTCGTCGGCGACGAGGTGGAAGACGATGTCGGCGTCCGGTACGAGCCCGGCGTCGAGGCACGCGCGCAGTCCCTCGACGGCGGCGGCGATCCCGCCCTTCATGTCCGCCGCGCCCCGACCGATCAGCCGGCCGCCGCGCACGACCGGGTCGAACGGCGGCGTGGTCCAGTCCGCCTCGACCACGGGCACCACGTCCACGTGGCCGTTGATCAGCAGGGTCGGCCGCCCGGGCGCGCCGGTGCCATGGCGAGCGAGCACCGACGGCCGGCCGCCGCTCGACGTGAACACCTCGGTGGCGCAGCCGATCGCCCCCATCACGTCGAGCAGCGCGGGTACGGCCGCGGCCTCCCGGCCGGGCGGGTTGCGGGTGTCGACGCGCACCAGGTCGGCCGCGGTGCGGGTGACCCGATCCACCCGGACGAAGGCGTCGACGGCGGACTCGGGTGTGTGCGGCGAGGGGCTCGCCATCAGCGGGTCACCTCGCTCCGCGGCAGGATACCGACCTGCGCCAGGCCGCGCGCGAACTCGGCCAACTGCGGTCGCCCGGCGCTCAGTTCGTCGATCAATGCGCGTCCGGCGTCGACCCGGCCGCTGCGCAGCAGCACGACCGCCCGCCACAGGTCCGCCTCACGGTTGGCGCCGAGGCCGATCGCGGCGGACGCGAGCGCGGCGATCGTCTCCCGGGCCCGGTCCGCGACGATCCCCGAGGCGTCGCCGATGACCAGGGGCGGGGTGAACAGGGCCGCCCCGATCGCCCGGAAACCGTCGTGGACGGGCAGCAGCCGGCGCAACTCGCCCACCGGGTCGGCGTGGTCGTCGACCCGGATGTCCGCGAGCACGTGCCGCCAGGGCCGCTCGTCCCGGACCGGGCCGACCACCTTGAGCACCGCCGACTGCGACCCGCGCGCGTCTCCCCCGGCCCGTTCGCCCGCGAGCAGCGCCGCGACGAGCCGGTCGGCGTGGGTCGAGGTCGAGGCGCGGTGGGTAGCGAGCATGGCCGTGCACACCGTGTCCGAGGCGAGCATGTTGCCCACCGCAGCCATGCCCTCGCCGCGCGCGACGCCGGTGTGCGGCGCGCAGCCGGTACCGGCGAAGCAGGCGTAGCGGCCGCCGGCGTCCATCACGATCGCCTGGCGATACTCGGCCTGCGGATCCGCCGACGTGAGCGTGTCGAGTACGTCGTCGGGCGTCGCGCCCGCCCGCAGCAGCGCCAGGCCCTCGTGCGGCCAGTCGGTGTTGGCGAACGCCTGACTGACCACCACGCCGACGCCGGCCTCGGCGTCGCCCACGACGGAACCCACGGCGAAGAAGTGCGACTGCGAGGCGAACCCCAGGGAGCCGTCGTCGGGATTGAAGCTCACCATCGAATAGGTCATCGGAATCTCCGATCGCTGTCGTATGCCGTGTCGTGTGCCGTGTCATGTGCCGTTGTGGGGCGGCCGGCCCGGGGATGCCGGGCCGGCCGCCCGACGTCTCAGCCGCCGGCGCGTCCCCGAAGCAGCGGAAGCAGTTCGCGCGCGAGCAGGTCGACCTGTGCCTCGGCGTCCCGATCGGGGTCGAGGCAGAGCGCGACACGGTCCGCCCCGGCCTCGGCGAGGAGGGTGATCCGCTCGGCGCAGTCGGCGGGGGTGCCGACGACCGCCAACTCCTCGATCCAGGCGTCGGGAATGGCCCGTACCGCGTCGTCGAAGTCCAGTGCGGCCAGTGCCTCGGCCTCGTCGGCGATCCCGTGCGCCTCGGTCATCGGGTTGCGCGGTCCGGCGAGGAGGTACAGCCCGAACAACTCGCGCAGCCGCTCGCGGGCGAGGACGGCGTCCGGGTCGACCGAGCACAGCGCGTACGCCACCAGGTCGTGCCCGGCCCCGGCGCCGCCGGCGGCCACCCGCTCGGCGGCCCAGCGCACGTAGCGCGTGCCCGCGAGCACGGAGAGCACCGTCCCGTCGGCCGAACCGCCGGACATGGCGAGCGCCTTGGGGCCTCCGACGCCGGCGAGGATGGGCGGCACCACCGCCGGCGGATGTGCCAGTCGCACCTCGCGGGCTCGATACGACGACGCCTCGACGGTCAGCGTCTCCCCGGCGAGGAGGGTGCGCAGCCCGGCGATGACGTCGCGGACCGAGGCCAGCGGCGTCCGGCTCCGGATCGCCATCTGATCCAGCCAGTCCGGGACCCCGGCGCCGACCCCGGCGCTCAGCCGGCCCGGGTACAGGCCGGCGAGCGTGGCCAACTCCATGGCCAGCAGCGCGGGATGGCGCGAGGTGGTGGGCACGATGCCGATGCCGACCGGGAGTTCGGTCGCGGCCAGGACGGCTCCGGCGGCGGCGATCGCGCCGGTGTAGAAGTAGTCCTCGCCGACCCACAGTTCGTCGAAGCCGCCGCGCTCGGCGGCCCGGGCCGCCGCGACGATCTCGGCCGGTCGTTGCGAACTGCCCAGCACGAGGGCGATCCGTGGGACGCGTCCGGTGGTGGTCATTGGCTCAGACGCCCTTCGGGAGCGGGTTCCAGGGTGTCCACCCCAGGCCGCGGCTGTCGGTGGAGTCGTCGAACCCGGGCCGCTTCTCGTCCGGGTCGGGCAGTGCGGTGATGTGGGTGTGCCACATGCGCCATTCGGGCGCACCGGTGCCGCTGTCGCGGTGGTAGATCTCGGTGGCCCGGCCGCGCGTCGCGTCGACCGCGTCGACCGTCCACTCGCCGCCGTCCAGCATCTCCGCGTCGATGGTGAACTCGCAGGCCAGCCAGGCGGTGTCGCCGCGGACCTCCAGGCGCATGATGCGGGTCTGCAAACCGCCGGTCTGGGCGATGAGTTCGCGATACCACTTCCACAACGCGACCTTCTCGGTCATGCCGAAGTACGGGTGCCCGTTGAAGTTGAACATCAGGTACTCGTCGCCGGGCGACGGGAACACCTCGACCATGCGGTCGATGTCCCAGCCGATGTTGGATTCCCACCACTGCCGGTGCAGGCGCAGGATCTCGGCGATGTCCGCCTCGGGCGCGGTGCGTTCCACGAAGGGGGTGTCGGTCATGCCGGGCTTTCCTTTCGGGTGATCGGGCCTCGGTCGGGTCGGGGTCGGCGCGACCGGGTGCCGTCGACGAGGGAGGCGATGTAGGCCGCGACCCGGGCGGGTGCGGTGTACATGGGCAGGTGTCCGTGTCCGACCAGGACGGCGAGCCGGCCGGCGGTCAGGTCCGCGAAGGCGCGGGAGTCCGCGACGGGGCAACCCCGGTCGCCGTCCCCGACGATGGCGAGGGTCGGACAGCGCAGACGGTGCGCCGCCTCCAGGCCGGCAGCCCCGGCGGCGGCCGTCCAGATCGCCGCCGCCGTATCGTCGGGGTTGACGCTGACGTCGGCCGCGACGGCGGCGAACAGGGCGTCGTCCAGGCCGGGTTCGTCCGCGAGCACCCCCAACACGGCGTGCCGTACGCCCATCGCGGCGATGGCCGCCAGGAACTCCCGCGTATCGCCCGGTTCGGCGGCCCGGAAGGCACCCCCCACCGTGGTCACGCTCGCGACCCGGTCCGGGTGCGCCGCCGCCAGTTCGACCGCCACGGCGGCGCCGACGGACGCGCCCACCACGTGCACCCGCGCCACATCCAGCGCGTCCAGAAGAGCCACACACTCCGACACCCACCCGTCCACACCGTAGGCGGCGCGGCGGGGCGACGCGCCGTGCCCGGACAGGTCGATGGCCACACACCGCCAGTCGGCGGGCAGCGCCGCGAGCACGGCGCGCCAGCAGCGCGCCCGGAGGTTGGCCGGGTGGACGAGGAGCACCGTGGGGGAACCGGGCCGGCCACCCTGCCTGAGCAGTGCGGACGTGGAGTGCGCGGCCGCGTCCGCATCCGCGTTCGTGTCCGCCGTCGTGCCGAAAACGATTCGTTCCAGGGATGACATCGAGGCTCCCCTCTTCGCTTGGGGCGCCATAGTTACAGTAACGATGTAAGTTTGTCGAGAGCAGAGATCGCGAACCGCCCTAGACTCCGGGGCATGAGTTGGCGAACGATCGGCGATGTCGCGGCCGAGGTCGGGGTCAGTCCCCAGACCCTGCGCGCGTGGGAGAAGCAGGACCTGCTCGTACCGGACCGGACGCCGGGCGGGCAACGCCGCTACGGCCCCGAGCACGTCGGCCGGGCCCGCAAGATCGCCGACCTGCGCCGCAGACACGGCTGGAATCCCGCCGCGATCCGCACCTCACTCGGCGAACCGGACCCCGCCGACACCCCTCCCCCGGCCGCCGACGGACCGGCCGCCGAGGCACCGGCCGACGGCGGTCGGCTGCGCCGCGCCCGGCTGGCGAGCGGCCTGTCCCTGAAGGAACTCGCCGCGCTGACCGGCACGTCCGTATCCCACCTGTCCTCGATCGAGCGCAGCGTGGAACGTGCCTCGACCCAGCTGATCGCCCGGATCACCGACGCCCTCGGTGTCCCGATGAGCAGCCTCGCGTCCTTCACCCGGACCAACGCCAGCGTGGTCCGCGCCGACGAGCGGGCGAGCGTCGTCCTGGAGGGCGGCGTGCAGTGGGAGGAACTGCTCCTGCCCGGCCACGACCTCGAACCGGCCCTGCTGACCATTCCGCCGCACGGATCCAGCGGCGGCCCCTACTCCCGGCCGGGCGAGTCCTTCGCGTTCCTGATGTCCGGATCGCTCCGCATCCGGGTCGGCGGCGGGCTCGGCGACCACGAGCGGGTCGCCGAACCGATAGACATCGCCGAGGGCGACTCGGTCGCCCTCCCGTCCCGCACCCTGATCTCCTGGGAGAACGTGGGTCGCAAGACCGCCCGGGCGATCTGGATCGAAGTCCTCTCCCCCAAGGCCTGGTCCGACCCGATGACCCGACGCATCATCAAGGCCGCGTCCGGCTTCACCCCACCCGACGACGAGCCCGCGCCGGACGGCGCCTGACCGATCCCGCTCACCGAGGACGCACGCGCGCCGCGAGCAGCGCGATGTCGTCCTCTCCGGTGTGCGGGGCGAGGCCGAGGAGCACCCCGTCGAGCAGGTCGTCGGGCGTGCCCGCGGCGGGCGGGCGAAGGCCGGAGCGCGTCACGGCGCCACCGGCGTCGGCCCCGTGGCGGGCCGGCGCCGGTCGACGCGGGGCTCGGTCGGGTCAGCCCTGGACCTCCTGCAGCCACTGCAGGATCTCGGGGGTCACCGGGTCGACGAGATCGGCGAACTCCTCGTGCTTGCCCAGGAATTGCTTGACATAGGGGCAGACCGGGACCACCCGCATCCCGGCGGCGCGCACGTCGTTCAGCGCCTCCCGTACCAGCACGGAGGCCAGACCTCGACCGGCGAACGCGTCGTCGATCTTGGTGTGGTAGAAAACGCGCTGCCCGCCCCGGTCGTGGTACGCCGTGAGACCGGCGAACGCGTCGTCGACGCGGATCTCGTAGCGGTGCCGGTCGGCAACGTTGTGGACGGTGGGTACAACGGCCTGCTCCGTCATCGCGAATCCTTCGTGGGGTGGGGCGGGGTGAGCCGGATTGCGAAAGTTCCACTTTCAACAATCACGATGTTGATGATAGGACGTGCGACGAGGGATCGCGCGATCAAGGAGTGCAGATGACCGAAGCGGTAGTGCCGGCCCAGGACCGACGTGTCTACATCGACAAGCAGAGCCCCGCCGCATACAAGGCGTTGCTCGCGACCGCCGAGGCCGTGCACGAGGTCGCCGCCGAGGCCGGTCTGGAACGCCCGCTCGTCGAACTGCTGAACATCCGGGTGTCCCAGCTCAATACCTGCGCGTTCTGCCTCGACCTGCACACGCGGACCGCGTTGCGCGCGGGCGAGACGCCGCAGCGGATCGCCGTGCTGCCCGCCTGGCGCGACACCCTGCTGTTCGACGCGCGCGAGCGGGCGGCGCTCGCGCTGGCCGAGGCCACCACGCATCCCGCCGACGCGGGTGCGCAGCACACGGCGTACGAGGCGGCGCGGGCGGTGTTGTCCGATGCCGAGATCTCGGCGGTGATCTGGGTGGCGATCACGATGAACGCGTTCAACCGGGTGTCCGTGTTGAGCAAACACCCCGTGCGCCCGCCCGCCACGACCCGTTCGGCCTGATCCGCGAGGCGGGGGCGCGAGTTCGGCCCGGCCCGGGAGGTGGGTACCGTGACGCGTGTGATTGTCGTCCACCGACTCGCCCTCGGCTGATGCGTGGGCACGGGCTGCCCGTCGCGATCGTGCACGCGTGTCTGCGCGGAGGCGGCGCGGACGGTCGAGGCCACGGCGGCAGTCCCACCGCCGTGCTCGACGACGTGGCGCTGAGCGATGCCGAGCGGCGGCGGATACCGACCCTGGCGGGCACGTCGCACGCCGTGTTCGTCTCGGTGCGCGAGGGCCGCACCCACGAGCCGGCGGTCTCCCTGCGCTTCTTCACCGCCGAGGGGGAACTGCCCGCGTGCGGCCACGGGACGGTCGCGGCGCTGGCCTTCCTCGCCGAACGGGCCGAGCGGGCCGCGGGGGACGAGCGGGCGGTACGGATCGAGGGCGGCGAGTATCGGGCCACGCTCCACACGGCGGGGCGCGTCTTCGCGGGCCGGGCCACGCGGCGGGCAACGCACGTCGACGCCACGTTCGACGCCGGCCGCATCGGGCTGCGCGCGGCCACAGCGGGCGAGTGCGACCTCGTCCTGCCCGCGCTCGGCATCGCCCCCGACGCGGTCGCCGCCGACATCCGGGTCGGCTCGCCGGGACGGTCGCGGTTGCTGGTCCCCGTCGCCACGCGGTCCGCCCTCGCCGCCCTCGATCCGGATCCGGAACGACTCCGTGCCGCGTGTGATCGGCTCGGCTTCCTGGGCTGCTGCGTCTACTCCGTACCGACGCCCGCCGGCCGGCCGGCGGCCCGCGTGTTCGCCCCGTCGATCGGCGTGCCGGAGGACATCGCGAACGCCAACAGCGCCGCGTGCCTCGCCGCGCACCTGGCCGATCGGGGGTTCACCGAGATCGCGGTCGAGATGGGCGACTCGCTGGGCAGCCCCGCCACGATCACCGCCGGCACCTCGGGCACGTCGATCCACCTGGGCGGCGCCGCGCGGGTCACCCGGACGGTGCGTCTCACGCCGGGTTGACCCTCTCCCCGTGTCAGGCGGTCGACTGTCCGCATGTTCGCCTACGTGGGCTCCGGCCCCTACTGCTACTCGTCCTCCCTCGCGATGGTGCTCGGCGCCGACGCCCCCTCGCTCGCCGTCATCGAGACCCTGACCGGCTCGCCCTTCGGCTGCCAACTCATCGGCGGCGTCGTACCGTTGTTCGATCCGTACGGGTGGGATCCGGACCGGGGCCTCGACGACGCGATCGCGCTCCTCGGCTGGTCCCGCACGCGCGCCGCGGCCGGCACGCCGGCGGAGGCCGTCGCCCGGCTGCGGGCGGCCTGCGCCCGCGGCCCCGTCCTGGTCGGCCCGGTGGACATGGGCCTGCTGCACTACCTCCCCGAGAGCCGAGGGGCGTTCGTCCAGGGCTCGGGAGTCGCCTCGCCGGGCATCGGGGACGACATCGGCGGTGACCTCGGGGTCGCCGACCACTACGTGGTGGTCCTCGAAGTCACCGACGACACCGTGCTGTTGCACGACCCGCACGGCCATCCGTACGCCACCCTCCCGATCGACCGGTTCACGGCCTCGTGGCAGGCGGAGAAGGTCACCTACACCGACGAACCGTTCGTCATGCGGACCGACTTCGTGCGCCGCGAACACGTCGCCCCCGCCGAGGCGTTGCGCCGCTCGCTGGCCGCGGCCGTCGGCTGGGCGGGCGGGCGCGAAGATCTGTCGATGCCGGCGGGATCCCTCGCCGGCGGCGCCGCGCTGGAACGCCTCGCCGCCCAGGTGGACGGCGGACTCGCGGCGGAGGTCCGGGTCCTCCTCGAAGTGTTCGCGATCCGCGTCGGCGTCCGCCGGCTCGTCGACGCCGCGACCTGTCTCGCCGACATCGGCCGGATCGAGGCCGCCTCGATCGTGACCGACCAGGCCCGGATCCTCGGCGGCCTGCAATACCCCCTGGTGATCGGCGACGACCGGGCGCTGGCGGCCGGATTCCGCCGGCTGGCCCCGACCTACGAGCGCCTGCACGCGGTACTCGCCGCGTCGCTCCCGTAGGGCGCGCCGGCGGTTACCTATGCGTGACGGATTCGCCCGGCGCGGGCCGCGCGTACGTTCGTCGGGCGGGGACGACCGGGGCGGCCGGTCGCACGCGAACGGAAGGGCGATTCGAATGAACGCGGACACCACCTCGGCCCCCACCCGCGACGTGGTGGGCGAACTCCTGCGCCGGATCGGGGCCGGCGACGTCGAGGCGATCGCCGACCTGTACGCCGAATCCGTCGACTGGAAACTGGACTGGCCGCTCGCCGAGCACGGGCGGGCGGCCACGCCGTGGATCCGGCGGCGCACCACGGGTGCCGAGGCCGCCGAGCACTACCGGCTGATCGCCGAACACCACGTGCCGGAACGGGTGGACACCACGGTCGAGCGGATCCTGGTCGACGGTGCCGACGCCGTCGTGCTGGGCGAGATCCGGCAGACGGCGCGCAGCACCGGGCGGGCGTACACGGCCCGCTTCGCGCTGCACCTGACCGTCGAGGACGGGCTGATCACCCGTCATCACGTCTACGAGGACAGCCTCGCCGTCGCCGCCGCGTTCGACGGCGACGGCCTTGCGGGCGAGGTCACGCGCTGAGCGAGGCGCCGAGGAAGCCGAGGATCTCCGCCCGCGCGGGCTCGGCCTGCGGCACCAGGCCCGGCAGGCTGAGAAACGCGTGCCCCGCTTCCGGGTATTCGGTCAGCCGCGCGGGCGTCCCGGTCGTGTGCAGTCGTTCGGCGTAGCGGCGGCCGTGATCCGCCAGCGGGTCCCGGGTCGGCACCACCACGAGCGCCGGGGCCAGGCCGCCCGGTGTGTCGGCGTGCAGGGGCGAGAGCGGACGCGGGTCCGTGCCCGCCGGCACCCCGAGCCGCCGGAACAGGCGCAGCACCGGCACGGCGAGGGTCGGGGTCTGCGCGTACTCCCGCATCGAGTCGTGCTCGAACATCGTGTCCGTGACGTCGACGGCGGGGTTGACCAGCACCTGCGCCCGAAGCGGCAGCCCGGCCTCGGCGGCCCGGATCGCGACCAGGGCGCAGATCAACCCGCCGCAACTCTCGCCGAGCACGGCGGTCCGGGCCGGGTCCATGCCCCACTCGGTGGCGTGTCGCACGACGTGGCGGTACACGTCCCAGCCGTCGTCGACGGCCGCCGCCAGCGGATTCGCCTCGTCCACGAGGCGGTGTTCGACCGAGACGACGACCGCGGGCAGCCGGCCGGCGAGCCCGCTGTTGACCCAGTCGCTCTGTACCGCCGTGCCCACGAAGCCGCCACCGTGTACGTGGAGCACGAGCGGCAGCCCGGCCCCGGCGTCCGGCCCGCGCTGCCCGTCGTGTTCGGGCGACGCCGGCCGGTATACCCGCACCGGCAGATCGCGGCCGGGCAGCGCCAGGGTCCGCCACTCGATCGTGACGCCGGCCTCCGGCTCTCCGGTGATCGCCCGCGCGGCGTCGGACGCCCGGAAGCGGTTCTCCGCCTCGCGATAGGCGACCAGTTCCTCGGCTGTCAACGCCGACCAGTTCGGCTCCGCCGGCCGCTCGATGGTGGTGACCTCGCTCATTGTTTCTCCTTGCGCTCCGGGTTGTGCTCGACCTGCCCAGGTTTCGATACCCGAGGTATCGCTACCTTAGGTATCGATACCTAAGGTAGCGCAAAGAGATATCGTGTGGCCATGACATCGACTGCTGCCGCCAGGCCGCCCGGTCGTCCGCGCGCGGGCGTCAACGACGTGGTCTTCGCCGCCACGCTGAGCACGGTCCGCGAACTCGGTTACGCGCGCGCCACCGTCGAGCGCATCGCGGTCGCGGCGGGCGTCGCGAAGTCGACCGTGTATCGGCGCTGGCCGTCGAAGGGCGCGCTGATCGTGGACTGCCTGTTGGACGCGTTCGGCCCGGCGCCGCTGGAGGGCGCCGATCGTGCCGAGGCGCTGACCTCGACCATCCGCTGGATCGCGGCGAAGATCGGCGAGCCCGGGGTGGGCGACGCGTTCGCGGGCGTGTTCAGCGACGCGGTCAGCGATCCCGCCCTGCGCGAGATCCTGTCCACGCGGTTCCAGGACCCGTACCGCATCGCCTTTCAGAACGCGCTCGGCGAGCCGGAGAACCGGGTCCTGTTCTTCATCGACGTCGTCGTGGGAACCCTGCTCCACCGCATGGGCATGACCGGCGAACCGATGGTCGAGGCCGACGTCACCGCACTGATCGAGATGATCGTGCCCCTTTTCGCCACCGACAGGCCCACCGATCCGGTCTGAACGATCCGGCCGAAACGGGCCGATCCCCGATTCGGGGTGAGCTGGTTCCGGTGCCCGCGGCGTGGTCTCCTGGGCGCGGGGCACCGGTTGCCCCGATTCGTCGTCCCGACCATGCGGTGTCGGAACGAACGTCAGACACCTGTGAAGGAGTTCGCAATGTCCGCACCCTCGTTATCGAGGCCCTGTACGTCGAAGCCTCGGGGCGCCAGGCTCGGCCGTCGGCTCCGCGCCGCCGCCGCGTGTGCCGTCGTGGTCGTGGGCCTGGCCGCACCCACGGCCGTCGCCGCGCCGCACGCCGCGCACAGCGCCGCCACACCGCACCACGCCGCCGTACGGAACACCAAGTCGCTCGTGGTGCTCTGGGCCGAGGCCCGGCCGAGTTCGTTCCCGCCGAACAACGGCACGCTGACCATCGGCGGCACCTATACCTGCACCGTCGGCAGCACCGTGCAGGTCGGGTTCAGCTCCCTCCAGATCATGCCGACGGCGATGCCGTCCGGCGCCGGTTTCCTGCCGTGCGGCCCGGGCGTCGTCGACGCGACCTGGGAGTTGACCAGCCTCGGCACCCCTGACGTGCATCACGGACACGTGTCCGTCTTTCCCACCTTCGACGGAGCCGGCCAACTGCCGGTGCAGTTGACCGCTTAGCGGCGAACGACCGGCGCCTCGGCGGTGATCAGACGCCGGGGCGCCGACCCGGGGCGGAACCCGGGCCGAAGTCGGCCGATGCGCCGCCGAGATGGCGGGCGAGGAAGCGTCCGGAGTCTTCCACCTCGAAGGCGGGTACGTCCGTGTGGCCGCCGGTGTTGGCGTGCAGCGTCTTGTCCTTCGCACCGAACGCATCGAAGAGGGCCAACGCCCGCTCGCGCGGGATCAGTTCGTCGTCCCACTGGACGAGGAACCCGATCGGGACGGTGATCCGCATCGCCGCCTCCATCAGACTCGCGTGCCCGGCGAGGCCGAACACCGCCGCGCCGATCCGCGGTTCGGCGGCGACGAGCGGGATGCCGATCGCGCTGCCCATGGAAAGGCCCCAGTATCCGACCGGGCCGGCCGCGCCGACATGCTCCGAGTCCCGGAGGGCATCCAGGACCGCGCGCCACTCGGGTACCGCCCGGGCGGCCAACTCACCGCTGTAATCCGCCAGTTCGGAACCCAGCGGGCGGCCGGCCGCGATCCGCTCGCGCACGCCGGCGGCGAACTCCTCGTCCCGACGCGTCCTCGGCCGCCCGCCGTGCCCGGGGGCGTCGACGGCCGCCACCGCGAATCCGTGGGCGGTCGCGAACCGGCGGGCCCGCGCGGCCAGGCCCGGGGTCCGCGCGTGCGTGCCGCCGCCGTGACCGAGCAGCACCAGTGGACGTGCGTCGGGGGCCTCGACGGGCGTCCACAGCACACCCGGGATGTCACCGAGGGCGAAGGCCCGTTCCGAGACGCCGGCCGAGGTCGTCTCCGACGTGAAACGCATGTGCATGGGGTTCCGCCCTTCGCGGCGGGCACCGCGGCACGGGCCCGCCGTCCGTCGTCCGTCGCCGGTCAGGAGGCCGCGGTCTGTCGAACGATCGCCGGAACGATGGTGTCCCACGTCGCCTCGGGCGGCATCTGGTGGCCCATGCCCGGCACCGGGATCAGCGTACTGCCGGGGATCTCGCGGGCCAGGGCCTCCGCGTGGCCGTACGGGAAGAGCGGATCGGCGGTGCCGTGCAGGACGAGTGTGGGCGCGGTGATCTCGCCGAGGCGGGCGCGGATCGGCTCGCCGCCGTCGATCGCCCAGTGGTTGGCCGCGGCGGCGGGGACCGGGCTGCGGTCGAATGCACGCCCTGCGGTCAGCCGCACGCGCTCCTCGTCGACGGGGATGGTCCCGGCGAAGGCGTGTTCGGCGGCCAGGAAGTACGCGATCACCGCGTCGCGGTCCGCCCAGTCGGGGGCGGGCGCGGGTTCGGCGAACACCTTCTGCAGGGACTCGCTCATCGGCGGCAGCTCCGGGCCGTCGTTGTCGCCGGGGCCGCCCGGGCTGGTGGAGAGCAGGGTGAGCGTCAGGACCCGTGCGGGGGCCCGGAGGGACAGGCGCTGGGCGAGTCCGCCGCCCATGGAGATGCCGACGATGTGCGCGGCGGACAGTTCGTACGCGTCCAGCACGGCCAGGGCGTCGGTCGACAGGTCTTCCTGCGTGTACGTCGGCGCGCCGAGCGGGAAGGTGGTCGACTGCCCCGTGTCGCGGGTGTCGTAGCGGATGACGTACCGGCCGGATTCGGCGAGCCGGGCGACGAAGTCGTCGTCCCACCAGTCCCGGGACGCCTCCGCGCCGCCGATGAGCAGGATCGCGGGTGTCGCGGGGTCGCCGAATGCCTGCGCGGCGAGGTCGACACCGCCGGCGTGGACGACGCGCTCGGTCGAGGTGGGGTGGGCGGCGCACATGGATGCCTCCAGTGGAGTGGATGGGGCGATGCGGGAACCGTACTACGACTTTCGAAGCTTGCGCTACGATATTCGTAGCGAGATGCTCTCGTGGTGTCACTTTCGAAGGAGGCGGGGATGCCGGCAGCGACTCCCGGCGGCGCGCACGACGGTCGACGCACCTACGGCCAGGCGTGCCCGATCGCGCACGCGCTCGACCTGATCGGCGAGCGCTGGGCCCTGCTCGTGGTGCGCGAACTGCGGCTCGGGCCGCGGCGATACGCCGACATCCAGGCCGCCCTGCCGGGTCTGGGCCCGAGCGTGCTGGCCCAGCGGCTGCGCGAACTGGAGGCCGTGGGCGTGTTGCGGCGGCGCGTGCTGCCGCCGCCGGTCTCCGCCAAGGTGTACGAACTGACCGAGTGGGGCGCCGAGTTGGAGCCGGTCTTCGCGGCGCTGCGGGTGTGGGGCATGCGCTCGCCGGTGGTGCCGCTCCGGGGGGACATCGGCAGCGACACGGTGCTGCTCGGTCTGCGGGCGTACTTCGTGGCCCGACCGCGGGACCCGTGGACGGCGGCGTACCGGATCGACCTGGGCCGCGAGACCTACCGCGTCGTGGTCGTCGACGGCGAACTCGTCACGGTCGCCCGCGGTGAGGACCCGACCGCGCCCGCGCCGGACGTACACGTCGTCGCGGAGACCGCGACCCTGCAGTCCGTCCTGACCGGAAAGGTGCCGCTGGCATCCGCCCTCGCCGACGCCGGCCTGACCGTCACGGGCGATCTGGCGGCCCTCGAACGCCTGGTCGAGGCACTGCCGGCGCGCTGAGCCCGTGCGGGCGTGGATGCGGGGCGCGCGCCACCGCCCGGTGTCGGACCCCTCTGGGAGCCTGGCGCGCATGGCCCAACCGCTCAAGGACATGATCAACGCGACCTCCGTCGCCACCCTGGCCGACGCCGTCGCCGCCGCCCGTGACGGCTTCCCGCGCGACCGCTTCGTCGCCGCCGCGCTGACCGGGCTGGACGGCCTGGAGCTCAAGGCCCGCGTCGGCCACGTCGCCCGGGCCCTGCACACGACCCTCGACGTGCCCTTCCCGGCAGCCGCCGAGGTCCTGCGCGCGGCGACCGAACACACCGTCCTGGACATGTGGAGCGGCTGGCCCGCCACCGACTACGTCGCGGTGCACGGCGTCGACCACCTCGACGAGGCCATGGCCACGCTCGCCGTGATCACCCCCTTCGCCACGGCCGAGTTCGCGGTGCGGCCCTACCTCGACCGCCACGAGGACACCGCGCTGAAGGTCATGCGCGGCTGGGCCGAGTCCGCCGACGAGCACCTTCGTCGGCTCGCGTCCGAGGGCACCCGGCCCCGGCTGCCCTGGGGCACGCGCGTGCACTGGCTGATGTCTCCCGGTCCGACGCTGCCCATCCTGGAGCGGCTGCGCGACGACCCGAGCGAGTACGTCCGGCGCTCGGTCGCCAACCACGTCAACGACATCGCCAAGGACCACCCCGACACGGCACTGGCCGTCCTCGGCCGCTGGCACGCCGAGGGCGGCGTACACACCGACCGTGTGGTCCGGCACGCCGCCCGGGGCCTGCTGCGGGCCGGCCATCCCGAAGCGCTCGGCCTGATCGGCGCGGCACACGGCAGCGGCACGGTGGAATCGCTCGTCGTCGCGGACACCGTCACGACCGGCGACCGCATCCCGTTCACCCTCACCGTCCGCGCCGACGCCCCCGGGCCAATCGTCCTCAAGTACGCGATCGCCCGCGACGGTTCCCGCCGCGTCTTCCACCTGGCCGAGCGGGTGGCCAAGGCCGCCGGCGACACGTTCACCCTCGCCAGATCCCACTCGTTCCGCCCGGTAACCACCCGCACCGAACCCCCGGGCCCCCGCACCCTCCACATCATCGTCAACGGCGAGCCCCGAGCCACCGCCCCCTTCACCCTGCTCCCCTGACCCCACCAAGGCCCCGAACGGCCGGCACACGTGGGGCGCGGGAGCGGGCCTGCGCTGGATGACGGGCTTCGGTGCGGAGCGGCGGGCGTGGATGCAGGCGCAGGCCTCGGCCGCCGGGTGCTCCGCGCATGTGTGACTCGCGTGCGCCGACGCGGCCGGGGCCTTCGCCCCGCATGGCGGGGCGCTCGCTGTTTCGACTCGGGGAGAGTGCGGCCGGGCCGCGTCGTGAGGGGCGTGCGCTCGGCTCGGTCATGATCGAATCGCAGGTCGGTGCGCCCGGTCGCCTTGCATTTCGGGTGTGCGCGTCGCCTACATGAATCAATTCATTCAAGCCGTTGACGTTGGTTTAAATGCATGCAAGATTCTGCGCACCACAACGCCACACACGTACGCAGATCGACGGGGAGACGCCCATGACCCTCGAGCAACCGTCCGAATCCCGTCTCGCGGTGGAGCACCGCACCATCGAGGTGATCCCCGACGCGGAGCGGCACGGCACGCCGCGGAGTCAGTTCACCCTGTGGTTCGGGGCGAACATGCAGATCACCGCGATCGTCGACGGCGCCCTCGCGGTGGTCTTCGGCGCCGACGCATTGTGGGCGATCCCGGCCCTGCTGATCGGCAACATCCTCGGCGGCATCGTCATGGCGTTGCACTCGGCCCAGGGACCCCGGTTGGGTGTGCCGCAGATGATCTCCAGCCGCGCGCAGTTCGGCGTCTTCGGCGCGGTGCTGCCGCTGGTCATGGTGATCCTGATGTATCTCGGCTTCGCCGCGACCGGCAGTGTGCTGGCCGGGCAGGCGGTCTGCGAGATCCTGCACATCGACAACACCAAGGTCGGCATCCTGATCTTCGGCGCGCTGACCGCCGTGGTCGCGGTGACCGGATACCGACTCATCCACCTCGCGGGCCGGATCGCGACGGTCGCCGGCATCGTGGGTCTGGGCTACCTGGTGATCGCTCTGTTCGCCAAGTACGACGTCGGCGCGCACGTCGGCAACAAGTCGTTCGACCTCGCGACCTTCCTGCTCGCGGTCTCCCTGGGCGCGGGCTGGCAGTTGACGTTCGGTCCCTACGTGGCCGACTACTCCCGGTACCTGCCGCGCGAGACCAGCGAACGCGCCACGTTCTGGTCGACCTTCGCCGGCAGCGTCATCGGTTCGCAGTGGTCGATGACGCTGGGCGCGCTGATCGCCGCCGTCGCGGGTGACGCCTTCCTGCCCGACCAGGTGGGATTCGTCGGGGATCTGGCCGGGCCGGCGTTCGTCGCGTTCCTGATCTACCTGGTCATCCTGGTGGGCAAGCTGACGGTCAACTGTCTCAACGCGTACGGCGGCTTCATGTCGATCCTGACCACCGTGACCGCCTTCGACGGCCGGTCCCGGATCTCGCCCGTCGTGCGCGCGGCGTACATCGTCGCCTTCACCGCGACATCGGTCGTGATCGCGATCGCGGCCAGTGCGGACTTCCTCGGCAACTTCAAGAACTTCGTCCTGCTCCTGCTGATGGTCTTCACCCCGTGGAGCGCCATCAACCTGACGGACTACTACCTGATCTCGCGCGAACGCGTCGACATCCCCGCCCTGTACGACCCGAACGGCCGCTACGGGCGCTGGAACATCCCGGCGCTGACCTGCTACGTGGTCGGCGTCGTCGCGCAGATCCCGTTCCTGGCCCAGAAGTTGTACACCGGACCGCTGACCGAACGCCTCGGCGGCGCGGACATCTCCTGGATCGTCGGCCTCGCGTTCACCGCGGTGATCTACTACGCGTGGGCCCGCAAGACCAACAACCCGCCCGCCGAGACCATTTACCCGGCGGCGGATCGCGGCGACGACGCCGCGAGGGTGCTCGTGTAGCTACTCGCCCCCGGCCGTCGCCGCCCGCATCTTCGCGACGGTGACGGCCGGGTCGTAGTTCTCGGGGACACCCTCGACCAGGATGATGTCGCCCTCGATGTGCCGCGAGCGCAGGGGGCGATCTCCTGGTATGCGGGCGAGTCCCACCAGGTCCGGGCCTCGACGATGCCGGGGAAGCCGATCATCACCACGCCCCCGGGCCAGGTGCCCTCCTTCACCTCGTGCGGCGTGACGTGCACGAGGAAACGGCCGCCGTACGGCGCAAAGGTGCCGGGCAGGCGCTCGATGTAGTCGGCGATCTCGGGGTGCGGAGCGGCGTCCCGCAGCTTGGCGATGGCGTAGGCGGTCATGTTCGTTTGCTCCTCTGTCGTCGTGTTTCCCTGGCGAACACCAACCTAGCCAGGCAGCCGCCGACGACGGGGAATCGGTCGCGCATAGGTGGTTTCCGTGTGCCGCTTCGGTGCCGGTCGCCCTCGCCGTCCTGTTGATCGCGATCACGCCCCGCGCGCACCCCGGCGGGCGCGGTAGGCGGCCACCGCGTTGCGGTTGCCGCACGCGGTGCTGCAATAGCGGCGCGAGCGGTTGCGGGTGAGGTCCAGGACGATGCCGCCGCACCCCTCGTCCGCACACAGGAACAGCCGGGACATCTCGTCCGTGCGGACCACGTCGGTCATCGCCATGGCGGTCTCCACCACCACGCGGCTCGCCAGTGGCGCGTCGCCGGACACCGCGTGCAGGTGCCAGTCCTGGTCGTCGTGCCGCACGAGCTGCGGAAGCGCGCCGGCGTCGGCCAGCATCGTGTTCGCCAAGCTCGCGGCGCGGTCGCGGTCGGCGGTCAGCAGCTCGCGCAGCACCGGGCGCAGCGCACGCAGGCTCGCGAGTTCGGCGGCGTCGCCGTCCCGGCGGCCGGTGTAGCGATGCTCGACGTACCACGCGTCCACGTCCTGCACCGTGGTGAGGGTGTCCGGCGCCTCCGCGCTGTTGATCAGCGCCACGACGGCCTGCAGCGACGACTCGGTGTCATGACCAAAAATCATTTTGACAGCTTACCGACCGCACCCTTACCGTCATGATCCATGACCGATGTAGCCCATGACATACCGCGTGTGCGCAGCTTCTCCGGCCCCTCCACCCATGCGGGTCTCGGCGGCGGTCTCCTCCTCGCCCTCGTCTCGGCGACCTCCTTCGGCATGTCGGGGTCGTTGGCGCGGGGGCTGCTCTCGTCAGGCTGGAGTCCGGGGGCGATCGTGCTGGCCCGGATCGGCCTCGCCGCGCTGGTCGTGGCGCCGTTCGCGGTCGTGGCCCTGCGCGGGCGGTGGCATCGACTGCGCACGCAGGCCCGCACCGTGCTGGTGTACGGCGTACTGGGCCTGGCCGGCGCGCAGTTCTGCTTCTTCTCCGCCGTCACCACGATGGACGTCGCACCCGCGCTGCTCATCGAGTACACCGCCCCGGCGGCGGTCGTGCTCTGGCTCTGGGCGCGCCGCGGGCGGCGCCCGCGACCGTTGACCCTGGCCGGCACCGGGCTGGCGGCCGTGGGCCTGGTCCTCGCCGTCGACCTGTTCTCCGGCGCCGATCTGGCCTGGTCGGGCGTGGCCTGGGCACTCGCGGCGATGGTGGGCCTGACCGCCTACTTCCTGATCGCGGCGGACACCGACACCGGTCTGCCCCCGGTGGCGCTGACCGGTGCCGGTCTGGTGGTCGGCACGGTCACCCTCGCCATGCTCGCGGCGGTGGGCCTGCTGCCGATGCACGCCGGCCTCGACCCGGCCGCCTACCGCACCGGCAGCACACCCTGGTGGGTGCCGGTGCTCCTGCTCGGCCTGGTCACCGCCGCCCTGGCCTACACCACGGGCACCGCGGCGGGCCGCCTGCTCGGCTCCCGCACCGCCTCGTTCGTCGCCCTCCTGGAGGTGGTCGCCAGTGTCGGCTTCGCGTGGTTGCTGATCGACGAGGCACCGAACGCCGCCCAGACGGTCGGCGGCCTGCTGATCATCGGCGGCGTCGTCCTGGCCGGCCTCGACAACCGCCGAGACCCCGCCGCGCTCAGCGGCCGGTGAGCGCGGCGAGGGTGTCGCCGACGGTCGTCCCGTTCGCCGGTCCGTCGCGCCAACGTGCCGCGACGTGGCCGTCGGGGCGAACCAGCACGGCCCCATCGGCGTCGATGCCGCAGAGTTCGCGGTGTTCGTCGGGCAGGGTCTCGATCCGCAACGGGGCTGCCGGCGCGGCGCGTTGCTCCCAGCGGATGGGATCGGGGGTGAGCAGGGTGAAGCACTCGCCGACCGCGTCGAGCGTGGAGCGGCCGTCCGCGAGCCACACGTGCGGCATGCGCCGACCCGGCTCCGCGCTCGGCACGTAGTTCGTGTCCGCGTCGGAGGGTTCGGGTGGGGCGTCGCCGTCGGAGCACACGGCGCCGGAGCGGTAGCCGACCCCGAGCACCAGGCCGAGTTGCGCGAAGTACTGTTCCGTCCAGGGCAGTTCGACACCGTCCGTCGGCGCGGCGCCGGCGTCGAGCCGCTCCCGGCGGCGGTTTTGCACCTCGACCAACAGCCGGGTGTTGACCACCGCCTGACCAAGGGTGCGGTGCGCGACGGGCAGGCGTTCGGTCTCGTAGGACTCCACCAGGACCGGGTCGGCCCATCCGTGCAGCACCCCCGCCAGTTTCCAACACAGGTTGTGCACGTCGGCCAGGCCCGTGTTCATCCCCAGACCGCCGAAGATGGGCAGTGCGTGCGCGGCGTCGCCGGCCGGCAGGATGCGGCCGTGCCGGAACCGTTCGGCGACGAACGCGTTCATCACCCACGGCTGCACCCGCAACACCTCGGCCCGGACGTCGGCGGCGGGGCCGAGGGCCCGTGCGACGACCTCGGCCCAGTCGACGGGCTCGGCGGTCGCCGGCGTGGGGCCGAACCAGGCCCAGCCCCCTTCCGGATAGAGCGGGGCGAGGGTGCCGTGCGCGGTCAGGTACACCCCGGCCGGTTGCTCGGCACACCAGCGGAGGTCGGCGTCGAACACGACGGTGGTGAAGGGGCCCAGCGCGCCGGGACCGGTGGTACCGATACCCACCGCCCGCCGGACGGTGGAGTTCGCGCCGTCGGCGCCGAGCAGGTAGCGGGCCCGCACCCGCAGTTCGGCGTCGCGTCCGTGGTCGACGAGCGTGGCCACCACGCCGTCGGGGTCCTCGGCCACGTCGACGAGCTCGACGCCGAAGCGCACCGGGGCGCCCGGCGCGGCGAGCAGGATGGGCTCCAGGCGGTCCTGTGAGGTGAGCACGCCGAATTCGGGGCTCTCGGGCACCGGCGCGGCGACGCCGACCATCGCCGCACTGGCGAAGTCGCGGTCGTACAGGGTGTCGCGGAAGCGCACGCGGCCGTATTCGGGGGCGAACCCCGCGGCCCTGATCCGGGCGGCCAGGCCGAGTCGGCGAAAGATCTCCATGGAGCGCACGTTGACCAGCCGGGACCGGGGGAAGGGCGACAACTCGCGGTGTCGCTCCACGAGCAGTACCCGCACACCCCAGCGTTCGAGCAGTGCCCGGGCGGTGAGGCCGACCGGCCCGCCGCCCACGATCAGGACCTCCACCTCGGCGTCCACCACGCGCATGGCGATCTCCTCTGGCCCACCTCGGGTCGGTCGGCGCACTCGGTGACGGTGCCGGGCGCACGATCGGCGGCTCGGCCGGCACACCCCGTTCGAAGACGGTGGTGCGGGTGGGATGCGGCGGCGAACGGGTCGAGTCGGCGACGTGCCCGGGTACGCGGCCAACGGTAGCCCTGTCACCACCCTCACGAGCGAACCCCGCCCGTACCCGAAACCGGCGTGTCGCGGGCCCGACGCACACACCCCGCCACAGCCCGACCCCACCGACCGGGTGGGGGCGCAGCGCGGTTGGGGCCAACGTACGTGAGCGTGGGGCGAGTTCGGATGCGCGCATCGCGGGCGGGCAGGGCGAGGGTGTGGGGTCCAGGGATGTGTTGCGGACCGGGTCCGCGCGATCGGCCGGCGGCGCGTGCGGGAGCGGCGCTGCCACAGGAGAGGGCCCCGAGCGCCCCCGCTCACGGTCCGTCGCCGCTCGTCCCCACCATCTCGCGCAGCGCCGCCACCCACTCCTGTGGTCCTTCGGTCACGCCGTGCTGCGCGGGCTCACCGGAACCCTCGGGCTCGCCGGGTTGTTCATCTCACACGACCTGGGCATGGTGCGCGCCGTGAGCGACGATGTCGCGGTGCTCTATCTCGGGCGGGTGTGCGAACAGGGTCCGACGGAGGACCTGTTGGCCGCACCGGCGCATCCGCATACCGCCGTGCTGCTCGCCGCCGTGCCCGAGCCCGGGCGGGCGCTCGGCGACGGGCACGACCCCACCCGGCATCGCCCCGACCACTCCACCCAGTACGAGGACTGATCCGCCATGCTCCGGACTCTTCGCCACCACGACGGCACCCCCTTCCGCGACCTCAACCACAACGGGACCATGGAGCCCTACGAGGACCCCCGGCTCCCGATCGACGAGCGGGTCGCCGACCTGCTGGGCCGGATGACGCTGGAGGAGAAGGCCGGGCTGATGTGTTGCGGCCGGATGATCCCCGGCAACGGCGCCCGGGTCCCCACCGGGGCCGAGCTGATCGGCGAACGCGGCGTCAACACCTTCGGGTTGACCGCCATGCCCTCGCCGGTCGAGACGGCCCGGTGGAACAACCACGTGCAGGACCTGGCCGCCGCGACCCGCCTCGGCATCCCCGTCACGCTCGCCTCCGACCCGCGTCACGGCTTCACCGAGAACCCGGCCACCGCGTTCACCGGCGGCGCGTTCAGCCGAGGGCCCGAGCCGATCGGCCTCGCGGCCACCGACGACCCCGCGCTCGTCGAGGAGTACGCCGCCGCGATCGCGGCCGAACTGCGCGCGGTGGGTGTGCGGGTCGCGATCCACCCGATGGCCGACCTCGCCACCGAGCCCCGCAAGCCCCGCACCAGCGGCACCTTCGGCGAGGACGCCGACCGGGCCGGACGCATCCTGGCCGGCTACATCCGGGGCATGCAGGGCGAGCGGTTGGGCCCGGACAGCGTGGCCTGCATGACCAAACACTTCCCCGGGGGCGGGCCCCAGGAGGGCGGCGAGGACCCGCATTTCGCCTACGGCACCCGTGCCGTCTACCCGGGCGGCAACCTCGACTACCACCTGAAGCCCTTCGAGGCCGCCTTCGAGGTGGGCACCGCTCAGGTGATGACGTGCTACTCGATCCCGACGGGCACCGCGCTCGCCGAGGTCGGCTCCTCGTTCAACCGCGACGTGCTGACCGGACTGCTGCGCGAGCGGTACGGGTTCGACGGCGTGGTGTGCAGCGACTTCAACGTGCTCACCGGCATGGAGATCCCCGGCATCGTCGCGCTGCCGCCGCGCAATTGGGGCGTCGAGCACCTCACCCTCGCCGAGCAGGCGGTGCTGATGCTGCACGCGGGCGTGGACCAGTTCGGCGGGGAGACCCGTTCCGACCTGATCGTCGACGCGGTACGCTCCGGCGCCGTCGACGAGGCGCGGATCGACGCGTCGGCCCGGCGCATCCTGCGCGACAAGTTCCGCCTGGGCCTGTTCGACGACCCGTACGTCGACCCCGAGGCCGCCGAGCGGGTGGTGGGCCACCCCGCGCGCGTCGAACTCGGCCGCCGGGTGCAGCGGCGCTCCCTGGTCCGGCTCACCGGAGAGCCGTTCGCGGACACGCCGGGGCGCCGGCTGTACGTGGAGAACATCGACCCCGCAGTCGCCGCCCGCTACGGCACGGTGGTCGAGCGCGTCGAGGACGCGGACCTTGCCGTGGTCCGGATCGACGCCCCGTACGAAGTCCGCGTGGGCCTGCTGGAACGCCACTTCCACGCCGGATCCCTCGACTTCCCCGCCGCCGAGATCGACCGCCTGCGCACACTGTGCGCGACCGTGCCGACCACCGTCGACGTCTTCCTGGACCGCGCCGCGATCCTCACTCCGCTCGCCGACAGCGCCGCCGCCCTGCTCGCCGACTTCGGCGCCGACGACGACCTCGTCCTGGACGCGGCCTTCGGCCGCGCCCCGACACCCGGCACGCTGCCGTTCGACCTGCCGTCGTCGATGGAGGCCGTGCTGGACTCCCGCGAGGACGTGCCCTTCGACACCAGCGACCCGCTGTTCCGCTGCGGCCACCCGCATACGACCCGGTGACGGGCCGGGACGCCGGCGCTCAGGAGGGGGTTCGGGACGCGCGACGGGAGACGTCGCGTGTCCCGGGCCCGGCGGAGGGCGGCGCGGCGGTGCGGGGGATGGCCGCCGCGGTGAGTGCCGCCGCGAGGGCCGCGGCGGCGGCGAGGGCGAAGACGATGCGGTACGCGTCGAGCGAGGCGTAGGTGCCGCCCGCCGCGTTTCCCGCGCCCGCCGGCACCGTCGTGGTGACCGTGGTCAGCACGACGGCGACCACCGTGCTGCACAGGGCCTGGCCGATGGTGCGCATCAGCACGTTCAGGCCGGTCGCCGCCGCCGTCTGTGCCGCCGGCACCGCCTGGATCACCAGGGTCGGCAGCGCCGAGTACACCAGCCCGGTCCCGACCGAACACATCGTCGCCCCGGCCGTGATCGTCCACATCTGCTCGCTGGTGAACACCCGCACCACGTAGGCCCCCGCGATCACCAGCGCCCCCGCCACCAGCGTCAGGCGAGCCCCGCGCGCGGCGGACAACCGGGCCGACACCGGCGACATGACGACCATCGTCACCCCGCCGGGCAGCAGGCACAGGCTCGCCACCAGCGCGGACGCCCCCAGGCCGGACCCGGTGCCCTCGGGCGCCTGGACCAGTTGCACCGTGGCCAGCCAGTTGGCGTAGAAGGCGAAGCCGGTCACCAGCGCCGCCAGATGCGGCAGCAGCACCGTCCGGCGGGCCGCCAGACGCAGATCCACCAGCGGTTCGCGCACCCGCAGCTGCTGCCGGCCCCACAGCGGCAGGACGAGTACGCCGGCCGCCCCGACGCCGAGCGCCGCCGGACTCGTCCACCCCCAGTCGCCGCCCTTGGACACAGCGAGCAGTACGCCCACCAGGCCCGTGGTCAGCAGCAGCGCGCCGACCACGTCGAACCGACCCGGCGTGCGAGCCGACGAACGCGGCAGCACCCACCACGAAAGCGCCGCGCCGAGCGCGCCCAGGCCGGTGGTCACCCGGAACAACACGTGCCAGTCCGCGTGCTGCACCACGATCGACGCCAGCGGAAGTCCGGCCGCCGCCCCGATGCCCACCGTCGAACTCATCAGCGCGACCGCCGAGCCGACCCGGTGCGGCGGCAGTTCGTCGCGCAGGATGCCGGTCGCCAGCGGCACCACGGCGGCGGCGGTGCCCTGGAGCGCCCGCGCGGTGATCAGTACGCCGATGTCGGTGGTCAGCGCGCACAGCGCCGAACCCACCGTCATCACCACGAGCGCGCCGACCAGGATGCGGCGCCTGCCGTACATGTCGCCGGCCCGCCCGAGGACGGGGTTGAGCACCGCGCCCGAGAGCAGCGTCGCGGTCAGCATCCAACTCACCGTGCCCGGCGAGGACCCGGTGTCGCCGGGAAGTGCGGGCAGCAGCGGCACGATCACCGTCTGCATGAGCGCCATCAGGACTCCGCCGAAGGCCAGGGTCGGCACCATCAGACGGGAACGAAGGCCGGATGAGGGTACTGCGGTCGACACGCGGCGACTCCGGGATCCGGGGGCCGTCAGCTGACCTGACGGTCCGTCAGATCAGTTCTGTCACGAACTCCCCCGGAACGCCGGCACACGTGACGGAGGTCGCACCATGTCGCACGACCGCACGACGTCGTACGACGGAGCCGATTTCGAAATCGCGGACGACAACCTCTTGCCCAATGGTCAAGAAACGTTGACCATTACTCGCATGCCTACGGATGATCTTCCCGAGACGTTTCACGTCACCACCGACGAGCAGTTGCGCGCCGTCTCCAATCTCACGCGTCACCGGATCATGGCCGTGCTCCGCTTCGAGCCGGCGACGATCACCCGGATCGCCGAGCGGATCGGCATCGCGAAGGGCAGTTCCAGCTATCACGTGCGGCTGCTGGAGCGGGCCGGCCTGGTGAAGGTGGTCCGGACCCGGAAGGTGCGCGGGGTCACCGAGCGCTACTACGCGATGGCCGCGCGGTCGATCGTGCTGCCGGACCCGGGCGAGGGCGGGCCGAATGTGCTGATGCGGCACGCGGTGGCGGATCTGGAGGAGTCGCCGGCGGCCGGCGAGCGGCACGTGCGGATGGCGCATCTGCGGCTCACCGAGGAGCGGTTCGCGGAGTTGGGGGCGCGACTGAACGCCCTGGCGGACGAGTACCGGGAGTTGTCCGATCCGTCGCTGCCCGACGTGTCGCTCGTCTTCGCGCTGTTTCGCCCCGCGTCGCGCGAGCGGGCCGAGGGGGACGCCAAGTGACTTCGGACGGGGGGAAGTTGCCGACCGGGTTCGGCCGACTGTGGACCGCGCAGACGGTGTCCTCGCTCGGTGACGGGGTGTCACATGCCGCCCTGCCGCTGCTCGCGTTGACGTTGACCCGGGAACCGATGGCGCTGGCCCTCGTCACGTCCGCGGGGACGCTGCCGTGGCTGCTCTTCGGGGTGCTCGGCGGTGCGCTGGTGGACCGCTGGGACCGCCGGCGCACGATGTGGGTCGCGGACACGGCGCGCGCGGTGTTGCTCGCGATACCCGCAGCGGCGGCCGTGCTCGGCGTGCTGAGCATTCCGCTGCTCGCGGTCGTCGCCTTCCTGCTCGGCGTCGGCGGACTCTTCTTCGACACCGCCGCCACGGCCTATCTTCCGGATCTGCTCCGCCGCGACCCAGCGCTCCTGGAGCGCGCCAACTCCCGCCTACGCGGCGCCCAGACTGCCGCGTCCGGCTTCGCGGGGCCGCCCGCGGGCAGTGCGCTGCTCGCACTCGGGCGAGCCGTGCCGCTGCTCACCGACGCGGCGTCGTTCCTGCTCTCGGCGCTGCTCGTACGGACGCTGCCCGCCATGCCCCGGCCCGAGCCGGAGGTCCGCGAGTCGCTGCTGCGGCAGGCGCGTGCAGGGGCCTCGTATGTCTTCCGGGACCGACTGCTGCTCGGGCTCGCGCTTCGCCCGGCGATCGGGAACATCGCCTTCGTCGCGGTGGAGACCGTGCTCGCCCTGTTCGCGCACGACCGCCTCGGCATGGACACCTACGGCTTCGGCCTGCTCCTGACGGCGGAGGCCACCGGCGGCCTGCTCGGCGCGGGCATCGCCTCGTCCCTCGGCCGACGACTCGGCACCGGCACCGCGCTGACCTGCACGGCCGCCGTCGAGGGGTTTGCCGTCCTGGGCCTGGCCGCCGCGCCGAATCCGTACCTCGCCGGCCTGGCACTCGCCGTCTGTGGAGCGGGCATGGGCGCCACGATGGTGCTCGGCCCCTCCCTCCGGCAGGCGATCGTGCCCGCCCATCTCATGGGCCGGGTGGCCTCGACCTCCCGCATGCTGGGCATGTGTGCCGCCCCGTTCGGGGCCTTCCTCGGCGGATGGCTGGCCACCACCTACGACGTCCGCACCCCGCTCTACGCCGCCGCCGGCCTCCTCCTGACGATGACGGCCGTCACCGCGTCCATGACCGACAACCGCCGGGTCGAGGAGGCACTGCGCGCCGCCGTCCCGGTCGAGGTGTGATCCCCGCCGTCGAGCCGATGCCGGATGCGCCGTAGGGCCGAACGTGGCGGGGCCGACCGGTCGGGCCCCGCGGCCGCCCGCCGGCTATTCCGCTTCTCGTGATCCCGCTGCACCCAGGCGCAGCGCCAACGGCAGCACGAGCCACCAACCGAGGAACCAGATCGCGGCCCCCGACGTGAGCACCGCCGCGGTGACGGGGCCGGTGGCAACCCGCAACAGCAGCAGCAACGAGCAGCCGATGGTGCAGGCCAACAGGCCCACCCCGAGCGGCACAAGACGGTTGGCCACACGGACCAGTCCGGGCTTGCGACCCTGTCCGGCGACGGCGCGATGCACCGAGACCACGGACACCAGGACCCCCATCGAGGCCGCGCCCAGCACCACGGCGGCCACGTACAGGCCGTTGTCGAAGTCGCTCAGGGTGTCGAACTTGGGGGTGAACACGACGCTCAACAGGAAGCCGAACAACACCTGCGCCCCGGTCTGAACGACCCGAACCTCCTGGAGCAGTTCGTTCCACCGTCGGTCGGCCCGCTCGTCCGCGCTCTCGCTCCGGCCGTCCTGTTCGCGCATGCTGTCCCCTTCGTCGGTCTCGCGTTTGCGTGGGGGACGACTTCCCCGACCGCCGCGAGGGCACACGGGTTCGACCGCCGGATCGTGCCGCGCGACCACGAGTTCGATCCCGCTCGGCGAGCAACTCCCGTATCGGGGAGGCAAGTTCGTCGCCGGGATCGATCACGCACCGGCTCGGAGGGCCGGCCGGACCGGGACGCGGCACGGCGCACGCGTCGAGTGCGACCGGCGGCGGAACGGGCCGTTCCGGCTTCGTGTCGAGAATCCCGCAGGCGGCCGGCCCGGGCGTCGGTGGTACGCACAGGATCGGGGGGTGTTCTTCGTGTACGGCGACGATCCCCCGGTTTCCGGCCACTGCCTACCGTGATCGTCCGCAGCGGCGCAAGCCGCACTCCGAGGAGGTTTCCCGTGACGGGACGATCCGAACTGCCGGGTACACCGCCCGCAGACCGCCGATGGACGCCGGCCACCGAGTCGGGTGCGGTGCGCGGCACCGGGCACGCCGACGTCGAGTTTTCCCCGACGGCCGAGTGTTTCCCGGAAGGCGCGCGATGAGACGCGTCTCGCGAGGGGTCGTGGGGACCCTCGTCCTGGGTCTGCTCGCCGCCGGATGCGGCGGCAGTGGCGGCGGTGACGACGCCGGTGCCGGCGACACGATGACCGTCGGGGTCACTGCCGACCCCGGTGGCCTGAATCCGCTCACCGCGCTGAACGCGAGCGCGTTCATGCTGAACCGCTTCTCCTACGACGGGCTGGTCAACATCCAGCCGGACGGGCGCGTCGTCTCCGGTGTCGCCGAGACGTGGACGACCGACGCGACCACCGCGAGCTTCACCCTCAAGCGCGGCGTGACGTGCGACGACGGTACGCCGTTGACCCCGTCGGCGATCGCGGCGCAGTACGCGTACGTTGCCGAGCCGACCAACGCCTCGCCCATGCTCGGCATGATCGTGCCCACCGGCCTCACCGTCTCCGCCGACGACGCCGCCGGCACCCTGACCCTGAAGACCCCGGAACCCACCCCGTTCCTGCTGCGCAACGCGGCGACGCTGCAACTGGTGTGCCCCTCCGGCCTGCGCGCGCAGGGCAAACTGGACCATGCCTCGGACGGCACCGGGCCCTACCGGCTGACCGAGGCCGTACCGGGCGACCACTTCACCTTCACCAAGCGCCCGGGTTACACCTGGGGTCCGGATGGCGTGGACAACGCCCGCACCCCGGACCGGGTGGTCTTCAAGGTGATCGGCAACGAGTCCACCCGGACCAATCTGCTCCTGGGCGGCCAGTTGGACGTCACCACGGTGGTCGGCCCCGACCGGTCCCGGCTGACGGCGGCCGGGATCAAGTCCACGGCCATGCAGGACCCGCTCGGCCAGTTGTTGTTCAACGAGGACGCGAACCGGGTCACCGCCGATCCGCGGGTGCGCCGGGCGCTGGTCACGGCGATCGACCTGCGGCAGTTGGGCGCGGTCGCCACCGGCGGCAAGGGGGTGCGGCCGACCCGGCTGGGCACCGCGATGTCCCCGCCCTGTCCGACCGACTCGGTCACCGCCAACCTCCCGACCCACGATGTGGACGGCGCCGCCGAGCTGTTGCGCACGGCGGGATGGCGCAAGTCCGGTGGGTACTGGACCAAGGACGGCCGGCAACTGTCCATCGAGGTGCCCTATCCGGGCTTGTCGGGCACCCAGGTCATCGCGGCGGCGGAGTTGGCGGTCAAGCAGTGGAAGTCGTTCGGCGTGAAGGTCGATCCCCGACCGACCACGCCCGCGACGAAGGTGTCCACGCTGATGGCCGGCCAGTGGGACGTGGCGTGGGCGCCGCTGTCGCTGAGCACGCCCGACCAGATGCTCCCGTTCTTCTCCGGGACCAAGCCGCCCGAGGGCCTCAACTTCGGGTCCGTGCAGAACCCGGAGTATCAGCGCCTGACGGCGCTCGCGATGGCCAAGCCGGACACCTCGGGCTGCGCCGAATGGACCGCGGCGGAGGAGGAGTTGATGAAGCGGATCGACGTGATCACCTTCATGGACAGCAACGTCCCCTACTTCACCCGGGGTTACGCGTTCGAGGTCGACGGCGGCGGTTTCCTGCCCACGACGCTGCGGCGCGCCGACGCACGCTGACCGCTCACGCGGGCGCGGCGGATTCGCGGTCACCGCCGCGCCGCCGCGCCGGTTCGGGTCAGGCCGTGGCGAGCGCGACCTCGGTCGACTTGAGCAGGGCGGTCACCGGCGTACCCGCCGTCAGACCCAACTCCCTCGCGGCCTCGACGGTGACGACGGCAGTCAGTTCGCCGTCCGCGACGGCGACCTTGACCCCGGCCATCGCACCGCCGAAGGCGACCTCGACGACCGTGCCGGGGATACGGTTGCGGATGCTCAGCCCATCGACGCCACCGGTGGCGAGCGAGACCTCGGTGGACTTGATCAGGGCCAGGACGGCGCTGCCTTCGGCCAGTCCGAGGTCGCGCACCGCGTCGACGGTGACGGCGGCGGTGAGTTCGCGACCGGAGCCGAGCCGGACCTTGACGGCGGCCATCACCTCACCGGTGGTCACCGAGACCGCGGTGCCCGGGAACTGGTTGCGGATGCTGAGCGACATGCGGACACACCTGGATCCCTGATCGCCGGAAGCCGATCTCCCGAACACGCGACCATCACCCTAAACGGGATGAAACACCGGCCCCGGGCAGACACGAGGAGCGTGCCGCGGATACCACCCCAAGGGCGGTTCGGCCGGACCTACGCCCGGTTCGCGGCCACGCGTTACCGCGATCGGCTCCGCGAGGGCGCGTAGGCGACGCGGCCCCGGCGCGCCCGGCCGGGAACCGGGTCGGAGGTAGTGTTTCGGTGCGGTCCGGTGCGGCGACGTCGCCGCGATTCCCACCGCGGCCGGACCCGCGACGAGGAGGACTCATGTCGAAGCCGCCACTGCCCGAACAGGCCATCGCGATGCTGCAAAAGCCCAACCCGGCCGTGATGACCACGCTCCGACCCGACGGCCAACCCGTCTCCACCGCGACCTGGTACCTGTGGGACGACGGCCGCATCCTGATCAACCTGGACGAGGGCCGAAAGCGGCTCGATCATCTCCGCAACGACCCCCGCGTCTCGCTCACCGTGCTCGACGAGGGCAACTGGTACACGCACCTCAGCATCGTCGGCACCGTCGAGGACATCCGCGACGACAAGGACCTGGCCGACATCGACCGGTTGTCCCGGCACTACGGCGGGCAGCCCTACCCACAGCGGGAACGGGCGCGGGTCAGCGCCTGGATCCGGATCGACCGCTGGCACGGCTGGGGCACGCTCAAGGACAACGACCAGGCGGGCGGCAGCCGGAACGTGTCGGAGTAGCCGACCCGTTGCCGCGCCGGTACACCCGGCGGCCCCTGTCTCCCCCATTCGGGACAGGGACCGCCGAGGTGCGGTTGGACGGGGCCGGCCGAGCCCGAACGGCGGCACCCCACCTTTCCCGTGCGAGCCACGCGCACCGCCGGCCACGCGCGCTCCGGGAGAGCTAACTCCCTTGGGCAGCAGGCGGGTTGCGCGGTGGCGGCCAGCCGTGGGCGAGAATGTCGAAGACCGCGTCGACGGTGGCCGCGGGATCCTGCCGGCCGCGCGCCAGGGTCGGGATCTCCAGGACGAACCGGGCCAGCGCCAGACACGCGATGTCGTCGTGGTCCACGCCGAGTTCGTCGGCGATGGCCGCGCCGAGGGCGTCGGTGTGCCGTGTCCACATATGTTCCGCGTACGCGCGCAGCGCCGGCGTGGAGTTCACCAAGTGACTGAACCCGGCTGCCTGCGGATGGGTCGCGACGGCGAGGAAGTTCTCCCGGACGTGCCGCCGGAGGGCGTCGAGGATGTCCCGGCCGGCGGACCGCCCCCGCACCGCGGCGACCAAGTGCGCCTCCCGGTCCTCCTCTTGGTCGAACACCAGCGCCTCCTTGCCGCTGAAGTGCTTGAACACCGTGGTCGTGGACACATCGGCCGCATCGGCGATGTCCCGGATGCTCACCCGGTCGTAGCCGTGCTCCAGGAACAGTTCCAGTGCGGCGTCGGCGATCGTTTGCCGAGTGGCCGCCTTCTTGCGTTCGCGGCGGCCGGCAGGGGGGACGGTCATGGGTTGAGTGTATCCGATGGTTGCATCGATGCTTTAGTTGACTCATTGCACTTTTGAACTTAGTTTGCTTTCGTGAGGGCAGCGGGTGAGTTCCCCCGCTTCCGTGCCCGTTCGGCCGACAGCCCTCTCCGCCGGCGAAAGGAACCCCCATGAACTCCCCCGCACCCGCCCACGCCCGAATCAGCGTCATCGGCGCCGGACCCGGCGGGCTGACCTGCGCCCGCATCCTCCAGCGGCATGGCATCCCGGTCACCGTCCACGACCGCGACCCGGGCCCCGACGCACGCGACCAGGGCGGCAGTCTGGATCTGCACGCCGACAACGGCCAGATCGCGCTGCGCGAGGCCGGTCTGCTCGACGAGTTCTTCGCCCGGGCCCGTCCGGAGGGGCAGGAGATGCGGAAGCTGGACCCGAGCGGGCGGATCATCTTCCATCACGTCCCGGCCGCCGACGAACTCTTCAAGCCGGAGATCGACCGCGGCCACCTGCGCGCGCTGCTCCTGGATTCCCTGCACCCGGGCACCGTGCACTGGGGCCACGCGCTCGACACGATCGACGGACCCGCCGACGGGCCCCGGCTGTTGCGCTTCGCGGACGGGACGACCGTCGAGGCCGATCTGGTCATCGGCGCCGACGGCGCCTTCTCCCGGGTGCGCCCGGCGGTCTCCCCCGCCGTGCCCGCCTACACCGGGATGGGTTTCCTGGAGGCCCACTTCCTTGATGTCGAGCGGCGGCACCCCGAGATCGCCGCACTGGTCGGCCGGGGCGGCGCCGCCGCGGCCGACGGCGAACGCGCCGTGTTCGCCCAACGCAACAGCGGCGACCACATCCGCGTCTACCTCATCCGCCGGGTCCCGGTCGACTGGATCGCCGCGAGCGGGCGCACCATCGAGGACACCGAGGGCATCCGCGCGCTGCTCCTCGACGAATACGCCGACTGGTCGCCGAGCCTGCGGCGCATGCTCACCGACAACGACGGACGCTACGTGGACCGGCCGCTGTTCGCGCTGCCGGTCCCGCACACCTGGGCGCACCACCCGACGGTGACCCTGCTGGGCGACGCCGCCCACCTGATGCCTCCGCTGGGCGTCGGCGTCAACCTCGCCATGCTCGATGCCACCGAACTCGCCCTCGCGCTCGCGAGTGCCGCCGACGTCGCCGACGCGATCCGGGTGTACGAGAAGACCATGCTCCCCCGCTCCACCCGGATGGCCGAGGCTCTCGACGGCGCCACAGCGGGCCTGCTGTCCACCGAGGACTCCGACGACGACCGGCCCTGAGCGGGTGACCCGGTCTCCCGGGTAGCCGAACCGGACCTGTGCGAAGTCGCAGGTCGCCTCAGCGCCGGCGGGGGCGGTGGATGGCGGTGACGAGGGCCGCGGAGGCGGCGACGAGCAGGGCCACGAATACGGGATGGATGTCCTTGGACAGGCTCTGGGCGCCGTCGGGGCGCACGAGCCAGACCGTGAGCGGGACGGCGAAGGCCACCGCCACGAGCGCGGCCGTCGCGCGCACCGACCGATCGGCGACCCGGGTGAGCGCGCCGATCAGGGCGATCGCGACCGGAACGACGGCGATCAGGGCGAATTGGGCCAAGACCATGACGGGGACCAGCCAGGCGGAGATGGTGACCGCCCGCGGGACGCGCCGGTCGATGGTTGCGGGCGAAACGGAGGTGGCTGACATGACGTTCCCCTCGTCGACTTAGCAGGCTTGCCTTTCGTTATAAGTTATAACTCTCGTGAGAGATTAGAGTCAAGAAATGCTCGTGAAACCCTCTAACTTCAGAGACCATCCATCAGGCGCGGGGCTCGGGCTGTGCCGGGTGGGATCCGGCCGGCATCGTCGGAGGGCCACGGGTGTTCCGTGCTTGGTCGAGGAGAGGAATTGCTTTGTGTCACAGCAGCAATGGAGCGCCGTGGACGGATACTTCACCGATCTGCTCGGCGCCGACGACGAGGCGTTGCGGGCCGCACAGCGGGAGAGCGACGCGGCGGGTCTGCCGCCGATCGCGGTCACCGCGCATCAGGGCCGGTTCCTGCATCTCCTGGCCCGGATCCGGGGGGCTCGGCGCATCCTGGAGATCGGCACGCTCGGCGGGTACAGCACCATCCATCTCGCCCGCGCGCTGCCCGAGGACGGCCGGCTGGTCACGCTCGAATACGCGCCGCGCCATGCCGAGGTGGCCCGGGCGAACATCGCGCGGGCGGGCCTGGCCGATCGGGTGGAGGTCCGGGTCGGGCCGGCCCTGGAGACGCTGCCGATCCTGGACGCCGAGGGCGGTGAGCCGTTCGACCTGGTGTTCATCGACGCCGACAAGGACAACTACCCGCACTACCTGGAGTGGTCCCTGCGGTTGGCCCGGGTCGGCGCGGTGCTCGTCCTGGACAACGTCGTGCTGGGCGGCGCCGTCCTCGACCCGGCGGCGGGCGGCGTGCGCGCCCAGGGTGTGCGTACGACGCTCGAACTGCTCGCCAAGGATCCCCGCCTCGACGCCACCGCCGTGCAGACGGTCGGCGACAAGGGGTGGGACGGGTTCGCGCTCGCCGTGATCACGGGCTGAGCGCGGCTTCGGCGCGGTGGGCCCCGTCGTGGCCGCCCACCGCGCCGACGCGCTACACCAGCGCGTGTGCCTCGTACCGGACGGTGTTCGCGCTGCGCATCGCCGCCGCGACGGCGATGGTGCGATTGAGCCCGGCGTACCGGGCGTCGCCCGTCTCGAAGCGGCAGACGAGCCGGAAGTAGTAGCTGCGCGGATCCACGTCCTCACCCCGCCGTAGTCGGGCCATGACCTCGGGCGGGCCGTACCGGAGTCCGGTGGTGGTCAGGTGGATCAGCGCCTCGTCGTCGGTGCGCAGGGTGTAGCGGGTGTCGATCTCGGCGGCGCCGTCGGGGTGCACGATCTGCCAGTCGCCGCCGCCCGGGAGGATGTCCCCGCGCAGCCGTGGGCCCTCGAAGGAACCGCCGACGATCGGGATGATCCGGCGCTCGCCCCAGGGGGTGCCGCCGAGGTCGAGCATGGTGTCCAGGTCCACCCGGAAGCGGGCGAGGAAGCTGAGCTTCGGGGAGGGCGAGGGGTAGGGCGCCGTTCCCGGGAACGGCTCCGGCTCGGGCTCGGGCTCCGGCTCCGACTCCGGTTCCCGCGAGGTGGGTTCGGCGTTCGGGTCCGGCTCGGTCCGGGACGGGTCCGCGTTCACGGCCGGCTCCCCGTGTCGACGGTGTACGACGCGCGTTCGTTGAGGAGCGTGGGGTCGAAGCCGGCGACGCGTTTGTAGCCGGCCGCCGCGTCCTCGCGTTCGGCCGGGGTGAGCACGTCGTCGATGTTCGTGAAGCCCAGCGGCGCCCGTTCGTGGACCAGGCGCATCACGATCTCCGGCCCCAGGTCCCGGTTGGCCAGCTGGATGGCGGTCGTCGCCGGTCGGCGGTCGGCCTCGTAGCCGGCCAGCGCGTCGTCGATCGGGTGCGTGGCGAGCCGCCACGCCAGTACCCGCGCGTCGAGGATCGCCTGCGAGGCGCCGTTGGACCCGATGGGGTACATCGCGTGCGCGGCGTCGCCGAGCAGGGTGACTCGGCCATGGGTCCAGCGCGGCAGCGGATCGCGGTCCACCATCGGATACTCGTACACCGCGTCGGCGGCGGCGATCACCGAGGGTATGTCCAGCCACGGGAACCGCCACTCGCCGAAGTGCCGCAATACGTCCGCGGGTTCGGCCCGGCGGTTCCAGTCGCCGGGGGCGGGCGGCGGGGTGTCGAGCGGGCGTTCGGCGATCCAGTTCAGCAGCAGGTTGCCGTCGGCATCCGGCTCGGGCGTCAGCGGATAGGCGACGAACTTCTCCGTCCCGTCGCCGGCCATGATCATGGTCCGCCCGGAACGGAACGCGGGCGCGCGGGTGGTGCCGCGCCACAACACGAGGCCGTTCCACGGCGGCGCGCCCTCCTCGGGGAAGAGCTGCCGGCGGATCGCCGAGCGAATCCCGTCGGCGGCGATCAGCACGTCGCCGTCGAGCGGCCCGGCGGCGGTGTGCACGCGCACGCCCTGCGGCAGGTCCTCGTACGAGGTGACCGGCCGGCCCGTGCGCACCGCGTCGGTACCCAGGCGTTCGCGCACCGCGTCCAGGAGCAACATCTGGAGGCCACCGCGATGCACCGAGTACTGCGGCCAGCGATACCCGGCGCCGAGCCCGCGCGGCTCGGACCAGATGGCCTGGCCGAACCGGTTGAAGTAGGCCAGCTCGCCGGTCGGCACGCCCAGCGCGGCCAGCCGGTCGGCCAGGCCGAGTTCGGTCAACTCGCGTACGGCGTGCGGCAATACGTTGATGCCCACGCCCAGCGGACGGATCTCGGCCGCCGCCTCCAGGACGGTGACGTCCGTGATTCCCGCCGCGTGCAGCGACAGCGCGGCGGTCAGACCGCCGATTCCTCCCCCGGCGACGATGACGCGCACGAAGGCCTCCCGGAGCAATAGATTGTTTCAGCCATAACAACTTTGCTCATCCTGGGGGCAGGGACCGGATTGCGCAAGGACTCTTGGCAGGATGTGCGCCACGTGCAGGATGGGCACGACACACCCGCACCACCCCACCCACCGAGCGAGACGGAACGTATGACGCCGCGCGCGACACCCCCCGCCGAGCCGACCCGACTGCCGGACGTCCGGTACGCCGACCAGGCGCGCGAACGCATCGTCGAGCTGGCGCCGGACACCGATCCCGGCGCGTTCGACCTGGGCTACCACCTGCTGCACGTGGCGTATCTGCTGGTCGCCGACCTCGAGGCCACCGTGCATCGGCCGCGCGGGTGGACCCTGCCGGGCTTTCGCATCATGTTCAAGCTGTGGATACTCGGCCCCACCCAGCCCGCCCGGCTCGCCGAATTGTCGGTGTTGTCCCGCTCGGCGCTCACCAACGCGATCAACACCCTGGAACGCGACGGCCTGGTCGAGCGCCGGCCCGTCGCCGAGGACAAGCGCGCGGTCCTGGTCGCCCTGACCGAGCAGGGCCGCGCGTCGATCGCCGAGGCGTTCGCCGCCCACTCCCGCCGTGAACTGGACTGGTTCGCCACCCTGCCCGAGCCGGACCGCGACCTGCTCACCACCCTGCTGCGCCGCCTGGTCGCGGGACGCCCCACCGCTCCCGCGCTCGACTGAACGGGTCCGCGCGGCGGCGCGAGCGGGCCTCCGCGGCTCCGAAGCCGCGCTCGCGCTGCGCCTGTTGCGCGAGCCCACCGTCGTCACGCACCGTCCGCACCCGGGCGCCGAGCGTCTTTTGGCGGAAGACCCCAAACGGCGTGGCGAAATTCGGACCCCACGACGGAGATCGACGATCGGGAGCCGGTGAGAATCGGCGTTGTTGTTCTCCCGAGAAAGGCCGGGTCGACCGTGAACGAGGCAGAGCGAGACCCGGTGCGCGTGCTGCGGTTCCGGGACGCGGGGCACCGGGTCGGGCGGTTCGCGACGGGTCCGCACAACACGATCACCGATGTGTCGGGCGTGCTGGTGGGTCATACGACGCTCGTGGACGAGGCCCAGGGGGTGCGCTCGGGGGTGACCGCGATCGTACCGACCGCGATGCGGGAGGCCCGGTCGTTGGCGGCGGGGATGTACCTCGGCAGCGGCCACGGGAAGGCGGTCGGGGTCACCCAGATGGTGGAGCGGGCCGCGTTGGCGACGCCGATCCTGCTCACCTCGACGCCGAGCCGGGGTTCGGATCACCCGGAGGCGCCGGTGGTCGGCGGGATCGACGACGCGTGGCCGGCTCCGGTGGTTCGGCGGCCGCTCACCCGCGAGCACGTCTCGGCCGCGTTGACGGGCGCGCACGACGGTCCGGTCGAACTGGGCAGCGTCGGCGGCGGCGCGGGGGCGTGTGCCCTCGGCTTCAAGGCCGGCATCGGGTCGGCGTCGCGCCGGGTCTCGCTCGGTACCCGGTCGGCGACCGTGGGCGCACTCGTCCAGGCCGACATGGACGGGGAGTTGCGCCTCCTCGGGCGATCGGTGACGCCGGTCGGCCTGGGCCTGGCAAGCGCCGGTCCGGCTGCCCCGGACAGCTCCTGCGTGGTCGTACTGGCCGTCGATGTCCCTTGCACGGCACGGCAGTTGTCCCGCATCGCGGCCCGCGGCGTATTCGCCCTACGCCGCGTCGGCGCCACGCTCGGCCGCGGCAACGGCGACTACGGCCTGGCCTTCTCCACCGCCTCCCAGGGCTCCCCGGCGGACCTCGAACAGGCCCACCTGGAAACCCTGTTCACCGCCGCCATGGACTGCGTCGAGGAAGCCGTGATCGACGCCCTGCTCGCCGCCCGCACCATCACCACCCCCACGGGCCGCAAGGCCCACGCCCTCCCCCGCCACCTCATCCGAGCCTGATCCCACCGGACCCCACCGGATCGACCCCACGAGCCGCGTGAACCTTTTCGGGGCGGGG
Organism: Embleya sp. NPDC055664; assembly: GCF_053618075.1. NCBI lineage: Bacteria > Bacillati > Actinomycetota > Actinomycetes > Kitasatosporales > Streptomycetaceae > Embleya > Embleya sp. NPDC055664. The sequence goes on from NZ_JBSHGZ010000036.1 coordinate 65,017, forward strand.
CCCGACTTACCCGGCGAGAGCGGTGGGAGCCGCTCGGTGTGTGGTGAGGCAAGGAGGGTGGATGGACGTGGAGTCGGATGCGGATACCGATGCAGCGGATGCGGATACGGATGTGGGTTCCGGCGACGAGTTGTTGGTAATTCGGTGTCAACTGGGTGAGCGGGAGGCGTTCACCGAGTTGGCGGAGCGCTGGCACGGGCCGCTGTGGCGGTACCTGCGGGGCATGGTCGAATCCGCCGGTGTCGCCGACGACCTTGCCCAGGAGACCTGGGTCGGGGTGCTCCGGGGGCTGCCTCGGCTGCGGCAGCCGGAACGGTTCGTGCCGTGGTTGTTCACCATCGGCCGACGAACCGTCATGAACCACCTGCGGCAGACGTATTCCGCCCGGGAGGTGGCCGACGAGGATGCCGGGGAGCGGGCCGACGACGAGGTTTTCGCCGACGGCGTGCTGGATCGTATGGCGATCCGCAGCGGCCTGGACGGACTGCCGCCGAAGGAACGTGAGGTGCTGATCCTGTTCCATTTGGAAGACCTCCCGCTCGCCACCTGCGCAGCCGTGCTCGACGTGCCGGCGGGCACGGTCAAGAGCCGACTGTCGCGCGCACGCGGCATGCTGCGGGAGATTCTGATCGAAAGGGGCGATCACCCGTGAACCACGACGGCCACACCGACCACCACGACCGGGACGACGACCGGAAATCCGTTCCGCTGCCGCCCGATCTGCGCCGGGTGATCGCCCGCGAGACCTCGCTGCGTTCGCGCCTGCGCGACCTCGCGGTGGGGCTGGCCGGCGGATGCGGCGCGGCGTTTGTCGCGCTGCTGTGGGCGACCGAACCGCACGCCCTGCCGACCCGCACTCGCATCGCGTTCGCCGCGTTGATCGTGGTGGGCCTGGCCTGGGCCGCGTTCGGCACATGGGCGCTGACCGCCCGCCGACCGCTATACGGCCACGACGAGGTGGTGGGCGGCCGGATCGCCCTCGCCGCGACCACGGCGACGACCGTCGGCGGCACCGCCCTCGCCGCCGCGCGCGGCGGCCCCGGAGCGGCCCTGGCCACCGGCCTGGCCGGCGCCGCCCTGATCGCGTTGACGGCCGGCCTCCTGTACCGCGCCCACACCCGCCGCCGCACCCTGCTGCGCCGCCGTCACGAACTCCGGGAGGGAACGGGGTAGACGGCGATCCACGCCGACGGAAGACGAACGGAATCTTCTTCGGCGGACCCGTCACACTCCCGGGCCGCGAAACGTCATACCCTCCGAGAGCCGGATCCGGATCGTATTCCGGTTCTCGCGGTCGCCGAAGGTCGATGTCGGGTAGGGCCCGACCTTTGGCTCCCGGGGGGCGGGCAGTTGGGGCCCGCTCCCCGGATCCGGCAGCCGATCGGCTCAGGGGGTGATCGCGTCGACGTAGCCGCCGTCCACGCGAAGGGCGCCGCCCGTGGTCGCCGAGGCGAAGGGGGAGCTCAAGTAGACCACCATGTTGGCGATTTCCTCGGGTTCGATCAGCCGCTGGATCAGCGACTGCGGGCGGTGCAGGCGCATGAACTCGCGTTGCGCCCGGTCCCACGGCAGGGCGGGATCCACCAACTCGTAGACGAAGTCCTCGACTCCGCCGGTGTGCGTGGGGCCGGCGATCACCGAGTTGACCGTGACACCGCTCCCGGCCGCCTCCTTGGCGAAGCCGCGCGAGACCGCCAACAACGCCGTCTTGGACATGCCGTACTGGATCATCTCCGCCGGCGTGGCGATCGCCGAGTCGCTCGCGATGTTCTGGATCCGTCCCCAGCCGCGAGTCTGCATCCCGGGCAGGTAGGCGCGGGTCATCCGGACGGCGGTGAGCACGTTGACCTCGAAGTAGCGCCGCCATTCGGCGTCGTCGATCTCCAACGCCGGCCGGGTCCCGAAGATGCCGAGGTTGTTGATCAGGATGTCCACCGACGGGACGGCGGACAACACCCTCGCCGCTCCCTCGTCCTCGGCGATATCGCCGGGCGCGGCCCGGAATCGACCCTCCGGTACGTCATTGCGCAACCGCTCCAGGGCCGCCGCGACCGATTCCGGCGTACGTCCGTTGACGGCGACCTCCGCTCCCGCTTCGGCAAGGCCCTTCGCGATCGCGGCCCCGATGCCCTGCGTGGAACCGGTGACCAGAGCGGTCTTCCCGGTGAGATCGATCAACACGACGCGAACCCTTCGTCCGAACAACTCCTCTGCCGGGGCCAGTAGATCATCCCGTCGGGCATGTGGACACGCGCTGCGCCCGGTCCGGCCGGGGTGTCGAGCGACCCTGTCTCCTATGCCGCGTCGGCGATCCGGTGGCGGAGGTGGTCGTAGGCCCAGGCGGCGAGAGTGGTCGTGGTGGTGGTCTCGACGGTGCGGGGCTGTTCCGGCACGAAATCCTCCCGAAGCCCGGTGGACATCCCGAGCACCGCCTCGACCAGTCCATCCGTCATGCCGGCCCCGAGGAGCCGCTCGCGCATGGCGTCGTCGGTGATGCGCTCGACGCCGATCCGCCGACCCGTGGCGGCGGTGAGGATGTCGCCGACCTGCCGCCAGGTGAGGTCGGCCGGCCCGTGTACGGCGCGTACGCGGTGCCCGGACCAGTCGGGAGACAGCAGCCGGGTGACCGCAACCTCGGCGATGTCGCGGGGCGCCACCCAGGCCATCGGTTGGTCGAGCGGCAGGATCACCTCGAGGGTGCCCGCACGCAGGGCGTCCAGTTGCAGTTCGAGGTTGGTGAAGAAGTAGCCGCAGCGCAGATGGGTGACGTCGACGTCGATCTTGTCCAGGGCGGTTTCGGTGTGCGCGAGGCCGTCGATCTCACCGGCGCCGTGCCGTTTCTCGGCGCCCACGCTGCTCTGGAAGACGACCCTGCCGATCCGGTTGTCGGTGACGGCGTGGACCACACTGTCCGTGGCGCGCGCGTAGTCGGCCAGGGGGTCCTCGCCGCCGGTGGTCGGATCCACCCAGAACAGCGCGTCGACGCCCTCGGTGGCGGCCACCACCGTGTCGGCCTCGAATTGGTCGACCCGTACGGCGTCCACGTAGTCGCGCAGTTCGGGCGCCAGTCGGCCCGGATCGCGCAGCAGGACGCGCGGCCGAAGTCCGGCCCGGACCAGCATGGCGACGACGTGCCGGCCGACGTTCCCGGTCGGGGTGGTGACAGCGATCTGCATGATGCCCTCTCAGCCGGTGATGCGACATGAATCCGGCGGGCCCCGAGACGGCCCGAACCTCTCCTCTGCCCGACCCGACGGGTCGGACACCTCCGGCGACGCGGCGGGGGGTGCGAGAATCGTGGAGTGTTCGACTCGTCCGACTTCGACCTTGCGCCGTATACCGACGTCGACATGGACGGCGTCGTGCGGCGCACCTTCTGTAGTTGGCAGGACGCCGGCTGGCGCTCCCTGCTGGTCCAGAGCTTCACGCACGCGCGGGAGGCCGAGGATTTTCCGCTGCCGGGAGTCGCCGACCTGCATCTCGTGCTCTACACGAGCGGTGAAGCGGACATGCGGATCCGGGCCGGCGGAAAACCCACCCGCCGTCGCTGGGTGCCGGGCCGGCTGGAGTTGATGCTCCCGGGTCAAACGACCGTGCGCAGCTACCGCGCGACGTCGCCGATGCGGACCGTCCAGATACACGTCCCGCGTGCGACCGTGGTCCGGGTGGCCGCCGAACTGGGCGGACCCGAGCCGGACTTCGAGGCCATGGCCGGCGGCCTGGCCGCGGGTGACACCCTCGTCGAACAGGTCGTACGTGCCCTGCCGACCGTCGCGGGCGCGACCGACGTCTACGCGGAATCGGCCGCGACGGTCCTGGTGACCCACCTGCTGGCCCGAGGCCGGGATCAGCGGGTCCCCGGCCCCGAACCCTCGGCCGTCCGGCGGGCCGTCGCGATCATGCGCGAACGCCTGGCCCATCCCCTCACGCTGGCCGATCTCGCCGCCGAAGTACACCTGAGCGTCTACCACTTCATCCGGGTCTTTCGCCGAACCACCGGCGAGACCCCGCACGCGTTCCTCACCCGGCTGCGGATCGAACACGCCCGGCGACTGCTCGACGACACCGACCTCACCATCACGCGGATCGCCGAGCGCTGCGGCTTCGCCGGGCCCGGCAGCCTGTCCTCGGCCTTCCTCGCGCATGTCGGGGTGCGCCCGTCGGAGTACCGCAAGATTTCCGCGACGGGTGGGCAATCCGGCGCATGTCCCGAGCCGCCGGCGCCGTCCTAGCGTGACGACGTGCCTTACACCTACATCGTGACCTCCCATTCCCCCGCGAGCCCCGACGCGGTCTTCGCGGTCCTCCTCCGGGCCGCCACCTGGCCAAAGTGGTCGCCGATCGATTCCGCCGCCGTCGAGGGCGACGGCGATCCCGAGGCCCCGCAGCAGGTCGGCGACGTCCGGGTCTTCCGGACCGGCCGGGGGGCCGCCCGGGAACGCATCGTCGAGCTGGTCGCCGACCGGCACTTCCGCTACACGAACGAGGGCGGCCCGTTCCGGTCCTTTCGCGGCACCGTCGACCTCACCCCGGCGTCCGCGGGCGGCACCGACATCACCTGGTCGGCGACCTTCGAGCCGAAGTTGCCGCTCTCGGGCCCGTTCTGGCGGTGGTATCTGACCCGCTTCATGCAACGGATGGCCGACGGCCTGGCCGGCTACGCCGCCCGTACCAAGGACCGGCCCGGCAGCGGTTCCTGAAACCGCGCACGGCCGGGTGCGGACGGCGTCGAACCGTCCCCACCCGGCCGTGGTCGGGGCGTGCCGTGCCCCGGGCCCTGTCCGGCCGTACGCTCAGCCGGCCAACAGCGCCTCGACAGCCTCCGCCGTCGCCGGATACCGGCCGAGCAGGGCCGCGCCCGCCGGCCCGTCGCCCGCGCCCGGTTCCCACGTGCCCTCGCACCCCAGCAACCGCGCCACCGCGTCACACGTGTGCGGATGCGCGACGAGGAGGGCCAGGCCACGTGCCCCGCCCGAGGCCCGGGACACCGCCGACGCCGGCGGGGCCGGTTGCGCCCGCCACGGCGGCACCCACTCGTCCAGCGCAGCCAGTCGACCCGGGAAGATCCGCCCGGCCTCGCGAATCAGCAGCGGCGCGAACTCGGCGCCGCCGGCGCGCAGCGTGCCGATCAGGGTCGGCAACCACGGCAACAACACCGAATCCGGCAGGCGGGCGAAGGCGTTGGACATCGCCTCCACGACGAAGTCGGTCAGCGCCGGCACCGGCTCCAACGCGTACACCAACCCGCTCAGGTAGCGCGGGTAGGCCGGCAGCACCAGCGGATTGCCGAGCAACTCGTCGCAGCGCGAGCGCAATTCCGCTCGGGACAACCCACCGAGGTGGACCTGCCCCGCCCACAGCAGCGCCACCTTCGACGGCTCCTCCGGGTGGGACTGGGCGACCGCCAGCTCCAGTTGCGTGCGGTCGCAGCCCAGGGACAGCGCCAGGCTCTCCATGCCGAACAGGAAGCCCAGCGTCGCGGCGACCTGCCGCACCGTCGCGTCGTCGTCGGCGAACGCCGTCGGCAACAGCGTGCAGTAGTGCGCGTATCCGGACTTGACGAACGACTCGATCCACGCCGGCAGCACCGATTCGCTGGTCCGGTAGTACGCCAGCAACCGCCGCACCCGGCGCAGTACCTCCGGCGCGCCGTCGACGCTGCGCTCGGTGGCCAGCACCTCCAGCGCCCGCGTGCCCAGTTCGTCGGCGAGTCGGCGGCTGTGCAGGTACAGCGTGGCGTCCTCGACCGCCGCCAACACGCTCGCGGTCGTCGCGTTCGGCCCGTACGCCGCGCGCCGCAGCCGCTGCTCCAGGACCTGTTCGATGCTGACGCCCTCGTAGCCGAGCTCGATCAGCGCCCGCTGGTGGGTGCCCAGGGCCAGGTCCCACGACTCCTGGATGGAGCGTTCGCCGAGCCGCCGCTCGCCCATGATCGGCCGGGCCGCGCCCGGCGGCATCAGGTAGCGCAACATCCACAACACATCGGAGCAGCGCTCCAGTTCGGGTTGCCCGGCAATGTCGAGCAACGCCCGTCGCACACCGCGCTGTTCCAGTCTCAGGCCCAGGGGCGCGAGCCGGTCGTGCACGTCGCGGGCCAGCGGCGGCAGCGCGTCGTAGCCGACCCGGCCGATCCGGTCGCCGCCCATCATGATCTCGACGAGCCGGCGCACGTCGCGCCGGCCGGGCACCCGGTCCTTCTCGATGCAGGTGACCGCCGCGTCCTGGAAGTCGTACGGCGTGGGCTTGGCCCGGTCGCGCAGCCCGGCCAGCAGGATCGACGTCTCGAACACGGCGATCGCGTCGGCGGTCGAGGCCAGGTAGCCGTTGCGGCGCGCGGCGCGCACGATGTCCACGGACCAGCCGAGCAGTTCCTCCTCGTCCAGCCGGTCCAGGACCGGCGCACGACGCAGGAACCCGGACAGCTTGTCGGCCGACAGGGCGGACGGGTCGGGCGACGCGGACGAGCCCTGCGAGGCGACCGCCGCGGCGCGTTTCGCGGGCTTCGTGCTCTTCTTCCTCGCCCCCGCCTGCCCGGTGAGCCGAAAGGGTTTCACTCCGCTGCGGGTGAGGTTCTTCGCCCACACCGAGGCGGCGATCGTCACCGAGCCGGCCGCGAGGCCGAACTGCGCCTCGATCGCGGCATGGCTGGAGGGGATCAGCCCGTGCTGCCAGGTGGTGGCGGTACGCGGGGTGATCTCGAAGGTGTCGGCGCCGTGCACGCCGAACTCCTCGACCCGGGAGGCCGCGTGGAACGCGCCGCAGACGTAGAGGCAGTCGGCGGGGTCGGTGCCGCTCGCGGCCAGGTGCTCGCGCATCCGGGTCCACATGTAGCGCTCGCGGTCCTCGTCCACCCGCACCCGGCGCTCGTCGCCCGGGGCCAGCCGGCGGAACAGGCTGCCGATCAACAGCATGACCTGCCGGTAGGTGTCGTGGTCGCAGTCGCCGAGCGGCAGTTCGACGTACTGGTGCCACCACTCCGACCAGTGCCGGACCCGGCCCTGGCGCAGCAGATGTTCCTCCAGTTCGGCAAACCGCGGGCGCAGGTCGCCGATCTCCAGGCCGACGGAGTCGCCGTGCAGCGCGCTCTCCTCCTCGGCCGGCGGCGCGTCCGGGTCGGCGGGCACGGCGGGCGCGGTCCCTTCGCCGCCGCGCGGCTCCCACTGGAACACGTGGTCCGAGGAGCGGTCGACCAGGACCAGTTCGGTACCGGGGGTGTCCAATGTGTAGGCGATCGCCTGGTATTCGGCCGACGCCTCGGTGATCGGCGCGACCACCGACAGCGGCGCCCAGTCGAGCGGGAACCCGTCGATCTCGCTGGCGAAGGACTGGACGGCCACCGGCAGCGTGCAGTTGCGCAGTTCGGTGAGCAACGGCGCCATGTCCTCGCACAGCTCCAGGTAGACCACCTTCGGCTGCTTCTCCCGCAGCCGGCGGGCCATGGCGGTGGCGGAGGCGGGCGAGTGGTGGCAGACGGGGAAGATCTCCAGGGGTTCGCGCACAGCCCGGTCGACGTCGTCGACGATGCCGAGCAGGATCTCGCCGAGGGCGTCGGGGCCGTCCGCGAACGTGGCGGCGGCTTCCCGGAGTTGGCTGCGCAGAGCGTCGAAGGCGCCCTCGGGCGGGCCACTCACGACAGGCCCGCGATCGCCGAGCGACCGCCCTCCAGGAACTCCGGCCACGCGCCGCCCTCCTCCTTGCCGCGCGGCTCGACCACACCGTGCAGGTACTTGTTGATGATGGCCAGGTCCTCCGGCTCGCGGCGGGCCAGCGAGCCGACCAGCGAGGCGGCGAGGGTGTGCGCGGTCAAGGCCCGCTCGCCGAAGAAGTTGCTGTGCAGGATCGCGTCTTCGAGCACGCCGATCTGCTCGGCGGTGGACAGCGACGACTCCAGTTTCTCGTCGTCGCTGCGGGCTGCGGCAGCGGCGGCGCGCAGGTCGGCAAAGCTCTGCAGAAGCACGTCCAGCAGGTTCGGCGGCACCTCCAGTTCGATCTCGTGCCGGCGCAGCAGTTCCTCGGTGCGGAAGCGCACGATCTCCGCTTCGCTCTTCTTGTTCGTCACCACCGGTATGCGGACGAAGTTGAAGCGGCGCTTGAGCGCGGAGGACAGGTCGTTGACGCCCCGGTCGCGGCTGTTGGCGGTGGCGATGATCGAGAAGCCCGGCTTGGCGAAGACGATGGCGTCGTCGTCGAGTTCGGGCACCGATACGTACTTCTCGGACAGGATGGAAATGAGCGCGTCCTGGACGTCGCTGGTGGAGCGGGTCAGTTCCTCGAAGCGGCCGATGGCGCCGGCCTCCATGGCGGTCATGATCGGCGAGGGGATCATCGATTCGCGGGACTGGCCCTTGGCGATCACCATGGACACGTTCCACGAATACTTGATGTGGTCCTCGGTGGTGCCGGCGGTGCCCTGGACGACCAGGGTGGAATCGCGGCAGATCGCGGCGGCGAGGAGTTCGGCCAGCCAGCTCTTGCCGGTGCCGGGGTCGCCGATCAGTAGCAGGCCGCGGTCCGAGGCGAGGGTGACGATGGCGCGCTCGACGATGCTGCGGTCGCCGAACCACTTCTGCGCGATCTCGCGGTCGAGGCCGTCGGAGCGCTCGGAGCCGAGCACGAACAGGCGGATCATCTTCGGGGACAGCCGCCAGGTGAAGGGCTTGGGGCCGGTGTCGATCGACTCCAGCCAGTCCAGTTCCTCGGCGTACTTGAGTTCGGCGGGGGCGCGCAACAGGTCGGACATGAGAGGCCTTTCTAACCGAGGAACGTCTTGAGTTCGTGCACGAGCTTGCGGATGTGGCCGGAGAGCACCGGCGTGCCGAGGTCCTTGAACCGCTCCCGGAACCAGGGATTGACACTGGCCCGGCCGGAGCTGGTCACCGAGCCCACGGGAATGAACTTGGCCCCCGAGCGATGAATGGCGGCCATGCTCTCGAAGAGGGGATCGGTGTGCCATTCGTAGAAGTCGGAGATCCACACCACGACGGTGTTGCGCGGTTCGGCGATCTTGGGTTGGGCCAGCGCCATCGCGACCGTGCCGTCGGTGCCGCCGCCGAGGTTGGTGCGCAGCAGCGTCTCGAAGGGGTCGTGTACCCACGGGGTGAGGTCGAGCGCCTGGGTGTCGTAGGCGATCAGGTGCACGTCCACCTTCGGCAGCCCGGCGAAGATGGAGGCCAGGATGGTGCAGTTCACCATCGAGTCGACCATCGAGCCGGACTGGTCGACGACCACGATCAGCCGCGAGGGTGTGGTCTTGCGGACGGTGTGGCGGTAGAAGAGGCGGTCGACGTAGAGCCGTTCCTCCTCCGGGCTCCAGTTGGTGAGGTTCTTCCAGATGGTGCGGTCGAGGTCGAGGTTGCGGTACACCCGCTTGGGCGGGATCGACCGGTCCAGGGTGCCGACGGAGGCCTTGGCCACCTGGGTGCGCAGGACTTCGGCGACCTCGTCGACGAAACGGCGGATCAACGCCTTGGCGTTGGCCAGGGCGACGCCGGAGAGGTTGTCCTTGTCCCGGAGCAGTTGCTCGATCAGCGACATGCTGGGGGTCAGCCGGGCGGCGAGCGCCGGGTCGGCGAGCACTTCGCGCAACTGCATACGCTTGACCAGATCCGCCTCGATGGCGGCGAGTTCGGTGCCGATCTCGGGGATCAGGGTGCCGAGGTCGGGCGTGCCGGCGCCGCCGGTGCCGGTCGGGGAGACGCCCGTGCCCGCACCGCCGCCGCGTCCGCCCCGCAACTGGCCCGGCCTGCAGCCCAGGGCCCGCTCCAGCCAGCCGGCGTCGGACTGCCAGCCGGCCAACTGTCCGGCGCTGACCGTGCCGGAGCCGGTGGCGAGTACGTTGAGCAGCACCTTGGACACCATCGCCGCACGGCGCACCTCGGCGGCCCGATCGCGGCCGTCCTCGTCCGCCTCGGGCACCATCAGGCCGTCGAACTCGGTGGCCAGGTCCGGGTGTCGCTGCACGATGGAGTCGACCGAGGCGCGTGGGTCGAGCAGTTCGGCCGGCAGGCCGATGTCCTCGACGACCGCCACGGAGGCCGATTCCAGCGCGGCCTGCTCCTCGGGGTCGAAGAGTCGGGCGAGCAGTCGCCAATACAGCACTTGGCGGCGGTTCTCGTTCGGGTCGTCGGCCGACGCAGCGATGGGGGCGACCGGTTCGGTGCCCTCGGTGGTGGGTTCGGTGCCGTCGGCTGTGGAATCGGTCATTTCCGCAGCAGCTTTCCGGCCCGCTCGCGCAGTGCGGCGACGGCTTCGGTGGCGGCCTTCTCGGCCTTGACGCCGAGCTTGTCGGTGGTGCCGCCGGCCCAGGCGCCGGCGTGCAGCGCGACGGTCTTCTTCTTGACGGTGGTCTCGACGGCGAGCGGCTGGATCCGGAACGCCCCGGCGTCCCAGCGCAGCAGGCCGATGCACGCGGTGCAGGTCGCGACCGCCTCGGGCGTGAGCGGGCCGGCGGCCGGTATCCGGTCGACGTCGAGGGGGACGTGGTGTCCACCGGCGAGCACCAACGCGGGTGCGCCGTCCTCCGTAACGGCGTACCCCTCCAGGAACACCGGGATCGAGATCCGCGTCGGGTGCCGGTCGAGCGGCGCGGTCGGTGCCGCGACGGCGGTGGGCAGCGCGACCCGGGCGGTGACGAAGGCGTCGGCCGGTTCGCCGCTGCGCGCGTGTGCGTCGTCCCAGATCAGGTCGCCCTCGGTGGTGATCGGCATGTCGGTCAGGTCCATCGCCCGGCCCTCGCCGGTGGCGGTGAGCAACGACAGGTGGGGGCGCAGGAGTTGCCAGACGCCGACGCCGACGATCGTGTCCGGCTTGGGCACTGACACGCTCGCCCGGACCAGGCGCGGCGGGCCCCCGTCGGCGGGCTCGAAGACGGCGTGTACCTGGGCCTGTGCGGCGGTCGTGTGCTCCTGGACGTCGACGCCCAGCGGCAGCAGGCGCCCGGTGGCCGTGCCGATCGCCGGTCCGGCGTCGACCCGCGCCTGGGTCGACAGCAGGGCGCGCGACCACAGGTCGGCCCAGCGGCGCAGCGGGATGCGCTCCAGAGTCGCACCCGGGCAGGACGCGGCCAGTTCGGCGGAGAACCCGTCGAGCAGCGTGGCCAGGCGGCGCAGCGTCGGGTCGGGCAACATCGCGAAGACGACCGGCGCGGAGTCGGCGATCAGGTCGTGGTCGATGCCCTGCCAGCCGGCTCGGGCCAGGTCGGCGAGCCAGGTGCGGGCGGCGATCAGCAGGTTCGGCACCGGCTCGCCCTCCCCCACCGGGACCGCTTGCGCTTCCTCGCCGAGGACGCGCCCGGTCGCCTCGTCGGCGCGGGCCACGAGCGCGTCGTGGGCGGCGCCCAGGAGTGCGGTACGGGCGGCGGCGAGCGCGACGAGGTGGTCCTCGCTCGCGGTGCCGGCCGCCGCCTTCTCGGCCGCCTCCGCGACGCGGCCGGCCAGGGGTGTACCGGCGACGGCGGCGGCCAGTTCGGAGAGGGCACCGGCCTGGGTGGGGTGGGGGCGCAGCAGGCCGCCGACGAGGGTGCGGTCGAAGGCGTCCACCACGGCGAGGACTTCGTCGAGCCCGGCGACGGGTTCGACGAGCAGGTCGGCGCGCATCAGGCCACCGCCCTCGTCGGCGGGAACCACTGCATCTCCGGCAGCGGCGCGGTGGTGGGGGCGAGTTCGAGGTAGGCCAGGTGGCGCAGGAACCTGCTGAACACGGGCGCGGCGGCCGTCTTGTCCCCCTGCGGCGGGCGGGTCGCGGCCATGGTTCGGGTGATGTGCCACGCGTCGGATTGCCCGTTCGCGAGTTCGACCCGCAGGTAGCGGGCGACACGTTCGGCGCCGTATTGCAGCACGGCCTCGCCGATCAGGGCTTCGATGTGCTTGCAGAACGACCCGTGCGCGCCGCCGCAGGGGCGGTTGTTGTTGGTACTGCACGTGAACGCGAAGTCCCCGGCGGCGACCGAGGACACATAGACCCGCCCGATGTCCGAACCGCTGGACACCACACCCTGCAGGCGCCCGTCGGCCAGTTCGACGAACGGCACCTTGGCGAGTTTGCGCGGCCGAGCGGGTGGCAGCACCCGCGCCACGCTCGACTCCTCCCATGCCGACAACACACCATCTCCTTTGCACCGAGGGGGATTCCACGCCGAGTCGGAAACGATCGGCGGGTACGGATACGAACCTACTGACGGTCACCGACACGCGCGGGCGGTCCGGATCCCGATCGGCGAGAGGGGATGAGGGGATGAGGGGATGAACGGGGGATCTTCGGGTCAGGCGCGCAGTGTGGCGGCGGCCTTGTAGGTGCGCAGGACGGGTGCGGTCTCGATTCGGGTGATGGCGTCCAGGGCGAGCCGGTGGATCAGGTATCGGTGCAGGTCCTCCGCGTCGCGGCACAGGGCGTGTGCGACCAGGTTGGTGGGGCCGGTGGTGGCGGCCACGACGGCGAGTTCGTGGTGGCCCGCCAACGTGTGGGCGACCTCGTCGAGGCGGCTGGGGGCGACCTGCATCCACAACAGCGCGGACACGGTGGCGCCGAGTACGGCCGGTTCGAGGTCGATGTCGAAGAACACCGCGCCGCGGGCCCGCAGTTCGGTCAGCCGACGGGTGACGGTGGCGGGTGTGGACCCGGTCGCGGCGGCCAGTTCCGCGTAGCCGGCCCGGCCGTCCTCGCGCAATGCGGCCAGCAGGCGCAGGTCGGCGTCGGTGAGCGGGTACGGCTCGCCGTGTGGGGGGTCGGCGGGGGTGTCGCGGCCGCGCAGCCGGGCCTCCTGCTCGGGGGTGAGCGCGCCGAGCCGGCCGCGCCACGGGGTGGGCCCGCCCAGGTAGGTGTGCAGCAGGTAGTGCGCCGACACGGCGGTGATGCCCGCGGTGCGCGGGATGTCGCGCAGCAGGAGGGAATGGGCGTCGGGACCGCCGGCCGGAGTGTGGATGATCGCGACGATCTCGGTACCGCCGGAGGTCAGCCGCACCCACGAGGTGTCGGCGCGGCGGGCCAGTGCGACCGCGATGTCGTGGGCGGTGCGGGTGGCGGCGGTCAACCGTACGAACCACTGGTGCGCGCGGGTGCTGCGCGGGCTCGGCAGGGCGACCACGCGCAGGCCGGCCTCGGCGTGCAGGCGGCGGTAGCGGCGGGCCACGGTCTGCGTCGACGTGCCCAGGACGTCGGCGATGAGAGTGAACGGGGCGCGGGCGTCCGTGTGGAGGGCGTGGATCAGGCCACGATCGAGGTCGTCCGGTTCGAGCATAATCCTCAAAATAGCCGATCGACATGGATGAAATCGTCGATCCGGTGCTCGGCAATGGAACCACAGGTCGGAGCCGAGCGAGGGTGGTGTTCGCACGGAGCACCGGACGGCGACGACCCGGCGGGCCGCGCGTCCCGACACCACATCACCCACGGGGAACCCATGTCCGAGCACCCGACCGCCCCCGGCGGCGCCCCCTCCATCGCGACCGCCCCGGTCGCGTCCGATCGGCCGACCCACGGCGCCTATCCGTGGCGTTGGACCGCCCTGATCGCGCTGCTCGTCGCCGAGGCGATGAACCTCCTCGATGCCACGATCGTCCAGGTCGCCGGCCCCGTCATCCACGCCGACCTCGGCGGGCCCGCCGCCGCGATCCCCTGGTACAGCGCGGCCTATACGCTCACCTTCGCCCTGGGTCTGCTCACCGCCGCCCGCCTCGGCGACATCGCCGGCCGGCGTCGCGTCTTCCGCGTCGGCGTCGCCGCGTTCGCCGCCACCTCCCTGGCCTGCGCGCTCGCCCCGAACGTGGGCGTGCTCATCGGCATGCGCGCGGCGCAGGGTGTGGCCGCCGCGCTGATCGTCCCGCAGACGTTCGGGCTGATCCGCGCCATGTTCGAGGGCGACGAACTCCCCCGGGCGCTGGCCACGATCGGCCCGGTGATGGGTCTGTCCGCGGTGCTCGGCCCGGTGGCGGGCGGCCTGCTCACCCACGCCGACCTGTTCGGCGCCTCGTGGCGTGCGGTGTTCGTGGTCAACCTGCCGCTCGCGGCGGCCGTACTGCTGATCGCCCCGCGCCTGCGCGAGGACCGCGCGCCCGTGCGCCCCCGCCTCGACCCGATCGGCACCGCGTTGGCCACGGTCGGGACCGCGCTGCTGGTCTGCCCGCTCGCCGGCGGCACCGGTGCGCCGAGTGTCGGCGCCTGGGCCGCCGCCGCGCTCGGCGCACTCGTCCTGGCCGGGTTCGTCGTCCACCAGCGCCGCACGGCCGCCGCCGGTCGTACCCCGCTCGTCGAGCCGTCCCTGCTGCGCGGTCGGGCGTTCCCCGCCGCGCTGGCCACGTCCACGCTGTTCTTCGCGGTCATGAACGGGGTGATGATCACCGTGGTGCTGCACCTGGAACTGGGCCTGGACCGTGGTCCGCTCACCGCCGGCCTCACCCTCCTGCCGTGGTCCGCCGGCCTGGCCGTCGCCTCCTGGGCGGCCGGCGGCGTCCTGGTCCCCCGCTACGGCGTCCGCGTCCTGCACGCCGGCATCGCCACCCTCGCCGTCGGCCTGGTCGCCGCGGTCCTCGCCTACCGGGCCGCGCCCGCCGGCGACTATCCGCGCGGGCTGCCGTTCGCCCTGGCCGTGGCCGGGCTCGGCGTGGGCCTGTTCACCCCGCCGTTCTTCACCGCCGCCCTGCGCCGGCTCTCCCCGCAGGAGACCGGCTCGGCGGCCGGCCTCCTCAACGCCGTGCAACAACTCGGCGGCACCCTCGGCATCGCGATCGTCGGCGGCGTGTACCTGACCGGCGACGCGTCCGGACAGTCCGCGTCCGTCGGCGCCCGACATGCCCTGACCGCGGCCGGCGTCCTGCTCGTCGCAGCGGTGCCGGCCGCGTGGGCGATGACGGCGCGCGGCCGGCGGGGCGCGGACACCCGCTGAAGCGCGTCGCCCGCCCGACGCAACCGGTCCACCGAACCACCCGCCAACCGGTTCGGTACACAGAACCGGTCCGCTCCCAGCCCGGAGGAATGACGCGGCACGGGAGGGCGACGGAAATCGCCGCGGACATGAAAACGACGAGGAGAAACCCTCTCCTCGCCATAACCAACATATAGCGCATCGGGGGCCTTGCGGCAAGGCCCCCGTCGTACCGCAGAATCATCGACCTGAGCCGAAGCCCCGGCCGGGATCTGCGGAAATGGGTGAGTCGAGAAGTGCGTGTGTTGTTGTCGACGTTCGGGTCGCGCGGGGACGTCGAGCCGATGTTGGGCCTCGCGATGCGGTTGCGGGAACTCGGCGCGGAGGTATTGCTGTGCGCGCCACCGGACTTCGCGGAACTGCCGACCCGGGTCGGCGTGCCGATGGTGCCGCTGGGTTGGCCGGTGCGGGCGATGGTCACGGGTGACGAGCCGCCGTCGGCGGACGATCTGCCCCGACGCGCGGCGGCGTGGGTCGACGCCCAGTTCGAGGTGTTGCCGAAGGTGGCCGAGGGCTTCGACGTGGTGGTGGGCGGCGGCATGATGCCGGTCGCCGAGCGGTCGGTGGCCGAGAAGTTGGGCATTCGCTACGTCTACGCGACGTACCAGCCGATCACGCTGCCGTCGCCGGACCGGCCGCCGCTGTCCCGGCCGGGTCGGCCGTTCCCGCCGGAGGTGACGGACAATCGGGCGCTGTGGGACATCGACGCCCGGGAGATCGCCGAGTTGTTCGGCCCGGCGCTCGCCGCCCACCGGCAAGAGTTGGGCCTGCCCCCGGTGCAGCACGTCCGGGACCACATCTACACCGACACGCCCTGGCTGGCGGCGGACCCGATCCTGAGCCCGTGGGACGCGACCGACCTCGACGTCGTACAGACCGGCGCGTGGATCCTGCCCGACGAGCGTGCGCTGCCGGCCGACCTGGAGGCGTTCCTGGCCGCCGGCGCGCCGCCGGTCTACGTGGGCTTCGGCAGCATGCCGATGCGTACCGCCCGGGATGTCGCCCGGGTGGCCATCGAGTCGGTGCGCGCGCACGGCCGGCGCGTGCTGCTGGGACACGGTTGGGCCGAACTGGCCCAAATCGACGACCGCGACGACTGCTTCGGCATCGGCGAGGTCAACCAGCAGGCGCTGTTCGGCCGGGTGGCCGCGGTCGTGCACCACGGCGGCGCGGGCACCACGACCACTGCCGCCCGGGCGGGCGCGCCGCAGGTGATCGTGCCGCAGGGGGTGGATCAGCCGTATTGGGCGAGCCGGATCGCCGACCTGGGCATCGGCGCGGCGCACGACGGCCCGATCCCGACCGTCGAGTCCCTGACCGCCGCGCTCGCGACCGCGCTCGCCTCCGAGACCGGCGGGCGGGCCGGCGCCGTGGCCGCCGCGATCCGCGCCGACGGCACGACCGTGGCCGCGAACCTCCTGCTCGACGCACCCGGCCGGGATCGCTCGTCGGTATCCGCGTGAACCTCGCGCAACCGTCGAGCCGCAACCCGCCACGCACCACGGTCGCCCCGCGACCCCGGAACGGAGCCGATGCCGTGAACCCCGTCACCACCAGCGCGTTCGACCTTCCCGACCGCCTCGCCGCCAAGGCCGACCCGGCGCTGATCGCCGACGACGAGCGGCACTTCGCGGCCATCGCGACCTGTCTGGACGAGCAGATCGCCGAGTTGTCCGACCGCCTCGACACCGAGCGCAGGTCGCCGGGCGGCCAGGGGCGGGCCGCGATGGACCGCGACATCGAGATCCACCGACTGACCACGCGCCTGCGCGCCCTGCGCCGCTTCGGCCTGGACCTGTGCCTGGGACACATGGTCGACGCGGCCGGCGAGACCGTGTACGTCGGACGTCTGGGCCTGACCGACAGCGCGGGCCACCGACTGCTGATCGACTGGCGCACCCCCGCCGCCGAACCCTTCTTCGGCGCCACCCACGCCAACCCGATGGGACTGGCCAGTCGCCGCCGCTACCGCTGGACGCGGGGCCGGATCGGCGACTACTGGGACGAGGTGTTCACCACCGACGGCATCGTCGGCCACGCCGCGCTCGACGACCAGTCCGCCTTCATCGCAAGCCTGGGCGGCAACCGCTCGCCCCGGATGCGCGACGTCCTGGGCACCATCCAGGCCGACCAGGACGCGATCATCCGCGCGGGCTCCGCCGGCGCGCTCGTCGTCGACGGCGGCCCGGGGACCGGCAAGACCGTCGTCGCCCTGCACCGCTCCGCCTACCTGCTCTACGCCGACCCGCGCCTGGGCCACCGCCGGGGCAACGTGCTGTTCGTCGGCCCGCACCAGCCCTACCTGAACTACGTCGCCGACGTCCTGCCCAGTCTCGGCGAGGAGGGCGTACAGACCTGCACCCTGCGCGACCTGCTCCCCGAGGGGGCCGGCGCGGCCGTCGAGGCCGATCCCGAGGTGGCCGCGCTCAAGGCGTCGGCGCGGCTCGTGCAGGCGATCGAGAAGGCCGTGGCGTTCTACGAGGAGCCGCCCACCAAGGGCATGACGGTCACGACGCACTGGTCCGACATCCGGCTGACCGTCGCCGATTGGGCGGAGGCGTTCGAGGCCGCCGAACCCGGGATCTCGCACAACGACGCCCGGGACCGGATCTGGGAGGAACTGCTCACGATCCTGGTCGACAAGCACGACGACGACGAGGCCTCGCCGGAGTTGCTGCGCCGGTCCCTGCAACGCAACCGGGAACTGCTCGCCGCCTTCAACCGTGCCTGGCCACTGCTCGAGGCTACCGACGTGGTCGGCGACCTGTGGACGGTACCGGCGTATCTGCGCATGTGCGCCCCGTGGCTCGACGCGGACGACGTACGAAGGTTGCAGCGCAAGGAGGCCGACGCCTGGACGGCGTCGGACCTGCCGCTCCTGGACGCGGCGCGGCTGCGGCTCGGCGACCCCGAGGCGTCCCGGCGCATGCGTCGGCAGCGGGCCGCCCTCGCGGCCCAACGCGAGAACATGTCCCAGGTCGTCGACGCCCTGGTGGCGGCCGACGACGACGGCGAGGGGGTGGTGACGATGTTGCGCGGCGAGGACCTGCGCACCTCCCTGGTCGACGAGTCCGGTGGGCCCCGCATCGAACCCGACCTGCTCGCCGGTCCGTTCGCGCACATCGTCGTGGACGAGGCGCAGGAATTGACCGACGCGGAGTGGCAGATGTTGCTGCTGCGCTGCCCGTCCCGCAGCTTCACCATCGTCGGCGACCGCGCCCAGGCCAGGCACGGCTTCACCGAGTCGTGGCGGGAGCGGCTGGAGCGGGTCGGTCTGGACCGGATCACCATGGCATCGCTGAGCATCAACTACCGCACGCCACAGGAGATCATGACGCAGGCGGAGCCGGTCATCCGGACCGTGCTCCCGGACGCCAACGTGCCCACGTCCATCCGTACCAGCGGCATCCCGGTCGGGTACGGCTCCACGTCGGAGCTGACCACGATCCTCGACGACTGGCTCGCCGGGCACGACGAGGGAATCGCCTGCGTGATCGGCGATCCCACGTTTCGCTCGACGCCCCGCGTGCACTCGCTGACCCCGGAGTTGTCGAAGGGCCTCGAATTCGACCTGGTCGTCCTGATCGACCCGGAAACCTTCGGCAGCGGCATCGAGGGCGCGGTCGACCGCTACGTCGCCATGACGAGGGCGACCCGCCGTCTCGTCATCCTCACCGGCCCCTGAGCCCCATCGTGGGCGGGCCCGGCCGGGCCCGCCCACGATGGGCTCGGGCACCGAACTACAGCCGCCACCACCAGGCTTCGAGATCCTCGTCGTCGGCGTATTCGACGGGCGCCGCGTACGGGGATCGTCGGGCGATCGGCAGGGCGTCGGTGCGGCGGACCACGGCGCGCAGGTCTCGGACGGCGGGCATCTCGGCAAGTTCGTCGACGTCGAACGGGCAACCCGCGGGACCGCCGACGAGGGTGGCGCAGCCGAACGCGTACCACATGCCGACGAGTTCGGCGTCCTGCTCCCGCTCGGCGGCCACGGCGACCTCGCGGACCGCGTCGATCAACCGAACACGCTGCGGCGGGACGGCGTCGGGGCCGTGCAGTTCGCCGGCGTCGACCATGCGTCGCCACAGCGCGGTGCCGGTGTCGCAGTAGAGGAACGGCGGTTCGACGTAGCCGTCTTCGAGCCACGACTCGTAGCCGTCGAAGTCGGGGGCGTCCTCGTCGAAGCTACGCAGAGCGGTGAACTCGGTGAGCGTGTCGAGGCGTTCCGGTCGCGGGGCGTGATCCGGGTGCCGGTCGAGCGGGAAGCGGTACGTGTGCCCGCGACGCAGCAGGATGTCCAGCACGCGAAAGTGCGTGAACGAGCAGTCGTATCCGTTCTGGAATCCGTACAGCGCCGCGAACCAGTCCCGAACGCGCGGATCGTCGGGCGCGGTGTGTGTGTCCAGAACCCGAATGGAGTCCGCGACCAGGTCCTCGATCTCGTGCTCGGACACCCGCGTCTCCGTCCCAAGTCGTCTCGTGTCGATCGCGACGCCCGACTGTACCGACCCTGGGTGTCGGTCAGGGTTGTGGGATGGCGCGCATGACGGCGTGCCAGGGGCCGGCGTCGAAGATCAGGTGGATGTCGGTGATGCGGCCCTCGGACAGGCGGAAGTGTTCGGCGGTGTGTTGCACGCCGACCGTCGGGATGGTGGTGTGCACGTCGTAGACCAGGGTGGCCCGGTCCTCCGCGTACAACTCGCTGATCAGGTCCACCCGTTCGACGATGGACACGAACATGTCCAGTCCTGCGAGGTGTCCGTCGGCGTCGTCGGAGGCCGTCAGCGGGCTGCGGAATCGGAAGGTTTCCGCGAGGGTGCGGGCGGCGGCGGGCGCGTCGCCTCGGAAGCGGGCGTGGTGGTAGGCGCGCACGGTGTCGCGGGTCGCGTCGGTGGGCGTGGTCATCCGGAGGTTTCCTTTCCGGCGGCGGCCTCGAGGTGGGCGGCGATGCGTTGTTGGTTTTCCACGACGCGGAGGCACAGGTGGCGCAGTTGGCCCAGTTCGGTGTCGGTGAAGCCGTGGAACACGGCGGACATGGCACGTTGGGTCGGCGCGCGGAAGTCGTCCAGCCAGGCGCGGCCGGCCGGGGTGATGCGGCCCGCCACCGCGCGTCGATCGTGCGGGTCCGGTACCCGCTCGGCGAGCCCGTCGCGTTCGAGCGTGTCGAGCAGGCCGGTGACGTTGCGCGGGCTGACCCCGGCGGCACGCGCGAGTTCGCCGGGCTTGACGCCGGCCTCCCCCGCACCGCCCAACCTCGCGAGCACGTCCAGCGCTCCCGCGCTGAGCCCCCGCCCTTGCGAACCATGCGCCCGCAACCGCTCGACCGCGTTGTGCGCGGACCGCGCGGCGGCCGCCGCCTCCAGCCGCAGGGTGTCTCCGTCCACGGCGAACTCGACCATCGCGGACCGTACTTGCGGATCGAAGAACAGCCCGTCGATGTCCGTCGACAACCTCACGATTTTATTTACGTCCTTCATAATGAAGTTGTATTCCATTCGCCCGACCCGCGTCAACGACGCCCGCGTCGACGGGGCCGGGATCAGCCGGTTTCGGGGAGTGTTCCGAGGTCGTAGTCGTACAGCCAACCCGTCGCCCGAGCGTGCATGCGGCTCGAAGGCGAGCGGCATCACCAGGTCACGGAACTGGTCGGGGTCGGTCAGGTCGTGCTCGCGCGGATGTTCCGGGCCACTGAGCCCTTCGCCGGGCCCGGGCCGAGCGGGGTCGGCGCGCGGCGGCGGCGATCAGTGCCGCGATGCCGTCGAGGTGGGTGCGCAGCCCGAATTCGAAGAGTTCGTCCAGGTCGGCGAGGGTCGTGGCGTCCTCCGGGATGGCCGCGGCCAGGGTGTCGAGGCGGCCGGACGCGAAGATCTCGGTCATCAGGTCCAGGCTCGCGGCGAGTCGGCGTGCGCCGCTGATCCCGGTGACGTGTTCGGCCTCGACCTCGAAGGCGTTGCTCGCCGCGATGCCGCCGACGTAGCCGTCGAGGGCGATCACCGTTTGCAGTGCGGTGCGGGGTGACAGGCCGAGGCCGGCGAGCGCGCGCAACTGCCAGTCGACGTGCAACATTCCGCTGGGCACGGCGGGTGGGCGGACGAGCGAGTCGAGCATGGTCGTGGTCGGCCACGGGTGCCGCCGGTAGGCCCGCCACTGCACGCGGGCGCACAACTCCAGTTTGGCGCGCCGGCCTTCCGGACCCGGCTCGGGCAACGGTTCGGCGCCGAAGGCGACATCGGCCATCAGCCGGGTCAACTCCTCCTTGTCGGGCACGTGCCGATACAGCGACATGGCACCGACACTCAACTCGCCGGCCAGTCGACGCATGGTCGGGGCGGCACGACCCTCCCGGTCGGCGATCTCGATCGCGACGGCGATCAGCCGGTCCAACGCCGGCACCGCGTCGACGGTTTCCTCGGCCGCCGGGCGTCTGCGCCGGCCGCCGGGCCGTTCGTTCACCAGCGTCCCGCTGCCGGGCACGGAACGTACCCAGCCCTCCTGCCGCAGGGTCGCCAGGGCCTTGGTCGCAGTGGCCATCGCGACACCGTATTCGCGGACGAGTCCACGGGTCGAGGGCACCCGGTCACCCGGCCGCAAAGCACCGGACGTGATGCGCAGGCGGATGTCCTCGGCGATGCGCCGGAACGGCGGCTGGTCGGCGGCGGCCATGCGGGCTCGCCTCGGTGGGTTCGTGCTGCGTGGTCCATGGTAGATGCCGCACGACTCTGGAGTGTACTAGTGCGATTGATTCCGCACGGAGTCTTCCGTACTAGGGCAGCTCAGCGCGGAAGTGCAGCTAGAGGGCCCAGAGTTGGCAGCGCTTGCGGTTGCTCGACAACCGTGCATACGTTGTACGCACACATCCACTCGCGGATCATCCGCGCGGGTGGTCGGTCGGCACGGACGCATCGGAGCGGGGACCGGACATGGCGATCGACGACGCCCGCCGGTCGGTCCTGCTCGCCGAGGTACAACACGCCGCATCGACCACACCCCCACCCGCCCCGGAAGCCGCACCGCCCGCGGGTTGCGCCTGCGACGCACGGTGACCGGCGTACGCGGGGGCGCCGTGATCGGCGCCCCGCTGCTGTACGCCGCCGGCGTCACCGGGTGTGTCCCGCGACGAGGCGCGAGGCGGCCTGCTCCACCGCCTGTCGGCCGTCGGCGGCCTGGGCGACGACCTCGATGCCTTCGTCACCGTCGAGGAGGTCGCGCAGTCCGAGACGGAACGAGGGCGTCGTCGTCGACGATCATGGCGCGGATCACGGGCGGGACCCGATCTGTGCGATGGGCGCGATGACTTCGGTGGTCGCGGCGGTCACGGTGCCGGCGCCGTCTCACCGGTGGGGGGATGCGGGCCGCCGGCCGCCAGGCGCCGGCGCCGGTGGGTCCGGCGTCGAGGTGCCCGCCGAGTGCCTGCACCCGCTCGCGCAGGCCAACCGGACCGAATCCGGCTGCCGCGTCTGCCCGCCGGCAGTCGGCTGGATCTCGTCGAGCCGAACCCGCGCTTCGTCGACCGGTTGCGCGATCCGGTCCGCGCCCACAAACGGGTGGGCCGGGGTCGGGTTCCGTTCGGGTGCTCGTGGGGGCGAGACGGGGGATTCGGTCGAGGTGTTGTGGAGGGGAGGCTGACGATGCGTGAACATCCTCACAACAGATTGTCGGCCTGGGTTCGGGGGGTGGCCCTCCGTGTGCGTCGCGACATCGGATCGTGACGGATCGCCGGCCGCCGAGCGTCCGGGATTCGGGGGGCGCAATGGCCGGCATGCCCCGAATGACCCATGCATTCCGGCCAATTCCTGCACCCGTCCAGCCGGCTCCGGGAATTCGCGTCCCGAACCTTCGGCGCGTCGTATTCGGCCGCCATTCGTCGACATGACGGACATATGGCTCCATCCCGGGAATGGTCGCCCGCATGCAGTCGCGGTGAAAGAAGAAGTGTCGTCGGCGCCCGGAACGGGGAAGTCTGCGCCACTACACTCGCTACGCCCCATCGACGAGAGAGCAACGGCGACAGTGAAATGTGCAGCGGGCGGGTCGCACTTATCGCGATGCGCGGGACGCAGACCCGGTGACGTGCCTCGGGCACCCGGTCGACCCCGGATTCCACTCGCTGCGTGCGCCGTTGCCCGCCTGATAGCGCGACGAGGACCGTGGGAATGAATTTTGTACAGGACCCCGCACTCTGGTACGGGGTGGCCGGCACCTGTGCCGCGGCCGTTTACGTGGCCCGCAGCCGAATAACCGTCAGGGACCTGAGGGAGAGGAATCGCCTGCTGGCCGAGGACGTGCGCATGCGTGACGAGGAGATCGACAACGTCGTCCGCGTGCTGCTGCCGGCCCTGGTCGAGACCGGGGACCGGATCCGGGGATCGCTCCTGCGCCACGAGCAGTTGCGCGGAACCCCTTACGCGCAGGGGATCGAGACGGTCGTGGGGATGTTCACCACCGCCGTCGAGGACGCCCGCGACCGCGCCGACCACTCGGCCAAGAACGCGCTCAAGGCCGCCATGCGCACCCTCCAGGCGCTGGCCGGCGAGCAGCAGGTCGCGATCTCCGACATGCAGAACAACTACGTCGACGCGCAACTGCTCCAGGACCTCCTGGCGATCGACCACATGAACTCGCAATTCGGCCGCCGCGCCCAAGTCATCGCCGCGCTCTGCGGCGGCTGGACCGGACGCCAGCGCGCCGCCGCCCCGCTGTACGACGTCATGCGCGGCGCCAAGGGCCGCATCCGCGACTATCTGCGGGTGGAGATCCGGATGCAGTCCAACGTCGCGGTGATCGGCCGCGCGGTCGAGCCGGTCGCCCTCGCGGTGGCCGAACTCCTGGACAACGCCGCCAGTTACTCCCCACCGCACACCACCGTCGAGATCAACTTCCAGACCGTGCCCAACGGGGTCTGTGTGATGGTCGACGACGCGGGCGTGGGTATGCACGAGGAGGCCCGGCAGAGCGCGGCGCGCTTCCTCGGCGCGACCGAACCCGTCGGCATCACCCGGCTGGGACACCCGCCCCAATTCGGCTTCCCCGTCATCGGCATGCTCGCCGCCCAGTACGGCTTCACCGTCTCGGTGGACACCCGATCGCCCTACGGCGGCATGCGCGCGGTGGTGATGTTGCCCTCCGAACTGCTCACCACCGCCGTCGACGCCGATCCCGCCCCGGCCGCCGCACCCCGCCGCGTGGCCCGCGGACCGCGCGCCGAGGTCGCCGCAGCCGAGCCGGCCGCGGCCCTGCCCGCCGCCGCGTCCGCCCCCACCGCAGGAGCCGCCGCCTTGGACGGGGAACTGCCCCAGCGCCGCCGCCGGGCCCCGCGACCGGTCGAGCACACACAGGCGGCGACGCCGACCGAGACACCCGACCGTTCGGACGCGGAGACCGCGGGGCTGATGGGCGCGTTCCTGCGCGGAACCCGCTCCGGCCGTGTCCCCGAGACAGACGACAAAGGGCAAGAAAGCCGATGACCAACGACCTGGCCTGGATTCTCAACGACGCCCTCAAGGTCCCGGAGGCCCGGCACGCCATCCTGTTGTCCGCGGACGGAATATTGCGCGCGCATTCCGACGGGATATCCCGTGACGAGGCGGACCGCCAGGCCGCGGCGCTGTCCGGGCTGCAATCGATCAGCCGGAGCACGGCGGAGTTCATCGGCGATTCCGAGTCGCCCTGGCGGCAAACGCTCGTCGAGTTCGGCAACGGATTCATTTTCCTGGTGGCGGCGGGTCCCGGCGCCTATCTGGCCGTATCTGCCACGCAGAACGTGGACATGGAGATCATCACGTTCCGCATGCAGCAGCTCGTGCGCCAACTAGGAAAGGAAATGACCAGCCCGCCCCGACGGAATGCGGACCATTCGGTATGACCAACGACCCCGCGGCGAAATCCGACGCCGCCGACTTAGTACGCCCCTACGTCATCACCCGCGGCCGCGGCCACCCGACCCGCAAGGGTCTGGACCTGGTCAGCCTGGTGATCGCGCTGCCCGGCGACGAGTCGCCGCACATCCTCGACCCCGAGAGCACCCGCCTGCTCGCCCTGTGCCGCGGCGGGATCCTGTCGGTCGCCGAGGTCGCCGGACACCTGGCCCTGCCCATCGGCGTGGTCAAGGTGTTGCTGTCCGACCTCATGGACACCGGCCTGGTCGCCACCCGTCGGCCCATCCCCTCCGCCGAACTCCCCAAGACCCAACTCCTGCAGGAGGTGCTGGATGGCCTTGCCCGTCTCTGACGGCGCCGCCGCGGACGTGTACCTCGCCGACTCCGTCAAGATCGCGGCGAAGATCCTGATCGTGGGGCACTTCGCCGTCGGCAAGACCACCTTCGTCGGCACCATGTCCGAGATCCGTCCCCTCAGCACCGAGGAGACGATGACGCAGGCAGGCGCGCACGTCGACGATCTGACGGGCGCGGGACGCAAGACCACCACCACGGTCGCCCTCGACTTCGGCCGCCTCACCCTCAGCGACCGACTCGTGCTCTACCTGTTCGGCACTCCCGGGCAACAGCGCTTCGCCCAGGTGTGGAAGGACATGACCGTCGGCGCACTGGGCGCGCTCGTCCTGATCGACCCCCAGCGCTTCGACCAATCCTTCGACGTCATCGGCCTGTTGGAGGAATACGACGTGCCCTACGCCGTCGCCGTCAACCGGTTCGACGGCTCCGTCGAACATCCCCTGGAGAAGCTGCGCGCGGCGCTCGACCTGCTGCCGGACACGCCGCTGGTCACCTGCGACGCCCGCGACCGCGCCTCCTCGACCGAGGCCCTGATGGCCCTCGTCCGCTACCTCCAGCTTCGGGCATCCAAGGAACTCGCGTGAACACTGGGAACACCGGCCCCTTCGATCGATCGGCCCCCTCCTCCGGCGACCACGCCGGCCCGCCCCCCGGCTGCCCCGCGCACGCCGGCGGGGCCCTTCCCCTGTACGACAAGACGTTCTCCGCCGACCCGCGCGCCGCGTACGAACACCTGCGCCGCCAGGGCGTGGCCGCGCCGGTGGAACTGGCGCCCGGGGTGGACGCGATGCTGGTCACCGACCACGCCGCCGCGCTGCGCGTACTGCACTCCCCCGAACTGTTCGCCAAGGACCCCCGCCGCTGGCTCGCGCTGGCCGACGGCACCGTCCCCGCCGACAGTCCGGTCGTGCCGATGATGATGTATCGGCCCAACGCGCTGTTCTCCGACGGCGCCGAACACCTGCGGCTGCGCCAGGCGGTCACCGACAGCCTCGACCGGATCGACCCCTACCAGCTGCGCCGCTTCGTCGAACGCAGCTCCGACTACCTCGTCGACCAGTGGGCGGGCACCGGCCGCGTCGATCTGCTGAACCACTACGCCAAGACACTGCCGCTGCTGGTGTTCAGCGAACTTTTCGGCAGTCCACCCGAGTTGGGCGACCGCCTGGTCGCGGGCATCGCCGGCATCTTCGACGCGGTGGGCGACGCGGAGGCGGCCAACACGATGTTGACCGGCGCCCTCGTCGAACTGGTCGCGCTCAAGCGCGAACAGCCCGGCTCCGATGTCACCTCGTGGCTGATGGCGCATCCGAGCCGGCTCACCGACGAGGAGATGATCCATCAACTCGTCATGCTGATGAGCGCGGGCACCGAACCGCAACGCAACCTCATCGCCAACGGGTTGCGGTTGATCCTGTCCGACGAGCGGTTCTCGGCGAGCCTGTTCGGCGGCGGCGCCTCCGTCGAGGACGCGCTCGACGAGGTGTTGTGGACCGACCCGCCGATGGCGAACTACGCCGTGCACTATCCGGTGCGGGACGTGGACCTGTCGGGCGTGGTCCTGCCGCGCGGCACCCCGGTGGTGATCAGCTTCGCCGCCACCAACAGCGACCCCGCCCTGATCGCGCACGGCCGCCGGCCGAGCAACCGCTCGCACCTGGCCTGGAGCGCGGGACCGCATGCCTGCCCGGCCAAGGACTCCGCGTGGCTGATCGCCATCGCCGCGATCGAAAAGCTGCTCAACCGCCTGCCGGACCTGGAACTCGCGGTTCCGGTGCATGAGTTGGACTGGCGGCCCGGCCCGTTCAACCGGGCGCTGACCGCACTGCCCGCCCGCTTCACCCCGATCGTGCCGCGCCCGGCACCCCCTGCCGACCCGGCGCCCGCCCGTGCCGCCACCGCTCCCGAACGCCCGGAACCCGGGACGCGCAAGAGCGGCGTGTGGAGTTCGTTCCTGAACTGGTGGCGAGGCCAGTAGCCACACTCCGACCCCGCCGCACCGGGCGGGCGGCACCACCCACCGCCGGTGCCGGCGTCGCGGCCCGGGACGCGTTCCCCCGCTCCCGGGCCCGGCCTCGGCGCGCCACGAACGAGGCGGCGGCACACGCCCGTGCCGAATGCCTCGCCCGACAACCGCAGACACCCTTCATCGTCGGCCGCCCGATCCCGGGCGCCCGATCGATCAACGCTGTACCGAGTCGCCCGTTGACATCGTGTCGAGTTCGAAGGAGCCGTCGTGCAGTCTTCCGCGTCACCCACCGTCGTCGACAGCAGAAGTGTCGTCGCCCTGTTGTCCCGCCTGCGCTCGGTAGCCGGGCAGGCGGACCCCCTGCCGCTCTACGCCGGTCTACGGGAGATGGGTGATGTCGTACCCGCGCCCTGGGGCGGGTACCTCGTGACCGGCCACCGCGCCTGCGACGAGGTGTTGCGCAGCCCCGACTGGCTTGCCCTGGATCACGCGTGGCGCGCCCGCCAGCCCGACGACTCCCGCTGGTCGACCCCGTCCTCGCGCGAACTCGAACAGACGCTGGTGGCGCTGAATCCGCCCGAGCACACCCGGGTTCGCAGATCGGTCAACACCATCTTCGACCGCGGCACCCTGGAGGCGCTGCGTCCGAAGGTGCGCCGGGTGGCGAACACACTGCTCGACACCCTGATCGAGCAGGCCGGGGACGCGGACGCGGACTTCGCCGAACTCGTCGGCGAACAACTGCCGGTGGCCACCGTCGGACACTGGCTCGGCGTGCCGCCCGAGGACTTCGACCTGCTCCGCTCCCTCACCCACGCACAGGCGTACGCCCAGGAGTTGTTGCCCGTCAAACGCCAACTCCGGGCCGCCGACGAGGCCATCCGCGGCCTGCGCGCATACTTCACCGCCCTGGTCGCACGCCGCCGCGCCGAGCCCGGCGACGACGTGATCTCGGGCTGGCTGCGCGCCTGGGACGCACTGGAGCCGGATCGCGAACTCGCCGACGAACAGGTGTACGCGCTGGCCATGTTCACCGTCATCGCGTCCCTGGAGACCACATCCACACTGCTGTCCACGATGGTCTGGACCCTGGACCGGCATCCGCGACAGCGGGCCTGGCTGCGTGCCCACCCGATGGCCCTCGCCGACGCCGTGGAGGAGGTGTTCCGCTACGACCCGCCGATCGCCGTGACCACGCGCTACGCGAGTAGGGATCTGGTGCTGGCCGGGATTGCGATCGCGCGGGGCGAGGTGGTGCACACGATGCTGGCCTCGGCGAACCACGACCCGTCGCTGACCCCGGACGCACACGCCTTCGACGTCACCCGCCGAGCCCGGCACATCTCCTTCGGCGGCGGCATCCACTACTGCATCGGCGCCGGCCTGGCCCGTCTGGAGGCGAGTCTGCTGCTGGAGGCGATGTTGCGCCGGTTGCCCGCACTTCGGGTCACTGCGCCGCCGACGTGGGAGCCGCGCCTGGCGTTTCGCCGGATCACCGCGATGCGGGTGAGCGTGCGCTGACCCGCCCCGAGGGAGGCCGGTCGCGCCGCGCCGATGCGACCGGCCTCCGGACGGAGGGGATCAGCGGGCCGCCCCGGCGCCCAGGAACGCGGACAGGAAGTGCCCGTCCAGCAGGGACAGATCCCCGTACCGGTCGCTTCGGCTGTACGCGTTCATCAGCGTCTTCGTCGCGTGCAGCGCCGCGACCGGGCGGCGCACCACGGGCTTGACCCAGCGGCTCACCGCGTCGTCGAGGTCGACGGCCGGCACCACCTGATGCAGGATCGACAACCGATGCGCGGTGGGGGCGTCGAACATGTCCGCGGTCAGTACGAGTTCGCGGATCCGGGCGGCGCCGACCTCGCCGATCAGCCGGGCCATCGCACCGCCCCACGCGGTCGGCATCCCGAGGGCCAGCTCCGGCATGCGGAAGCGGGTCTCGATGTCGCCCACCCGCAGGTCGCAGAAGATCGCCAGAGCCAATCCGGCCCCGACCACCCGACCGTGCACGCGGGCGATGGTGACCGGATCGGCGGCGGCCAACCCCTCGCACACCGCCCGCGCCTTCTCGCCGAGCCGACGCAGCGCCGGACCCCCGGGATCGTCGGCCGCCAGCCGCAACATCTCGCCGCGATCACCACCCGCGCAAAACGAATCGCCCTCGCCCGACAACACCACGACCCGCACGTCGGAGCGCGAGCGCAACTCGGCCAGTACCGCCAGGAGATCGTCCAGCATCTGCCCGTCCAGCGCGTTTCCCGTCTCCGGCCGGGCCAACCGCACCCGCAACACCGCCCCGTCGAGACTGGTGCGCACCGTCTTCAGATCCAGCGAGTCCACGAACGTGACCCCTTCCGGTGGTGGGAAAAACGCCGCCGCGCCGGCGGAGGCCCCGTCGATCACCAGATCGTCGCATTGATGATCACGACTTGAGGAGCCCAATCCACGCCATTCGAACACCCCTCCGAGGTACCCGCGCCACAGCCCGCCGGCGCCGACGCCACACACCGGCTCGAAATCGTCCGTGAGCGGCCGTATACGTTGCGTGGCCTACCTCGTCGCCGTTTCGCACCCGCCCGGGCGGTCGCGCCGAGGCGTGGGCGCACCCCGCCGACGACGATCCCCACGACCTCGAAAACCATCGAATCCGCGCCCGTGTGCCGGCCGAAACCACCCGGTACCCGGCCCGAACCCGACCGGGCCGATCCGGGCCGGGCGCATGGCGCGTCGCGGGCCGTCCCGGGTGTACGCGATGACGGCGGGGCGGGTTGTGGCATTGTGGCGGGTTGTGTGGGCGACGGCCGTCCGCCGAGTGTGAGGGGTCCCGACGTGCCCGAAGACGTTTTCGTCCTTCCCGTCGACCGGCGACTGGGTGCGCACACCACGCTGCGTCGGGTCGGTGCGCTGCCGGTGGTCGTGGTGACCCATCCGCGCGTGCGTGCCGCGATCACCCTCCAGGGCGCGCAATTGGTGCACTGGCAACCGGCGGGCGAGGAGCCGGTGTTGTGGCTGAGCGCGACCACGGCGTTCGAGGAGGGGCGGGCGGTTCGCGGCGGAGTGCCGATCTGCTGGCCGTGGTTCGGTGCGGCGGGCCGGCCGAGTCACGGCTTCGCGCGCGTTCTGCCATGGGAACTGCTCGACGTCGACGAGAGCGGAGCCGGGGACGAGGCCGCTCCGGGCGACGAGACGGTGCGCGTGACGCTGGTGTTGCGGGCGAGCGAGGCGTCGCGGGCGTACTGGCCGCACGAGTTCGAGGTGTTCGCCCGGTTCGTACTCGGGCGCGAGTGCCGGATCGAACTGGAGGCCCGGGGCGACTTCGAGAGCACCGCGGCACTGCACACCTATCTGCGGGTCGGTGACCTGGACGAGGCGCGGGTCACCGGTCTGGGCGGGCCGTACGTGGACAAGGTCCTCGACACGCCTGTGCACACCGACCCGGCCGCGGCGGGGATCGCCTTCCGAGGGCAGACCGACCGGGTGTACACCCGCCCCGGCGACGTGAGCCGGGTGGAGGATCCCGCCGGCAAGCGGGTCGTCGAGGTGCGCCACGAGGGCCACACCGATGTGGTCGTGTGGAACCCGGGCGCCGACCTCGCGCGCACGATGGCGGACGTACCCGACGACGGCTACCGGGAGTTCGTCTGCGTGGAGACCGCCCACGTCTCGCGGCCCCTGGTGAGCACGCCGGGAACTCCCGCTCGCCTGGGCGCCACGCTCCGGATCGCGCCCGACGCGTAGGCGGTCCCGGCCGGTCTATGGGTAGTACGGCGACGCGGTCAGGTAGGAGAGTCGGAAGCCGTTGTCGACCGGCGCGCCGGTCGGGGTGTAGCAGGCCAGGTACATCAGGACGTCGTCCTTGGTGCCGTAGTCGTTGCGCAGCACAGTGGTGCAGTAGCCGCCGCCGACGGCCGTCGGGTGGGCGTAGCTGGTCAGGTAACCGACCGTCAGGTGCAGCGTGTAGCGGCCGGTCGCGGTGCGCGTCACGGTGGCCGAACCCGGTCGGGACATCCACGATCCGGTGATCGTCGGCGCGCCTGCGCCGGGTGCGTCGGCGACGGTCAGGTGCACCGCGTGCGGGACCCGGGTGTCGTCGAGCGGGCTCTGCCGGCCGGTGTGGCTCAGGGTGAACGCGGTATCGGCGGGCGCGCCGGTGTGCGTGGTGCAGGCCACGGACGCGGTGCCGCCGGAGAGCGCGGTGAGCGCGCAGTGCCGAGGCGTCGTCCCGACCGGTGAGACCTGGACGGATTCCGTGTCCGCCGCGACCGCCACCGCGTAGCGTCCGGTGCCGGTACGGGTCACCGCGCCGGTGTTCTGCCGGGACGCGGCGCCGGGGAGTTGGCGGGCGGCGGTCGGCTCGTCGGCGTATACGTATCCGCGTGAACCGGCCTGGCCGTACGGGCCGTTGCGGTCGCCGGCGAGGAAGAGGCCGGTGAACGGGATGTCGGCGGACGTGCCGGTGCGGTCGAAGCAGGCCACCTCGACGCGCTCTTCGGTGCCCTGCGGCCACCACCGTACGGGTTGGCAGGACACGCCGTTCGCGGCGTAGTCGGAGACCGAGACGTGCGCGATGCCGCCGGGGGCGGCGCTGTCCGGGAGGATCACCACGTGCCGGCCGACGGCGGTGTGCGTGACGCGTACGGTCTTGACGACGGGTGGGTTGCCGAGGCGCCAGATGCCGTAGGTCCAGTTCGGTTCGTGGCTGTCCGGGCGTTGCGGGGTGGGGGCGAGTTCGCGGGTGGTGCCGATGGGGTCGTCGGCATAGCGGACCATCCAGAAGCCCCAGACGGCCGGAACGGGGGTGGCGGCGTTGGCTCCGCCGCTGTTGCCGCTGCCACCACTGCTGCCGCTGCCGCCTCCGGCTCCGCCGCCGCCGTTCGGTGCGCTTCCGGTGTCGCTTCGGCCGCCGGTGCCGGGTGGGCC
Source organism: Embleya sp. NPDC055664 (assembly GCF_053618075.1). Classification (NCBI taxonomy): domain Bacteria; kingdom Bacillati; phylum Actinomycetota; class Actinomycetes; order Kitasatosporales; family Streptomycetaceae; genus Embleya; species Embleya sp. NPDC055664. The sequence goes on from NZ_JBSHGZ010000036.1 coordinate 97,055, forward strand.
GGTCGGGCCGGCCGGATCGGGGTCGGTCCCGCCGGTCGTTGCCGTCGCCCCGCCCGAGGGTGTCGGGCCGCCGGGCGGCGGGGCCGACGGAACATCCGTCGGGGTGGGGTTGGGGGGCGCGGTTTCGTCCGCCGGCAGCTGCGCCGCCCCGCCCGGACCCGGCGTACCGCCGGGGACCGCCGAGGGGCCGACGGACGACCGGGCGGACGGGGTGTGCGCGGCGTCGGGCGCGACGGCCAACAGGGTGAGGGCCACCGCGGTGGCGAGCGCGACGACGGTGCCGCCCACGCGTACCGCCAACGGATTGTCCGCCGCGATCCGGGTCGCGGTGTTCACCGCCGGCGCGACGCCGGGGACGCGGAGCAACCGTTGCAGGACGGCATCGCGTGCGGCGCGGGTGGCGGTGAGCGCGGGCCCGACGACGGCGTCGAGGGCGGGGCGTACCACCCGGCCGACACTGCCCCACGCGCCGGGATCGGGGGCCGCGGCAGCGACTTCCAGGGCCGGGACGGGTGACGCCACCGGGGCGACCTCGGCCTCGGCCGTGGCCGCCGGCCGCCCGGTCCACCAGGCCACCGCCGCGCGGCGCCGCTCGTCGTCGTCCTCGCCCTGCCGGGCCGCCGCCAGGGCGAGTCCCGGCCCGAGCACCCAGGTGCGCTGCACGATGGCGTCCTTGGCCACGGCGGAGCAGCTGGGACAGCCGGCCGTATGGGCGCGAAGGACGCGATACTCCGCCCGCGTCGGCACCAGGCCGGACGCCATCTCCTCGGCGGCGAACAGTCGTGCGAGCCCCTTGACTTCGGCCGCCGTCGCGCAGGAGAAGCGCATCGAGCGCGCCGCCGCCAGCAGTCCGACCCGTTCGCGCACCTTCTTCAGGCCCCGGCTCAGTTCGCGGTCGACCCGAACCCGGGACCAGCCCAGACGGGCGGCGAGTTCGGCCCCCTTCACGGGGCGCATTTCGGCGAGCGTGTGGTCCAAGTGCGCGCTCACCACCATGCGTTGGGTCTGCGACAGCGCGTCGGTGGCGGTGTAGAGCGCGGCGAACGCCTGGGTCTTGCCATAGGCGTGGCCGAGGTCGCCACCGGACGCGGACACCTGCGAAAGGGTCGTCTTCTTCGCGTCGTCGGGCGAGATGTCCTCGTCGACCGGGCGACCCGCGGCACGTTGTCGCGCCCTCAGTTCCGCCATCCGGACGTGCTTGGCGATGCCCCACAACCATCGGTCGACACCCCGGGTCGGCTTCAGGTCGCGGGCGATCCCGTCGAGCGCGCGGACGAACACCTCGCTGACACAGTCGTCGGCCTCCGCCGCCGACGGCAACTTCGCCCGGAACCAACGCACCAACGCATCGTGATGCCGCTCGTACAGCGCGATCCGGGCGGCCTCGTCGCCGTCGCGCAACAGCTGCCACGTGTCGTCGGCCGCGCCGTCGGGATCGGCATCCGGATCCGCGATCCACAGGCTTTCCGGCAGCCCCTCATCCGACGGCAAGTCCCCGGACGGGTCCGGTCCGATCCGTGTCATGGCACCCTCCGCAACGGCAACGCGACTTCGTCACCGGCGACGTGTCTCGAGGGACACGAATCTCTCCACCTTCGTGCGACCGATTATCCGCCGGCGGGCGGTCGTCGGTCCGGGAAAGCGCACATCACGACGAAACCCACACAATCGGCGCTCCCCAAAGATTCCCGCCCGAAAAGTGGAGAGATCCCGCCGCGCCCGACCACGTACCGGACAAGTCGACACCGGTACACCCGAAGGGCATCCATCATGCGCGACCACTCGCATTCCTTCCTCGTGGCACGACAACTCGTCCTGATCCTCGGCCCGTTCGTGATCCTCGTGATCGCCCTGCGGGTCCACTACCTGCGCCGGTGGGGCGTGCGCACGACCGGCGCCGCCGTATCCACCTTCCGCGAGCGCCGCACCCGGCGCAGCAGCGACCCCGACCGCATCCGCGACGACGTCTACTTCGTGGACATGACCGTCGTCGAATACACCGCCCACAACGGCATTCCGTACCGCTGCACGGTCGAGGGCCGCCACCGCCCGGGCTCACCGGTCGCCCTGGTCTACCCGCCGCGCAGCCCGCACCGCGCCAAGGCCGCGTCGGCGGCCTCCTACGGCCGCGTGGTCGTCGCGATCCTGACCTACACGATCCTGGTGGTCGGCCTCTCCTACATGGCACACCGAGTCGACAACCAGGTCGACGACTTCTGCGCACCCCTCACCCCGGAAGCCCGCACCTTCCACGACTGCCCGTAGACCGGCGATCAGGTTCCGGTCGCCGCCGCGGCCGCTCGGGCCGCGGTGGTGATCGTGGCCAGGTCCTCGTCGGTGGTGATGTACGGCGGCATCGTGTAGATCAGGTTGCGGAACGGCCGTAGCCAGACTCCGTGTTCCGTGGCCGCCCCGGTTGCGGTCGGCAGGTCGATCTCGTGGTCGAGTTCGATCACGCCGATCGCGCCGAGGACACGAACGTCGCGAACGCCGGGGATGGTTCGGGCCGGGGCCAGGCCCGCGGTGAGGGCGGTCTCGATCCGGGCGATGTTCGTCCGCCGGTCCCGGTCGAGGAGCAGATCCAGGGAGGCGTTGGCGACCGCCGCGGCCAGGGGGTTGGCCATGAAGGTGGGGCCGTGGGCGAGTACGGGCGATTCGCCGGTGCCGATCCCGGCCGCCACCTCCTCCGTGCACAACGTCGCGGCCATGCTCAGGTATCCGCCGGTCAGGGCCTTGCCGAGGCACATGACATCGGGGCTGACCCCGGCATGGTCGGCGGCGAACAGTTCACCGGTGCGGCCGAAGCCGGTGGCGATCTCGTCGAACACCAGCAACACGTCGTGGGTGGTGCACAGTTCGCGCAGCGCCCGCAGGTAGCGCGGGGAGTGGAAGCGCATCCCGCCGGCGTTCTGCACGATCGGCTCGACGATCACGGCCGCGACCTCGTCCCGGTGGCGGGTCAGCAACGCGTCCAGGTGGTCCACATAGGCGGGGTCGAAGTCGCGCGGCGGGGCGTCGGCGAAGACCTGTTCGGCCAGGGCGCCCTGCCACATGTGGTGCATCCCGCCCTCGGGGTCGCACACCGACATCGGATGCCACGTGTCGCCGTGATAGCCGCCGCGCCAGGTCAGCAGGCGCCGTTTGCCGCCGCGACCCCGGGCCCGCCAGTACTGGAGGCACATCTTCATCGCGACCTCGACGGAGATGGAGCCGGAGTCGGCGAGGAAGACGTGCCGCAGCGGTTCCGGGGTGATCTCCACCAGGGTGTGGGCGAGGCGGATCGCCGGTTCGTGGGTGAGGCCGCCGAACATCACGTGGCTCATCCGCCCCACCTGGTCGTGGATCGCCGCGTCGAGCACGGGATGGCGATAGCCGTGCACGGCCGCCCACCACGAGGACATGCCGTCGATCAACTCCTCGACGTCCCCGATCGGTTCGGCCAGGCGCAGCCGTACTCCCTCGGCCGACTCGATCAGGAGCGGCCGCGTCGTGCCGGGCATCGCGGCGTACGGGTGCCACACGTGTTCCCGGTCCAGGTCGAGCAGTTCGCCGGGTGTGCGGTCCCGGCGCCCGGTACGCGCTCGGCCCGGCCGGTCGTCGAGCGGCGCCGGGGGGCGCCTCGCGGCCGTCACGTGTTGGCCGGCAGGTCGCTGCCCGCGCCGCGTCGCCGGATCGCGACCAGGTCGTGCCGGGCGTCGGGCAGGGTCTGCTCGTCGACGCCCTCGATCACGAAGCCCGCGTCGGCGAGCATCTGCCGGTCGTCCGCGCCCGGTTGGCCCTCGCTGGTCAGGTAGTCGCCCAGGAACATCGAGTTGGCCAGGTGCAGCGCGAGCGGCTGGAGGCTGCGCAGGTGGATCTCCCGGCCGCCCGCGAGGCGGACCTCGACGTCGGGGAAGAAGAATCGGAACAGTGCCAGAATGCGCAGGCAACGCTCCGGCGTCAGCTCCCAGTTGTCCGCGAGCGGGGTGCCCTCGAACGGGATGAGGAAGTTGACCGGCACCGAATCGGGATCCAACTCCCGCAGCGCGAAGGCCAGATCGACGATGTCCTCGTCCGACTCGCCCATCCCGAAGATCGCCCCGGAGCACGGCGACAGGCCCGCGGTGCCGGCGCGACGGAGGGTGTCGGTACGGTCGGTGAAGGTGTGCGTCGAGCAGATGTCGGCGTAGCGCGCCTCGCTCGTGTTGAGGTTGTGGCTGTACGCGTGCGCCCCGGCGGCGGCCAATCGTTCGGCCTGACCGTCGGAGAGCAACCCGAGGCAGACACAGATCTCCACCTCGGGGCTGCCCTCCTTGACCGCGGCGATCGTGTCCTCGATCCGGGTGATGTCGCGTGCACCCGGGCCGCGTCCGCTCGCCACCAGGCAGATCCGCTTGGCGCCGGCCCGCACCGCCCGATCGGCGGTCCGCGCGGCCTCCTCGGGCGAGATCCACGAATACTTCAGGATCTCCGCCGACGACCCGAGCCGCTGCGAGCAATAGGAGCAATCCTCCGGGCACAGCCCGCTCTTCATATTGATGATCGTATTCAGCTTCACCCGCCGACCGAAGAAGTGCCGCCGCACGCGTCCGGCAGCCGCGACGATGTCCAGCGTCTCCTCCGCCCCCGTCAACACGGCCAACGCCTCGTCACGAGTGGGTGCTTCGCGCCGCAGCGCCTTGCCTACGAGCCCATCGAGCAATGTCGTCATGCCTCGCAGTCTCACCGAGTGTGATCACCCGCAACAATGAAGCAACCCCACAACATCGACCCCCCGAACTCTGTCCCCGTCCACCCCGCCATCCCCCACCCGACCTGGAAACATGAATCGATCGGGCGAGCCATGGAAAGCGCGCGCCGGGGGTGGCGCGTGACCCGCGTGGGGGTGCGGGCGTTAGGGGTGACGGGGCCTTGCGCGCGGGTGCGTGGGGGCGTCCCCGGCCTGTACGCATGTGCACACGCATCGGGAGTCTTCAGTGGTGCTTCGTCGTCTCGTCGTGTCCGCCCTGGTTCTTGTCGCAGGGCCGTACCCGGCGCCCGCCGCCGTGGCCGACTCGGCGCCCGTCGTGACCGGCGCCTCCGGGACGGGGGATCGGTTGACCATCACCGTGACGGACACTCCCGGCGGGGCCGGGGTGTACACGCTGGAGTGCCACCCCGCCGCCGGCGGTCACCCCGCGCCCCGGCAGGCTTGCGAGAGGTTGGACTCCGTGACGATGTGGGGCGGGGATCCGTTCGCGCCCGTGCCGAACGGGGCGATGTGCACGATGATCCACGGCGGACCCGCCACCGCGCACATCACCGGCGTGTGGGCCGGCCGCCCCGTGGACGCCGCGTTCGACCGGACCGACGGGTGTGAGATCGCCCGGTGGGACGACCTCGTCCCGGTCCTGCCGAGGGTGGGCGGCTGAGGCCCACACCGCTTTTCCCATCGGCGGCCCCCGGCGGGGCGCCTTTGCACGGTCGTTACGCTGCGCTCATGCCGCCGGAACGACGCATGCCGCCCTCGATCGACGACGAGGTGTGCGGATATTGCCCCTCCCGCCTGTTCGCCCCGGGAGCGTTCGACGTGGCGCCGCGCCCGGACCGGGCCTGGCCGTGGATCCGGGGCGAGGGACGCCGGGTGGACGCGTGCACCGGGGTGGGCGTGTGCGTGCACCCGCACAAGGTCCGCCTTCCCGTGGGCCGTTGGGGCAGCGAGGGGCGTATGCCGGACCTGTCCGCGTGGGACCTGGCGGCGGAGGCGGAGATGGCCGAAGGGGACGGGGTGGCAGGCGCACCCGACGGCCCCGCCCACGACGTGCCGCCGACCCTGCTCCGGACCGCCCCTCCCGAGCCTGCCCTGCCCGAGCCCGCCGCGCCTCGGGAGCGTCGTCGCTGGTGGCAGCGTGCCCTGGGTCGGCCGGCGGGCCGTTCCGGGCGCCGGGCCCCGAGCGGTCCGGGCGCGCCGGCGGCGGCCGGCCCGAGCCTGCCGGACGTACCGGAGGATGCCGGGCGGCTGGCGGAATGGATGTGCGAGGTCGTGTCCGGCGCCGCGCCCGACACCCTGGCCGACGTCCTCGACGCGGCCGAACGCGTGGCCGCCGCCGTCCACGAGCCGACCGTGGTCGTGGCGGCGCTGCGCCGCGCGATGGGGTCGGCGACGAGCGATTCGCGCGTCACCGTTGACCCGGTATCGGGGAGCCGGGATAAGGTCCCGTCCAAGATCACGAAATCATGATCAACACGGGGAGATCCGCCATGGGCAACACCGAAGACGGCAGGCACGAGGGCTTCTCGGCCGACGAACGCGCCGCGATGAAGGACCACGCCAAGGAGTTGAAGGCGGCGTCGCGGCGTACGTCGAAGGCCGAGAAGGCGGCCGAGGCGGAGCGGGATCTGCTCGCGAAGATCGCCGAGATGCAGGACGCCGACCGGGTCCTGGCCGAGCGTGTGCACGCCATCGTCACCGCCAACGCGCCGACCCTGGAGCCGAAGCTCTGGTACGGCATGCCGTCGTACGCGATCGACGGCAAGGTCGTCTGCTTCTTCCAGAGCGCGGAGAAGTTCAAGGCCCGCTACGCGACGCTCGGGTTCAGCGACCTGGCCAAGCTCGACGACGGCCCGATGTGGGCGGCCGGTTTCGCCCTGACCGAGGTGACGCCCGAGGTCGAGGCACGAATCGCGGAACTCGTCAGGCGAGCGGTGGGCTGAGCCCCGGCCCGGGGGACGCGCCGGCCCGACCCACGCACGTACATCGGCGGCCGTCCGGCGTTCGACCGGAGGCATCGGGGCGATCCCCGGCCTGCGGCGAACGCGGCCGACCGCCGATGTAGCACAAGCTCAGTCCCCGGGTCCGCGACCGCCCGTGCCCGCGACCGGGATCGGCGTACCCGCCTCCCGGACCAGCGTGACCGTGTCGATCTGCGCGCCCGTGGCACCGAGCGTGCGGATCGTCATCGTGGTCTCCCGCCCGGCGGCGGCCGGCCGCACGTCGACGGCGATGAAGGCATTGCCGCGAAACCGCACCCGCGACCACTCGACGGTCTCGTCGAGTTTGCCGGCCTTCGTGTAGTAGCCGCCCTTCACAGCGTCGGTGACATCGGCCGGGCCGCCCGCGTACGTCTCCGGCGCGGAGAACGCGTAGCCGCTCTTCCCGCCGCTGCCCACGGTCAGGTAGGTGGTGCCGTCGGTGGCCGGCCGGATCCGGTCGCCGATGTCGGCCCGCCGGGTGCGTACGCCGCCGCGCATCGGATCGGCCCGCTCGTAGACGTGGTTGTGCCCGTTGATCACGAGGTCGACCTGGTAGCGGTCGAACAGCGGGATCCACTCCTCCCGGATCGCGCCGTCGGAGACGTGGTCGGTCGCCGTGCAGTAGGCGCAGTGGTGGAAGAAGGCCACCACGAAGTCGATCCCGGGCGTACGCCGCACCTGGGCCAGATGGCCGGCCAGCCACGCCGTCTGCGCGCCGGAGGTGTAGCCCCGGTTGTGCGGGATCTCGTGCGAGACATCGTTGGCGTCGAGACTGACCACCGCCACGTTGCCGTAGCGGAAGCCGTACGTGGCATGGGAGTTGCGCGGCCCGTTGCCCGGCAGGTGCCAGCGGGCCAGGTGGCCGCCGTAGCCGTCCGGCGAATACAGGGCCTCCATGTCGTGGTTCCCCATCGCGACCATCCAGGGCACCGACGCGGCGACGGGGTCGATCATCCGCAGGTATTCGTCCCACATCTCGGGTTGGAGCTTGTCCGCGCCGTCCGCACTGTGGTGACTGGACGGCAGCCCCGCGCCCGAAGCGGCGTAGGCGATGTCGCCCGCGAGCAGGTGGAACGCCGGGTTCTGACGGAGCATCAGAGTCTGGTTGGCGGCGGCGCCGAACTCCACGCCCTCGTCGCCGAACGCGGTGAAGGTGAAGGGTTCCGGTACACCGTCGACCGCCGGCGCGGTGCGGAACGAGCCGACGGTGGCGGCGACGGAGGCGGCGTCCAGCCCCTCGTGGCCGAGCGCGTAGTAGTAGCGCGTGCCCGGGTCGAGGCCGTCCAGGGCGGCGTGCAGGTGGTACTGGTCGTAGTCGAAGTAGGCCGAGGCGGGGTTGTCGGCGTATTCGATCAGGTGCGAGTGCAGGTGCCGGATCTCCGCGGGCACCACCTGGTCCAGTTGCTTGGGGGACGTGCCCAGGCGCAGGTACGGCCGGCGCACCGGTTGCGGCACCTGCCAGCTCAACGCCGCCTGGGCGCGCGGGTCGGCGCCGAACGCGAGATGCCGGGCGGCGGGCTTGAGCGCGTTCCCGTCGACGTAGTCCGTGCCCGAGAGCAGCGAAGGCGCGCGGCGCGGGTCGGCCGACGAGGAGGTGCCGAAGAGCGGAACGGCCGCGCCGCCGAGGCCGATCGCGGTGAGGACGCCGCGACGCGAGACGGTGCGGCGCCGGGCGAGCAGGTACTCGTGCTGCTCGGCGATGCTCATCGTCGCGGCGAGCCGGTCGGGCACGCCGGAACGGGGCAGGTGGGGGTTGCGGTCGGGGGCGGGGGTCATCGGGCGCTCCTGGAACGTGCGGCGAACAGCAGGACGAGGCCGGCGCCGAGCGCGGCGGTGCCGAGGAGGACGGGGAGGACGATGTCGGCGCCGGTACGGGAGAGGCTGCCGTCGGTGCCGGTCGCGGTCTCGGGGACGGTGTGGGAGCCGCCGGAGCCGCCGGACCCGGTGGGAGTCGAGGTGCCGGTCGGCCCACCGGAGGGCTCACCGGTAAGCGGCGCACTCGTCGGCGGCGCCGTCGTGGGCGGCACGCTCGTGGGCGGCGCACTCGTGGGCGGCACCGTGGTCGGCGGCGCACTCGTGGGCGGCACCGTGGTCGGCGGAACGCTCGTAGGCGGCGTGGTAGGCCGCTCCCGACCCAGCGCCCAGCACCCGCCGACCGGCCTGAGCGCGACCTGCCTCGCGCTCTCCCCACCGCGGTGGTCGGCGCCCAGCGCCACCAGGCTCCACCCGTTCGGCACGATCGCCGCGACCTGCCCGGGCCGGGTGCCCACCACGTGCGCGGCCGGCCCCGCCGGCCACGGCTGCCCCCAGATCGGCCCGGCGCCGGTGGCCACCTCGTGCCGCGCACCACTCTCGTCGGCGAAGGTGAACACCGCCGAGGCGATCACCGGTGCCCGTACCCCGCCGTCGCCCAGCGCCGCCGTGAACACCGCCCGGTCCGCCGGGACCCGCCACTGCGCCGCCGTCACACACGACTCGGGCAGGTCGCCCGCCTTGACCGCAGGACCCGCCCACGAGGCGTGTCGGACCGGCCCCTCGTCGGTGGGACTCGGCGGCGCGCCCGTCGCGGTCGTGGTGGGAGCGGAACTGCCGCCGCCCGGGCGCGGGAAGCTCCCGGCGCTGCCCTCCCCGTGGTCGCCGACCGCGAGCACCCCCTTGACCGGCGTCGCCCCCGCCGGCACGGCGAAGGCGAGCGAGGCACCGTCGGCCGCCACCCGCAGCGCGTCGCCGGTGATCCGCTCGGGCGAACCGTCCACGTACACGCCGACCCCGCCCGCGTCCAGACCGCTGCCGGTCACCGTGACCGTGTCCCCCGGCCCGGCTCCGGGCGGACCGAACCCGCTCACGGTGGTCGTCGGCACCGCCGGGCGCCGAAACACCGCGGCCGGGTCGCCCGCGGTCACCTCGGCGATCCGGGTGTCCACGTACCGCTCGTTGCCGTCGATGCGCAGTTGCAGCGTGTCCCGCGCATCGATCCCGACCCGCCACCGCATGTCGATGGTGACGCCCAGCCCGGCCCGCGCGGAGTCGGCCGTGGTGGAGGCGAGATCGGCGACCATCACGGTCCAGGTGGCGTCCAGGAAGCCGGTGCCGTCGCCGAGCATGGCCCGATACATCGCCGGATCGCCCTTGTACAGGCTCTTCATGGCCAGGCCGTCGTCGTCCGTACGGAAGTGCAGCGTACGGCTGAGCAACCCGCCGGGAATGCGTCCACCGGGCAGGTCCACCCGCTCCTCACGCGCCGACCCGGGGAAGAACGTGAGGCCGGTGACCTCGGTCACCGCACGCGGAGCGTCGCCGGGGCCGGCGTCGACCCGGCCGGCGTCGGCCGCGGCGCTCAGAGCATCCGCCTCCGAGTGCACCTTGTCGATGCGCACCAGCGACGTCACGCCGACCACTTGGTCCAGTTCGCGGAACTGGTTGAGCGGGTGGTCGAATCCGGTCACGTCCGACGTGGCCTTCAGGCTCTGCGCGGTGCGCGAGACGTTCAGCGCCGCAGACGTGATGGCGGCCGTACGCTTGCCCAACGGCGTACCGGCGGGCACCGATCGATCCGCCGAGGCGGTACCGTCCGCGCCGGCCGCGGGCACGGTCAGCCAGTCGGCCGCCCGCGAACGGGTGTCGCCGAAACTCTCGTCGGGCCCGGAGGCCAGTTCGGCGTAGCTGCCGGACCGGGTGACCAACCCCGGTGTCATGGCGCGTTGTTCGCCGGTCAGGTAGTCGGCCCGCGCACCGCGCACCGGCGGTGACTCTGCGGCCGAGGACATCATGGGAAAGAGCAGAACCAGGAGACCCAGCACGATCAGACCGACCGCGACCCGTCGCGGCCGAAGAGCGCCGATCATGAGCGGGGGACGACTACGCGTTGTACCCATGGGGAGGTGATGACCCGTCACTCACCCCGACACCGGCGGCCACCCGCGGTGAGACCATGGGGAGCGTGCATGGGATCGGGAAGCCGAAAGGACCGAAGTCGACGCCTTCCGATCGCGGCACGTCGACAACGATCGTGAGTATGCAGGGCGGCCCGGTCACAAACCCGACGAAACCAAAACCTTCGACGGGAATTACCCCACGGTTCCGCCGACATGGCTCCGAGATTCACCAACCTCCCCGAGTCTTCGCCCTCCACCACCCGCACCACTACGCGGCGTAGCAACGGCCGGCGGTAGGGTCCCCTCGGGGAAGGGTGATCACATGGAACCACCGCGAGTCCTGGTGTTGGACGCCGCTCCCGGCGAGCTGCTCGGACGGGAACTGGAACGCCTGCTCGACCACGGGCTGAGCATCACGCTGAACCTGCGCCGAGTGGCCGACCCGGCGCGGACGCGAACCGCCTGGGCCGGGCGCATGCGGTTCACCGATTTCGACGCGTTCGACGAGGCGGCCCTGATCGCCGAGACCGTCCGGGACGGGATCGGCCATCAGGCGATCAAGTCCCGCGCAGGTGTCCCGCTGCGCGCCACGTTCCTCGCGGCGGCGACCGACGCAGCCCTGACCCACCGCCTGCGGGTGATCGGCCGCGCCGGAGCCGGCACCGACCACATCGACCTCACCGCTGCCGCCCGTCACGGCGTCACCGTCACCCACACCCCGGGCTCCAACGCGAACGCCGTCGCCGAATTCGCCCTCGCCCAACTGCTCGCCCTCACCCGAAACCTCCCGGCCCACAACGAGGCCGCACACCAGGGCCGTTGGACCACACCACCGGCCCCCGTAGCGGAACTGTCGGACCTGACCCTGGGAATCGTCGGTCTGGGCCGCATCGGCCAGGCATTGGCAATACGAGCCGGCGCGTTGGGCATGCGAGTCCAGTCCTACACCCGACGCCCGACCGAATCCCCCATGCCGACCACCGATTCCCTGCACACCCTCTTGGCGACCAGCGACGTGGTCTCCCTGCATCTTCCGCTCACCGACCGGACCCGGGGACTGATCGGCCGAACCGAACTCGCGTCCATGCGACCGGGATCGATCCTCCTCAACACCGCCAGAGGCGGCATCGTCGACGAACAGGCCCTGGCCGACGCGCTCGTCACCCCGACACACCCCCTCGCGGCAGCAGCCGTAGACACCTTCGAACACGAACACGCCCGCTTCGCCTCACCCCTCTCCGGCCTCCCCAACGCCCTGCTCACCCCCCACATCGCCGGCATGACCGGATCCGCCATGGCCACGGCGGCGCTCCGATGCGCGGACCACATCGCCGCCCTCCTCACCGGCCGCCCCGACGGCGTCCCCGTGGCCACCGCGTGAACCCGTGACCGATCGACCGGGCCCCCGGCCGGACAGGGTCATCCGCAGGACCTCGATCCACCAGTCGAGGGTGTGCTCCCGCGCGCTCGCGTCGAGGCCGACGCTGCGCCGGAAGTCGTCGCCGAACAGGGGCTCCATCGCGACGGCCTGGTGCAGGCCGGCCATCGTCAGCCGGATCGCCTCGCGGGTCGGCGGCGTGCGGCCGTCGGCCGCGCACTGCTCCCGAGCCTGGGCGTACAGGCGGTCCACCACCTCGTCGAGCAGCCCGCTGCCGGTGTCCCGCCGCCCGGAACGATGCAGCGCGAGCGCCAGTTCGGCGTAGCCGTCGGCGTACAGCGCGGCCAGCGCGCGCACCAACTCGGCAGGATCGGTCGGGCCCTCGCCCCACGCGTCCAGAACGGCGCGCAACTCGGTCTTGAGCTTGGCCCCGCCGAAGCGCAACAGCGACTCCAGGAGTCGATCGCGCGTGCCGAAGTGGTGGTTGACCGCGGCATCCGTCACGCCGATCTCGGCGGCGACCGCCCGCACCTGCACGGCGGCCGGGCCACCCGCGGTCAGCAGCCTGCTCGCCGCCTCCAGGATCATCCGCCGGGCGTCATCGGGATTGCGTCGTACTCGGGTGGCCATGGCCGCAGCCTACCTTGACCCATCAAGGTAATCCGCTTACCTTGAGCACTCAAGGTAAGCGGAAAGCGGGAAGGACGGAGACGCCCGTGCCCGGACGATCCACGATTTTGGCGATGACCGAGTTGGCGACGGCCCTGGGCGTGCAGTTCCATGATCCGACGCCGCCCCGCGAGTTCCACCACTCCCGTGCGGGCTGCCGGCTGCACGGATTCGACTGGGGCGGCGCCGGAACTCCCGTGGTCCTGCTGCACGGTGGCGGATTGACCGCCCGCACCTGGGATTTCGTCTGCCTCGGCCTGCGCGGCGCCGTCCGGCCGATCACACCGGATCTGCGTGGCCACGGCGACAGCGGCTGGTCCGACGACTACCGCATCGACACCATGGCGGCCGACGTCGTCGCCACGGCCGACCATCTCGGCCTCGATCGATTCGCACTGGTCGGCATGTCACTCGGCGGCGTGGTCGCGGCCCACGTCGCCGACGCGCGGCCCGATCGGGTGGAACGCCTGGCACTCGTCGACGTCGCACCGGGCGTGAACTTCGAAAGCACCCGGCGGATACGGTCGTTCGTGGCCGGACTGGGCCCCGTACCGGACCTGGACACCGTGGTCGAAGCCGCGATGCGGGTCAATCCGCGCGCCGACCGCCCGAGCGTCGCCTACCGCATGAACACGCTGTTCCGCCGTGCACCCGACGGCAGTTGGGTACCGAAGGGCGATCCGCGCCCGCCGGACTTTCCCGCCATCCTCGCCGCCATGGATCGAATGGTATTTCGGCTGACCGGAGTTCCGGTCCTGCTCGTGCGCGGCGGACGCAGCAGGGTACTCCCCCAGAGCACCGCCGAACACCTGGTCGAGCGCATCCCGGACGGGCGACTGACGGTCGTCCCGAATGCCGGACACAACGTCCAGGAGGACAACCCGGCCGCATTGGTCACCGCACTGCGCACGTTTTTGACCCAGCCCTCATGATCCTCGCGGGACTCACCTGGCTTCTGGTGTCCGCCGAAGGCAAGGAACGAGACAAGTGCCACGCGGGGACCAACGAACAGAGTGTGCGCACGGAGTGCATCGTCGTGGTCGGGTAGCGCTGCGCCTACCGGTCGCCGGCCGTGTCCGGCTTCGACGAATTGCGCGAACGAGCACTCCTCGCCCGAGCCGCGGCACCGCTCGCGGAAGCGGAACCCGAACGCGAGGCCGAACCGGACCCGGAACCCGACCCGGAACCCGACCCCGAGCCGGAACCGGCCTTGCCCCTCGAAGTGGAGCCCCCGCTCCCGCCTTTCAGCTCCTCGGCATCCCGGGCAGCCTCGCCCTTGAGTTCCTTGGCGTCCTGAACGGCCCGGCCCTTCAACCCCTTCGCATCCTCGGCAGCCTCGCCCGTGAGCCCCTTCGCATCCCGCGCGGCCTCGCCCGCGAGCCCCTTCGCGTCGCGAACGGCTTTGCCCGTGAGCTCCTTCGCGTCCCGAGCGACCTCGTCCGCGAACTCCTTCGCGTCCTGCCCCGCCCCGTCGGCCCGGCCGCGAACGCGGTCGACCACCTCGTGCCCCCGCGCCGCCAGCCCCTGGTAGGTCTCGCGGGCGTCCTTGGCCACCGCGTCGAACTTCTCGCCGAGCCGTTCCCGGACGTCGGCGGCGGAGTCGGCGACGCGTTCCCGGACGGGCTTGCGGTGGGCCGGCTTCTCGCTCCGCAACTCGGCGATCCTCGCGGGCACTTCGCGGATCTTCGCGACCGCGAGGTCACCCGCTCCGACGAACGCGTACAACGGGGTGGTATCGGTGAGAGTCTTCCTGATGTCCGTGTCGTTCGCCATGACCTTCTCGCCTCCCGGATCGAGGGGTACTCATCCTCGATCCACTGCCCTTCCCTGCCCTGCCGCCGCCATGCGCGTCCAGGACACATCCGGGACATCTTTCACACCCGCCCACCCGACTCCCGCTCGCATGCCGCCCCGGCAAGGGGGTAGCAGCCCCGGCGTGGCAGACGAGCACACGAACCCAGCATCGCCCCCGCCCGCCGGCACCGCAGGTGACATCGACGACGACGCCGGAACCCGGTTGACCGTATGGGTCGCACTCGCCGCCAACGTCGTCATCGCGATCGCCAAGGCCGCCGTCGGCGTACTCGCCGGAGCACCCGCGCTGTTGTCCGAGGCCGCACACTCGGTCGCCGACACCCTCAACGAGGCGTTCCTGCTCGCCTCCCTGTCCCGCAGTCGCCGCGCACCGGACGCCGAGCACCCCTTCGGCTACGGCAAGGACCGCTACTTCTGGTCCCTCCTCGCCGCCGTCGGGATCTTCGTGACCGGCGGCTGCTTCTCCGTCTTCCAGGGCTTCGAGGCGCTGCGCGAACACGGCGAGCCGAAAACCGGCGCCTACGTCGCGGGTCTGGCCGTACTGGGCCTTGCCCTGCTCGCCGAGGGCGGATCGCTCCTGCGCGCCGTCGTGCAACTGCGCGGCCAGGCACGCGCGGCGGGCGTGTCCGTACTGCGCCACGCCCGCCAGACACCCGACCCGACGCTGCGCACGGTCCTGGCCGAGGACGGCAGCGCGGTACTCGGCGTCCTGCTCGCGGCGGCCGGCCTCGGGCTGCACATGGCCACCGGCAACGCCGTCTGGGAGGCGGCGGCGTCCTGGGCGATCGGCCTGCTGCTGGTGTTCGTCGCGTACCGCCTCGGCCGGGCCGCCCGGGACCAACTGATCGGCGAGGCGGTCGACGTCGAGCTGCAACAGCGAATCCTGGCTCGACTCGCCGAACAACCCGAGATCGACGTGGTCACCCAGGTGCTGACCATGCGCATGGGCCGCCACTCCACCCTCCTCGCCGCCCGCATCGACCTCGTCGACGGCCTCGACAGCACCGAGGTCGAGGACATGTCCGAACGCCTCAAGCACACGATCCGCGAGTCCTGGCCCACGGTCGACCAGATCTTCCTCGACATCACCCGCGCCGGAACCGCCGACCGCCAAGCCGCCCACCGCCACCACCAGTCCCTACACCGAGCCGCCCCCGACACCACCGACCCCCCGACCGCGAACGGCTAGCGTCGCGCCCGAGCCGGGCCCCTACCCGCGCTCGTCCGCCGACGTCAGCGGCGGGGCGATGTCCTCCAGTGAGCGGCGCTCCGCGTTCACCGCGAGGAATCCGGCCACCACGCCCGCCGCGACCATCAGGCCCGCGCCGATGCAGAACGCCAGTACGGTGTCGCCCACATCACCGGACTTGGTGAGGTCGGAGAAGACCAGCGGACCGGCGATCCCGCCCGCCGCCGTGCCGACCGCGTAGAACAGCGCGATGGCGGAGGCACGCGCCTCCATCGGGAAAATCTCCGAGACGGTCAGATACGCACTGCTCGCACCGGTCGAGGCGAGGAACAGCACCACGCACCAACAGGCGGTGAGCGTCGAGGCGTTCAGGTGCCCGGCGCCGAACAGCCAGGCCGTGCCGAAGAGCGCGAGGCCACTGCCGACGTACGTCGACGTGATCATCACCCGCCGACCGAGCGAGTCGAACAGGGGCCCGAGCAGCAGCGGCCCGAGCAGGTTGCCGACCGCGATGACCGCGAAGTAGTAGCCGGTCCGTCCACTCGGCACGTCGTAGAACGTCTCCAGAATGGACGCGAAGCCGAAGGTGATGGCGTTGTAGAGGAACGCCTGCCCGATGAAGAGCGACAACCCCAGCACCGAACGCCGCGGGTAGTCCCGCACCACCGCCCGGGCGATCGTGCCGAGCCCGGCGGACTTGCTTTCGTCGATGGTCACTTCGCCCTCCGGCGCGGGCAACTCGCGGCGCTCCCCGGTGCCGTGCGTACCCTCCGCGACCAACTTCTCCTCGACCCCCGCGACCAGCCGCTCGGCCTCCTCACCGCGACCGTGCAGGTACAACCACCGCGGGGATTCGGGGACGTGCCGGCGCACCAGCAAAATCACCAACCCCAGCACCACACCCAACGCGAAGGTCAACCGCCAGCCGATATCGGCCGGGAACAGCCCGGTGTTCAACATCGGCACGGACAACAACGCCCCACCGGCCGCCCCGGCCCAGTAGGTACCGTTCACCGCGAGGTCCACGCGGCCCCGGTAGCGGGCCGGCATCAACTCGTCGATCGCGGAGTTGATCGCCGCGTACTCCCCGCCGATGCCCAGTCCGGTGACGAACCGGAACAGGAAGAACATCCACGCCTCGACCGACAGCGCGGTCAGCGCGGTGCCCGCCAGGTAGACGGCCAGGGTGACCATGAACAACTTCCGGCGCCCGAACCGGTCGGTGAGCCACGCGAAGAACAGGGCCCCGGTACAGGCTCCCGCGACGTACAACGCCGCGCCCGGGCCGGTCACCTGCGCCGCGGTGATGTCGAGGCCGCTGTCGGGTTCGGACAACCTGCCCGCGACGTTGCCGACCACGGTGACCTCGAGGCCGTCGAGGATCCACACCGTGCCGAGACCGATCAGAATGCGCCAGTGCCAGGTCGACCACGGCAATCGATCCAGACGTGCCGGCACATCCGTGGTGAACGTCGTGGACTTCCTCGCTCGGGTACTCGGTCTCGATGCGTCGGACACGGTGCATCCCCTCCTGATCGGGCTGGGTTCGGGGTGGGTTCGGGCAGCGCCGAACGACTCCGACAGGGCCATGAGGCCCGGGAGTTCGCATGTCGTCGGAATCCGTCCTCGCCGGCGAACCGGCGGCTACCCCGAATTCCCCTCCCGACACGATCGATTCGATCGGGAGAGTGACCCGGAAGGCAGCGGGTAGACGCGCCATGGAGCTGCCCTCCCCCGGCCGCGGGCCGACAAGTCGGCCGGGGAAGGGCAGTCGGACCCGGGATCACGCGCCGGAGACCGTCACCTCACCGATCCACGAAGTCGCCCCGCCGTCCCGGCGAACACCCGTACGAGCACGGGAAGAACAACGGGAAGGTACCCAATATGATCGCCATCGGATTCCTCCTCGCGGCGGCGACCGCCGCGTTCGTGGGCCTGCTGGTCGGCTACAACACATCCGGCGGCCCCGAATACACGGTTCGCCTCTTCCACCGCGACCTCGTCACACTCGACACCCTGGACGCGTTCCTCGCCGGCCTCGCCCTCGCCTTGATCTTCTGCGCCGGGCTCGCACTGATGGGGGACGGCGCCCGGACGCGTCGGCTCGCCCACGACGTGCGCAGCCTGGACCGGGGCCTGCACGCCCGAGCCGCCCGTCCCGCCGGCACCGAGGAGTGGCAGGCCGACGGGGTCGCCCACCCGCACCGTGCCGACACCTCGCAACCCCCCGGGCCACCGCCGCGCAATCCCTACTACGGCTGACCCGGCGGCACGGCCGACCGACGCGCGGGACCGGGGGGCCCCCCCCCCCCCCCCCCCCCCCCCTGCCCCCCGACCCGAAGGGAAAAAAAAACAAGAAACCCCCCAAAGACT
>NZ_JBSHGZ010000037.1:0-114134 GCF_053618075.1 Embleya sp. NPDC055664
GGGGTCGGGCCCGCGTCCGGGCAAAGCCCCCATCGGGGAGGAGGCGAAGTGATTCTCCTCCGCTTCGCTCCGTCGGGGGCGGAAGGCGGGGGGGGGCGTTGCCGCTGCGCGACACCGAGAGGGCTCCGGCTCCGCTGCGCTCCACCGGTGACGCAGCGAGGTTGCGGCTCCGCTTCGCTCCACCGCCGCCGAGGCGGGCCGAGGGCAACGATGGGCCAGGTTCGTGGGAACCCCGGGAGTGAGGCCCGGGAGTGGGGCCAGGTTCGTGAGAGCCCCCGGGTGGGACTCGGGGGCGCTGCCGCTGCGCGGCATCTGGATCCGGTTCCACTGCGCTCCACCACTACGAGGCGGCCCGGGGCCCCGGCAGGGCCAGGTTCGCGGCTGCCCCCGGAGTAAGGCACTGGGCGTGCTACCGCTGCGCGGCATCTGGGTCCGGTTCCACCGCGCTCCCCCGCTACCGGCGCGGCCCGGGCCGGGTTCGTGGTTGCCCCGGAGCCGGGCCCGGGGTGTTGCCGTTGCGCTTCATCACCGCCGCCGGGGCGAGGCGGCGCGGGGCCCCTGGTTATGCCGCGTTGGGGGTGGTGAATTTGCGGGATTGGAGGGTTGTGATGACCACGTCGGCTACCGCGCCGGCGTCGTGGCCGTCGATGTCGATCACGATCGCGTGTCGGGGGTCGGCCTCGTGGGCCAGGGTCAGGTGGGCCTCGGCCACGCGTTCGAGGGCGCCTCGGCGGGTGAGCCAGCCGCGGTCGTCGGCGGACAGGACGCGCTGGCCGGAGAGGCGGTCGCGCAGGGTGCGGGCCGAGGCGGTCAGGTGCACCGTGACGGTGGGCTCCTCCAGCACCGCCCGGTACTCCGCGACCTGGGCGCTGAGCCGCGTTCCGTCGGCCCGGTAGATCGCCGCCCCGTCGGCGGCGACGCCGGCCGCCCACGTGTGTACGATCACCGGCCCGCTCGGCCGGTGGCGCTTGACCAGCGCGTCGGCCCGCAGCAGGCCGGCCAGGCCCAGGCCGTGTCCGGGACGGGTGTCCAGGCGGATCGATTCGGCGCGTCCGGCGATCGGGGTGCAGCCCAGTGCCGCGCCGAGCGTGTCCGCGAGCGCGGCGGCACCCGCCCCGGGTGGGCCCTCGATCGCGATGAACGCGTGGTGGTCGGTGCGCCCGGCGGGAGCGGGCCCTGCGAGCGTGGTCGGGGTCATCGCGTGTCCTGGTTCGCTGGGATGGCCGTCGGTCGCGGACGGACTCGCCCGAGCGTGCGCGCGCACGTCGCCGGCCGTCGCCCCTCCACGGTGCCCGATCCCGGGATGCCCCCGCAGGATCGACCGGGCGAACATCAGGCAACCACGAGGATACCCGCCGGGGCGGCCGGCGATCGAACTCACGGACGACACAGGCCCGTTCACCCCCGCACACCACCCGATCCCGGACCTTCCCGACCCCGATCCGGGCCTTTGGCCGAGCCCCCCGCCGAGCCCGGACGCACCCCACGTCGCCGCCACGCGGGACCGTCGCCCGTGCGGACAAACCCGACGCCGCCTGGGCTAGGCTCCCCGGATGGCACAACTTCCGACGGTCGCCGAGATCACCGCGTTGCACCGGGCGTACGCACCCACCCGAGCGATCTTCGAGAAGGTGCACACCCACTGCACCATCGTCTGGCGCATCGCGGAGCAGCTCCTGACCGACCCCGCCGGCGCGGGCGTGGACCACGCCCTGGTGCGGGCCGGGTGCCTGTTGCACGACATCGGCGTCTACCGGCTCTACGACGAGACCGGTCGGCTCGACGGCGCCAACTACGTACGGCACGGCCTGCTCGGCGCGGAGATCCTGCGCAAGGAGGGCCTGCCCGAGGTGCTGCACCGGTTCTGCTCCTGTCACACCGGCGTCGGCGTGACCCGGGCCGACGTGGTGAACCAGCAGTTGCCGATCCCGGTCGACGACTACGTCGCGGAGTCGGTCGAGGAGCGCCTGGTGATGTACGCGGACAAGTTCCACAGCAAGTCGAACCCGCCCCGCTTCCTGCGCCCGGACACGTTCGCCGCCAAGATCCGCCGCTTCGGCGACGACAAGGTGGTCACGTTCGAGGCCCTGACGGCCGAGTTCGGCACCCCCGAACTCGACGTACTCGCCGCCGAGTTCGGTCACCGCGTCAGCTAGGCCCCGGCGCCCACGGGTCGCGCGCATCGAGCCGGCCGCACCCACCGCGTGCCCCGGTCGAGTGTCACATTCGTCGCCCCCGTCGGGTCAGCAGTTCGACCGACGCAGGCGCGGCCCACTCGACCCCTGGTGAGCACCCATGACCACGCAGACATCCGTGACCGAACCGGCCGGCGCCGGCACGCCGCCGCGGCCGCCCTCCCTCTTCCGGCGCTACGCCTCGTTCGTCGCCGGGCGGCGGTCGAAGTGGGTGGTGCTGGTGTTCTGGCTGCTGCTGATCGGCCTCGGCGGCTCACTGGCCGCCAAGCTCGGTTCGGTCCAGAACAATGAACAGCAGACCTGGCTGCCGGCGGACTCCCAGTCCACCCACGCGATCGACGTCGCGAACAAGTACTTCACCGCCAAGGACATCATGACGGCGGTCGTCGTCTACACCCGCGACGAGGGCCTGAGCGGCACCGACCTGGCCCGGGTCGGCGAGGACCGGCGGCAACTCCTGGAACGGCGGATCGCCGCCGCCGACATCGCCCCGGCCGTCGTGTCGGACGACCACCGCGCCGCGTACCTGACGGTGCCGCTGAAGACCGACAAGAGCGACAACTCGGTGCTCGGCGACGCCGTGAAGAGTGTCCGCAAGCTCACCGAGGACCACGCCGTCGCCGGACTCGACGTGCGCATCGCCGGTCAGGCCGGCAACATCGCCGACTTCATCGATGTCTACTCCGGCATGGACGCCGCGCTCCTGGCCACCACGCTGGCGATCGTGGCGCTGTTGCTGCTGATCACGTACCGCAGTCCGGTGTTGTGGCTGATTCCGCTGATCTCGGTGGCACTGGCCGGTCAGGTCGCGTCCGGCGTGGTCTATCTGTTGGCCGAGTACGCCGATCTGACCGTCAACGGGCAGAGTTCGTACGTCCTGGTGGTCCTGGTCCTGGGCGTCGGCACCGACTACGCCCTGCTGCTGATCGCGCGCTATCGCGAGGAGTTGCATCGGCACGAGGATCGGCACGAGGCGATGGCGCTCGCGGTGACGCGCTCGATGCCGGCGATCGCCGCGTCCGCCGCCACGGTCGGCATCGCCACGCTGTGCCTGGTGTTCGGCAGCATGAACTCCACCCGCGGCCTGGGACCGGTGGTGGCGATCGGCGTGCTGATCGTGTTCTGCGCGATGACCTCGCTGCTGCCCGCGTTCCTGGTCATCCTCGGCCGGTGGGTGTTCTGGCCGCTGATCCCGCGCCACACGGGCGACTACGCGGACACGACTGCGGAGCGCGAGCACGGTACGTGGAACCGGATCGCGCGCGGCGTCGGCCGGCGGCCCCGGCCGATCTGGATCGGCAGCGTCGTGGTCCTCGTGGCACTCGCGTGCGGCTCGTTCACCCTGAGCACCGGGCAGACCCAGGGCGAGCAGTTCACCAAGAAGGTCGACTCGGTGATCGGGCAGGAGCGGCTCGCCGAGCACTTCGCGGCCGGCTCCTCGGCGCCCGCCGACGTGTACGTGCGCGATGCCGGCGCCGCCGTGGCGTTGCGCGAGTTGCCGGGCGTGCCGGGCGTCGACTCCGCGACCCGGGTGGCGAGTTCGGGTGGCTGGACGCACATCGCCGCGGTGTTGCGGGACAGTCCCGACACGCACGCCGCCCGGCGGACGATCGAGCGCATCCGGCACACGCTGCGCCACGAAACGGCCGAGACCCGGTCCGCGCTGGTCGCCGGTCAGACCGCCGTCACGCTCGACACCTCCGACGCGCAGGGCGAGGAGGAGAGGCTGTTGATCCCGCTGATCCTGGTGGTCGTCCTGGGGATGCTGATCGTGCTGCTGCGCTCGGTGGTCGCGCCGATCGTGCTGCTGCTGTCGGTGGTGTTGTCGTTCGGGTCCGCGGTGGGCGCGGCGGCGCTGCTGTACCACGCGCTGGGATATCCGCGGATCGACCGGGGGTTGCTGCTGTTCGGCTTCCTGTTCCTGGTGGCGCTCGGCGTGGACTACACGATCTTCCTGATGACCCGCGCCAAGGAGGAGGTCCGCGAACGTGGGCACCGCGAGGGCATCCTGGCCGCACTGGCCGTCACCGGCGGCGTGATCACCTCGGCCGGCCTGGTGCTCGCGGCCACCTTCGCCGCGCTCACCGTGATCCCCACGGTCAACTCGCTGCAACAGGGCGTGCTGGTCGCGGTCGGCGTGCTCCTGGACACCCTCCTGGTGCGCAGTCTGCTCCTGCCGTCGCTCGCGCTGGAGATCGGCCCCCGTTTCTGGCGGCCGGCGCGTCCGCAAGACTAGGTCGACGACGCAAGCACGGAATCGGAGGCAACCGCACCATGAGCACGCCACGACCGCCCGCCCGCAGCGCCGAACAGCGCCGCCTGGACACCCTGCACCGTCTCGAACACGACGTGGACGCGTGGGTGGCCACCGCCGACGCGACAACCGGAACGCCGTATCTGGTACCGCTGTCGTTTCGCTGGGACGGGGAGACGATCCTGATCGCGACCGTCTCCACGAGCCCGACCGCGCGCAACCTGCTGGCGGGCGGTATGGCCCGGCTCGGCATCGGGCCGACCCGCGACGTGATCATCATCGAGGCCGACGCCGAACCCGTGGCGGTCGCCGACATGGCGGCCGAGACGGCGGACGCGTTCGCCGCCGCCTGCGGCTTCGACCCGCGCGTGGCCGGCGCTCCGTACCACTACTTCCACCTGCGTCCACGGCTCCTCCAGGCCTGGCGCGAGGCCAATGAGCTGAAGGGCCGCACCCTCCTGCGGGACGGCGACTGGCTGCACCCGTAGCGGGATTCGGCGGGTCGCCGAACATGGACCGGCCCGCCGCCGGTCTCGCGTGGGTACCGGCGGCGGGGGTCGTATCGGGGATGGCAGCCCGGGGTGTTTCCCGGGGTGCTTCTCTGGGTGCTTCTCTGGGTGCTTCCTGCGCGGGGCCTACCTGCGGAAGTACGTGTCGAAGTTGCGCGAGAACTCGAGGTTGTTGAACCGGTCCCAGTTGATCGACCAGGTCATCAGGCCCCGCAGGTTCGGACGGACACCGTGCGTCTGGTAACTCCCGCAATTGGTGCCCTTGGTCAGGCAGTCCAGCGCCTTGTTGACCTCCGTGGTGGACACCCAGCCGTTGCCCGCCTGGGTCGAGGCCGGCATGCCGATCGCGACCTGCTCCGGGCGCAGCGCGGGGAACATGTTCTCGGTCTTGCCCGCGACCGGGAAGCCGGTGAGCAGCATGTCCGTCATCGCGATGTGGAAGTCGGCGCCGCCCATGCTGTGGTACTGGTTGTCCAGGCCCATGATCGAGCCGGAGTTGTAGTCCTGCACGTGCAGCAGGGTCAGGTCGTCACGCAGGGCGTAGATCACCGGCAAGTAGGCGCCGCAGCGCGGGTCCTGGCCGCCCCACTGCCCGGCTCCGTAGTACTGGTAGCCCAGTTGCACGAAGAACGTCTCCGGCGCCATGGTGAGCACGAACCGGCTGCCGTACTTGGCCTTGAGCGTCTTGACCGCCGAGATCAGGTTGACGATCACCGGGGTGGTCGGGTTCTTGAAGTCGGTGTCGCCGGTGTTCAGGGACAACGAGTGGCCCTCGAAGTCGATGTCCAGGCCGTCGAGTCCGTATTCGTCGATGATTGCGCCGACGGACTGGACGAACTTGTCGCGCGCGGCCGTCGTGGACAGTTGCACCTGGCCGTTCTGGCCGCCGATCGAGATCAGCACCTTCTTGCCGGCCGCCTGCTTGGCCCGGATGGCGGCCTTGAAGTCGGCGTCGCTCTCCACGCCGGGGCACTCGGTCACCGGGCAGCGATTGAACCGGATGTCGCCGGAGGTGACCGACGTCGGCTCGCCGAAGGCCAGGTTGATCACGTCCCAACTCGCGGGAACGTCGGCCATCTTGGTGTAGCCCGAGCCGTTGGCGAAGCTCGCGTGCAGGTAGCCGATCAGGGCGTGCGGGGGCAGTTGGCCGCCACCGCCGTCGGTCGCGGTGGTGACGGTGAGCACCGCCGACTTGGCCGATTCGCCGGCCGCGTTGGTCGCGCTCACCTGGAAGCCGTACGCGGTGGCGGCGGTCAGTCCGGTCACGGTGGCGGTGGTACCGGTCACGGACTGCGCCAACACCCCGTCGCGGTAGACGTTGTAGCCGCTCGCGCCGGACACCGCGGTCCACGACAGCGGCACGGTGGTCGTGGTCGGCGTGCCGGCCGCGAGACCGGTCGGGGTGGCGGGAATCTGGGTGCCTCCTCCGGTGGTGGTCACGCTGACGGGGGCCGACTTGACCGACTCCCCCGCCGAGTTGGCCGCGCTGACCTGGAAGCTGTACGCCGTGGCCTGGGTCAGACCGGTCACCGTGGTGTTCGTGCCGGTGACGGTCTGCGCCAACACCCCGTCGCGGTAGACCTTGTAGCTCGTCGCGCCGGGAACCGCGGTCCAGGACAGCGGCACGCTGGTCGCGGTCGGCGCGCCGGCGGCCAATCCGGTGGGGGTGGCCGGGATTTGGGTGGTGCCGCCGGGGCCGACCAGGGAGAGGTCGTCGGCGTAGTAGGCGCCGGTGCCGTACCAACCGTGCGTGTACAGGGTGACCGAGGTGGTGCTCGGCCCGGTGCGGAAGTTCGTGGTGAGGCGGGTCCAGTCCGGTGCGGAGCCGGTCCACGTGGACGGGTCGGTGGTGCCGGTGCCGGTCGCGCCGAGGTAGACGTAACTGCCGCGCAGCCAGCCGGAGATGACGTAGTCCGAGGAGGGTTGCACGGTGACGGTCTGCGAACAGCGCGCGTTGTCGCTGCCGGCGGGGGTGGCCTTGAGGGCTCCGGTGCCGGCGTGTACCGGGGTGGTGACCGCGACGCCGCTGCCGGCGCTGCAGGTCCAGCCGCTCAGGGCCGACTCGAAGCCGCCGTTCTGAACCAGTTCGGCGGCACCGGCGGCGGTGGTGTCCGCGGCGTCGGCCGCACCGCCGCCGGCGACGGTGAGCATGGCGGCAGTCAGGAACGCGGTGCTCGTCGCGGCGACGAGGGGGCGCAGCCGCTTGGCGCGTGGTCGCGTGGGGGGACGAACGCTGGTGGATCCGGACATGGGATTCCTCGCGTGGTCGGGACGGGACGGTGCGGGGAGCCCGGGCCGGTCGCGTGGTCCGGCCCGGGCGGGGCCTGTCCGGTGGATCCCGCCGGGATCCGGACAGGCCCCGGTGGCACTACGGCAGCGTGTCGAGGTGCGGGCCGACGGTGTTGGAGAACTGGTTGCCGTTCAGGGCGTCCCAGTTGGTCGACCACGTCATCGCGCCGCGCAGACCCGGGTAGGTCTTGCTCGGCTTGAACGTGCCGCAACCCGTGCCCTTGGCCAGGCAGTCCAGGGCGTTGTTGACGACGGTCGGCGAGACATAGCCCGAACCGGCGCCGCGCGGTGAGGCGGGCAGACCGAGGCCGACCTGCGAGGGCGCCAGGCCGCCTTCGAGTTGGATGCAGGCGAGGCCGGTCATGAAGTCCACCGTGCCCTGGCTGTAGACCTTGCCGTCGCAGCCGAGCATCGCACCGCTGTTGTAGTACTGGGTGTTGACGACGGTGAGGATGTCCTTGATCGCCAGCGCGGTCTTGAAGTACTCGGTTCCGGTCGACTGCATGTCGAGGGTCTGCGGCGCCATGGTGATCACCAGGCTCGGGCCGACCTTGCCGGAGAGCGAGCGCAACGCCTGTGACATGTAGGTGGAGTTGATGCCGTTCTCGAGGTCGATGTCGACGCCGTCGAACCCGTAGTTCTGGAACAGGGTGTACAGCGTGTTGGAGAAGTTGCTCGCAGCGGACGCGCTGTTGATCGAGACGCTGCCCTTCTCCCCGCCGACCGAGATGATCACCTTCTTGCCGGCCGCCTTCTTGGCCGCGATGTCGGCCTTGAACTGCGCCTCGGAGTAGTTCAGCGCCGGGTCGAGGGTGAACGAGACGCCACCCGGTTGGCCGGTCGCGTCGGCGAACGAGACCGCGATGATGTCGTATTCGGCGGGCACCTGGGCGATGGTCTGGATCGTGGCGCCGTTGTTGAAGTTCTGCCAGTAGCCGGTGAGTACGTGCTTGGGCAGCGTGCCGCCGCCCCCGCCGTTGGTGGTGGTCGCGGTCACCGCGCCGGACTTGGCCGATTCGCCGGCCGCGTTGGTGGCGCTGACCTGGAAGCTGTACGCGGTGGCCGGCGTCAGGCCGCCGGCGGTGGCGGAAGTCCCGGTCACGGACTGCACCTTGGCGCCGTTCTGGTACAGGTTGTAGCCGGTCGCGCCGGGGACCGCGTTCCACGAGAGGGGGACGCTCGTGGACGTCGGGGCGCCGGCCGCGAGACCGGTCGGGGTGGCGGGGATCTGGGTACCGCCGCCGGTGGTGCTTGCGCTCACGGTCGCCGACCTGGGGGACTCGCCGGCGGAGTTGGTCGCGGTGACCTGGAAGCTGTACGCGGTGGACGGCGTCAGGCCGGTGACGGTGGCGGAAGTGCCGGTCACGGACTGCACCTTGGTGCCGTCGCGGTACACGTTGTAGCCGGTCGCGCCGGGCACCGCGTTCCACGAGAGGGGGACGCTCGTGTCGGTGGGGGCGCCGGTGGCCAGACCGGTGGGGGCGGCCGGGATCTGGGTGCCGCCGCCGGGTCCGGACAGGGTGATGTCGTCGGCGTAGTAGGCGGGTTGGCCGTACCAGCCGTGGGTGTAGACCGTGACGGACGTGGTGGACGGACCGGTCCGGAACGTGGTGGTGAGCTGCTGGTAGG
Organism: Embleya sp. NPDC055664; assembly: GCF_053618075.1. Taxonomy (NCBI): domain Bacteria; kingdom Bacillati; phylum Actinomycetota; class Actinomycetes; order Kitasatosporales; family Streptomycetaceae; genus Embleya; species Embleya sp. NPDC055664. The sequence goes on from NZ_JBSHGZ010000037.1 coordinate 8,877, forward strand.
TGCCGGCGCCCGGCGTCCACGTGGACGGGTCGGTGGTGCCGGTGCCGGTCGCGCCCAGGTAGACGTAGCTGCCCTGGACCCAGGCGCTCAGCGTATAGGCGGAGTTGGGGAGGACCGTGACGGTCTGGCTGCAGCGGGCGTTGTCCGCGCCCGCCGGGGTGGCCTTGAGGGCCCCGGTGCCGGCATGCACCGGGGTGCTCGCCGCCGCGCCGGAGCCGGCCGAACAGGTCCAGCCGGAAAGTCCGTCCTCGAAGCCGGGGTTGCTCACCAGGTTGTCGGCGGCCCGGGCACTGCCGGCGCCCACGAGGGTGAGACCGGCGCCGGCCAGGGTGATCGCCGCGAGGGCGGCGAGGGTGGGATGCCCGCGGCGAGGGGACTTCGCTCGCGGAACGTGCGAAACGCGTGCCACTACTGCCTCCGTGCGTGGAGAAGCGATGTGGGTGGTAGCGATGGGACTTGCATGCGCGACAGCCCGCCCTGCGCGCTTATTGGTCTAGGCCAAAGTGGTCCAGACCAATAGAGCGTGTCAAGGTTTTCCCGGTGATCCGACGCCGTTTACCTGGGCGTCGCCGTTCGATTACGCTCCGCAGTGGGCGGATTGCCCTCGTTGCGGCCCACGGCCCGCGCCCGCTCAGAGGTCGCGACGGCGCAGGACGAGCGCGGCGGCGACCAGGAGGGCGAGCGGCCAACCGGCCAGGACGAGCCAGGAGTGGGTCGCCGACGGGGGGTACGGGCCGAGTTCGTCGTCGGCGGTGCCCAGACTCGCCAGTGCGGACCAGGCGTTGCGCGGCATGAGATTGGCCGCTTCGGCGAGGAATCGGCCGCCCTCGGGGATCAGTTCGGGCACCACACCGAGCGTGACGAAGACCGCGAACACCGCGCCCGCCTGGTGCCGGACCAGCACGCCGGCGGCCAGGCCGAGCAGCGCGGCCACCGGGAGCAGCACGCAGGCCGCCAGGAATCCGCGCGCCACGCCGGGGTCGCCGGGCGCGAGGCCGAGGCCCTTGCCGGACAACACCACCTGGGACGTCCCGTACGAGGCGATCGCCGTCGGCACACCGACCGCGGTCGCCACGACGGCCGACACCGCAGCCTTGGCGAGGAGTACGCGGCGCCGGTCCGGAACGGCGATGAAGGTGGTACGGATCAGGCTGCTCGCGTACTCGCCGGTGATGGACAGTGCGCCGATCACCGCGGCGCCGATCATCAGGAAGCCCCAGACGCCGTGGTTGAAGGAGGCGGCGAGTCGATCGAAGTCGGTGCGATCGCGCGTGCCGATGAGGTTCACGCCGGAGCACAGGAACCAGGACAGGGCGACGGTGCAGGGCGGGGCGAGGAGGAGGGGGAGCAGGAGCAGCCGCTGGGAGGAGAGTTTCAGCCACTCGGCGGCGAGGAGGTCGGGGTAGCGGGCGGGGCGGGAGTGGATCGCGGTGGTGAGCGTGGGCGTGGGCATCCTGGGTCCTTGTCGCGGTGGGGGCCGGCGGCGGGGCACGGCGCGGGTCAGACGTCGCGGCGGCGCAGCAGCGGCAGCAGTACCGCGAGCGCGGCGAACGCCCAGGCGGCGAGCGTGATCCAGGCCGTCGGCACGGACGGCAGCCGTTCGACGGTGTGGCCCGGGTCCATCACGGTCAGCCGCCCCCACGCGTAGCCCGGCAGCGCGTTGGTCACGTGCGCGCTCCATTCCGCGTCCAGCGGCGGGATGCGTCCCTTTCCGGCCACCGGTCCGGCCAGGAAGAAAACGAGCACCGCGAATACCGTTCCGGCGGTGTTGCGGATGATCGCCGCCAGGGCCATCCCGATCAGCCCGCAGACCGGAAGCAGCAGGGCGGTGCCGGCGATGGCGCGGCCCACGCCGGGGGTGCCGTACGAAAAGCCCGGGATCCGGTCGCCGTAGGTGGCGAGCGTGACACCCCAGACGCCGACGCCGATCACCAGGCCGACGCCGGCGAGGGTGCCGGTGAGCGCCGCCGCCTTGGCCGCCAGGACCCGGGTGCGCGCCGGTACCGCGATGAACGTGGTCCGGATCAGGCCGCTCGCCTGTTCCCCTGCCACGGTCATCGCGCCGAGCGTGCCGGCGGTGGCCATCAGCAGCAGGAACTTCGGGAAGGGGAAGGCGTCGTGCGCCGGATCCGGGTGCCGCTTGAGTTCGGCGGCCAGGGTCGGCCAGTGCGCGTACGTGGTCGCGGCGCCGTCGTGGGCGAAGTAGAGGTAGAGCGGGACGAGCAGGCCGAGCACGATCGGGGTCGAGCGCAGCGAGGTCAGTTTGATCCACTCGGCGGCGATCAGGTCGCGCCATCGGGGGCGGGTGTCCGGGGTGGTCCACGTGATGCTCACCGGCCCGCCCTGCCCTCGGCGCGGGCTGCCGTCGCCGCCGCGCGATACCGCACGCTGTCTGCCGTGAGCTGCATGAAGGCGTCCTCCAGGGTGCCGCCGTGTGCGGTGACTTCGTGGACCATCACCCGGTGGGTGAAGGCCAGTTCGTTCACCTCGGCGGCCGTCGGGCCGGTCACCGCGAGCGTGTCGGGTCCGTGCGCCCGGACCGTGGCGCCGGCCGCGGCCAGCACGGCGGCCAGCGCGGTCGGGTCGGGCGTTCGCACGGTGACGCCGCCGGTGGTCGCGCGGGCCGCGAAGGCGGCGAGCGATTCGTCCGCGATCAACCGCCCGGCGCCGATCACGACCAGGTGGTCGGCGGTGTGTTCCATCTCGCCCATCAGGTGGCTGGAGACCAGCACGGTACGGCCCTCCGCCGCCAGTTCGCGGAACAACCCGCGCGCCCACCGGATGCCCTCCGGATCGAGGCCGTTGACCGGTTCGTCGAAGAGCAGCACGGGCGGGTCGCCGAGCAGGGCGGTGGCGATGCCGAGGCGCTGCCGCATACCGAGCGAGAAGCCGCCGATCCGGCGCCGGCCCGCGTCGCCCAGGCCGACGGTGGCCAAGACCTCGCGCACCCGGCCGCGCGGGAGTCCGTTGCTGCGGGCCAGCGCGCCCAGGTGGGCGTTCGCGGTGCGGCCGTTGTGTACGTCGTTGGCGTCGAGGAGCGCGCCGACGTGGCGCAGTCCGGTGCCGAAGTCGCGGAACGAGCGCCCGTCGATGGTCGCCCGGCCGCTGGTGGGCGTGTTCAGACCGAGCAGCATGCGCAGGGTGCTGGTCTTGCCCGCGCCGTTCGGCCCGAGGAATCCGGTCACCCGGCCCGGGCGCACGGTGAAGGTCAGGCCGTCGACGGCCAGGACGCGGCCGTAGCGTTTGGTGAGGTGTTCGATCTCGATCATGCCGTCGAGGTTGCCGGGGGGCGGGGGTGGGTCGCATCGGCCCGTGGCCCGGCCTCGGGGGCGGGCGGCGCGGTCTGCGGGGGCGGGCGGCTCCTTCCCCGGGTGGGCTCGGCTCCGTCCGTGGGATGCAGTCCACGGGCTGATTCGGGGTGGGGCGGATGCCGGCTAGGGTCGGCACGTGCCACGACTCTCGAAGCCCTCCGCCCCGCCGACCCGGTTGTCGCCGGGCGCGTTGACGACGCTCGGCTGGTGCGCGGTCCCCGCGTTCGCGCTGCTGCTGTACGGGACGCTGCCGCAGCCGATCCATCCGGTGTTCCTGGCTCGGGATCGTTTCCTGTCGCCGTCGCCGGGTGTGGTGGTGGCGGTGGCCGTGGTGACGGCGCTGCCGATCGGGTGGGCGGTGCGGCGGCCATTGCCGGTGCTCGGGCTGCTGGTGGCCGAGGCGGTCGCGGCTCGGGTGTTCGGGACGCGGTGCTGGCCGCTGTTCCTGGCGGCGGATGTAGTGGTCTTCCATCTCGCGGTGACCTGTACGCGCCGGGCCTCGGTGGTGGGTCTGGTGGGCGTGCTCACCGGCTGGGCCGTGGTCGCCACGGCCTTCGTACCGGCGGGCCGGATCTTCGCCGTGCTCACCGGGCCGTCCTCGGGGCTGGCGGTGATCGCCGTCGCGGCGTGGATCCTGGGCAGTTGGATCCGCCTCCGGCAGGACCACGCCGAAGAGTTGCGGGCGCAGGTCGCGGTACAGGCGGTGCAGGCCGAACGGCTGCGGATCGCCCGGGAGTTGCACGACCTGGTCGCGCACAACATCGGCGCCATCGCGATCCAGGCGGGCGCGGCGCGGCGGGTGATCGAGACCCAGCCGACGGGGGCGCGCGACGCGCTCGGGGTGATCGAGGCGACCAGCCGGGAGACGCTGACGGGGCTGCGGCACCTGCTCGGCGCGCTGCGCGAGGCGGACGACGGCGCGGCGGACGACGGCGCGGTGGGCTCGGCGCCGGGCGCGCCGGCGGCGGGCCTCGCGGACCTCGATCGACTGGTGGCGGGCATGGCGGAGGCGGGGGTCCGGGTGGAGATCCGCCGGCTGGGGCAACCTCGGCCGCTGGCGGCGGAGATCGAGTTGTCGGCGTTCCGGATCATCCAGGAATCGGTCACCAACGTGGTGCGGCACGCGGGGGCCGACCGCTGCCGGGTGTCGGTGGACTACGGGGTGGCGGAGTTGGCGCTGGAGATCGTGGACGACGGGGGCGGCGGCAGAGCCGGCGGTCGGGCGGCGGGGCTTGCCGGCAGCGGCTACGGGATCGCCGGGATGCGTGAGCGGGTCGCCCTGCTGCACGGGTGGTTCAGCTCCGGGCCGCGGCCCGAGGGCGGCTTCCGGGTGGCCGCGGGGTTGCCGATATGACGATCCGGGTCGTCTTGGTCGACGACCAGCCGGTGGTGCGTGCCGGGCTGCGGATGTTGATCGCCGACATCGCGGACATCGACGTGGTGGGCGAGGCGGGCACCGGCGCCGACGCGGTCCGGCTGGTCGACGAACTCGGTCCGGACGTGGTGGTGATGGACATCCGGATGCCGGTGATGGACGGGATCGAGGCCACCCGGATCATCACCGCGAAGTCCCCGGCCTCGCGGGTGATCGTGCTCACCACGTTCGACGAGGACGAGAACGTGTACGGGGCGCTGCGCGCGGGCGCCGCCGGGTTCCTGGTGAAGGACATGGTGCTGGAGGACATCATCGCCGCGATCCGGGTGGTCTCCGCCGGCGACGCGCTGATCGCCCCGGCGGTCACCCGCCGCCTGATCCGCGACTTCGCCGACCGACCCCCCACACCCACCCGCCCCCGACGCCCGATCGAGGGCATCACCGACCGCGAACGCGAGGTCCTGATCCTGATCGCCCGCGGCCTCTCCAATGCCGAAATAGCCGCCGAGCTGTACATCACGATGGCCACCACAAAAAGCCACGTGGCCCGCCTCCTCTCCAAACTGACCGCCCGAGACCGCATCCACCTGGTCATCACCGCCTACGAGGCAAACCTGGTCTGAGGTGCGGCCGGGGGCGTGGGGGCGGCCGGTGTCGGAGCGGTCCCGGGTCAGGGGTCAGTCGAGGCAGAATTCGTTGCCTTCCGGGTCGGTCATGACGATGTGGCCGGCTTCGAGGGGTGGGGTGGGGTCCTGGCGGTGGACGCGTTTGGCGCCGAGGGCTTCGAGGCGGGTGCATTCGGCTTCGAGGGCTGCCATACGTTCTTCGCCCCGGAGGCCGGGGGCCGCGCGGACGTCGAGGTGGACACGGTTCTTGGCGGTCTTGCCTTCCGGTACCTGCTGAAAGAACACGCGTGGGCCCCGGCCGTCCGGGTCCTCGATGGCCGATCGCGAGTTGCGCTGCTCCTCCGGGACGCCGATCCGGGCGAGGAAGTCGTCCCAGGCGGCGAGGGGGTCGGCGCCCTCGGGCAGGTCGACCCCGGGCGGGGCGGGGTGCACGTAGCCGAGGGCGTCGCGCCAGAAGGTGGACAGGGCCTTGGGGTCGTGGGCGTCGAAGGTGACCTGGATGTGGCGGCTCATGGGGTGATCCGTTCGTGGGGATTCGGGGTGTGACTTCGTGGGGGTTCGGGGGTGTTTCTTCGTGGGGATTCGGGGGTGTTTCTTCATTGGGCTCTTGCTGCTCCTCCCACCTCGGCGATCCTGGCACGCATTGCGGACAGGATCGGTCCGCTGTCTCTGGCACCGTGGACGGCATGGTTGTGGCGAGCGGTGGCGAGTTGGGGACCACGGAGCGGGTGCTCACGTTGCTCGGGTTGTTGCAGCAGCGGCGGGTGTGGACCGGGGCGGAGTTGGCCGATCGGCTTCGGGTCACCGCGCGGACCGTGCGGCGCGATGTGGAGCGGCTGCGAGTGCTGGGGTATCCGGTGCACGGCGGGCAGGGGGTCGGCGGGGGCTACCGGCTCGGCGCGGGGCAGGAGGTGCCGCCGCTGCTGCTGGACGACGAGGAGGCGATCGCGACCGCGGTGTCGTTGCTCGCGGGTGCGGGCGGCGCGGTCGCCGGTGCCGGGGAGGCGGCGCTCCGAGCGTTGACCAAACTCGATCGGGTGTTGCCCGCGCGGTTGCGGCACGAGGTGCGGGCGCTGTCGGGTTCGGTGGAGTTCTTCGGCCGGGGGCGTACGCCCGTCGACCCCGAGGTGGTGATGACGCTGGCGGGGGCGTGCCGGGACGAGGTCGAGGCGGGCTTCGACTACCCGTCCGGGGGCGAGGTACGGCGGCGGCGGGTCGAGCCGTATCGGCTGGTCGCCTCCGACCGACGGTGGTATCTCCTCGCGTACGACCTCGACCGGGACGGCTGGCGCAGTTTCCGGGTCGACCGGATGACCGGGGTGTCGGCGCGGACCTGGCGCTTCCGGCCGCGCGCCGCGCCGGACGCGGCGGCTTATGTACAGGAGGGTGTGGCGAGTCGGGTGTACGCGCACCAGGCCCGCTTCCTGGTCCACGCGCCGGCCGACACGGTACGCGCGCAGATCCCCCCGTCGGCGGCCGTCGTACACCCGCGCGGGGACGACCGCTGCGAGGTCGTCAGCGGTGGGGGCAGCCTCGACTACGTCCTGATGCACGTGGCGCTGCTCGGCCACGACTTCGAGGCGATCGCCCCGCCGGAACTGGGCGCCCGCTGCCGCGAGTTGGCCGGCCGGCTGGCCGCGGCCGGGGCGGCGCTGCCGGGTGGGCCCGGCGGCGACCCGACTCCGGGGTAGGCGTGGGTCGTTCCCCGTCGAGGTGAGTGCCCCCGTGAAGTCGCGGGCGGCGGGCGGTCAGGGCGTGTGGCCAGGGGCCGGTCGGGTTGCTCGCTCTGTCGTTGGTCGGGGCGCCGCGACCGGTCGGTCACCGGCCCCGGTCAACCATCCGTGGTGCGGGGCCCGTTGACGGTGGGCGGGCGGGGTCGGCCCGATGGGCGGCGGCGGTGTACGACGATCAGGATGTCGGTCCAGGCGATGCCGGCTCCGATGATGGAGCCGATCGCGGCCAGGATCCACAGGGCGCGGGCGCTTGCCGCGTTGGTGTCGGCGGCCACCGCGAACAGGGTGGCGGCCAGGATCAGGACCGGTAGCGCGATGCCGGCCGGGGTCAGGCGGCGGGCGAGTGGGCTGAGATGGACGGGTAGGTGATGGTGACCGCCGGCGCTGCGGCTCGGAGGTGGCTGGGCTGCTCGTGCGGTCATGGTCGACATCTACCCGACGATGCCCCCGCCACGCCAGACCGGAACGACGACTCGGCGGTTTCGTGCTTCCATGTCCGGCTTCAGGAGCCACTGGAGCCGAAGGCCGTCGACGGCGGCGAGCAGGATTCGGGCCACCCCGGCGGCGTCGGGTACGGAGCCCGCGCCGGGCGACGAACGACGACACCCGGCGGATCGCCCATACCTCGCGCGCCCTGGCCCAATTGGCGGCGGCGCCGGTCGACGGCATCGACGTACGCGGCTACCTGCACTGGTCGTTGCTGGACAACTTACGAATGGGGCTCCTACGGACCGACGTTCGGCCCGGTCACCGTCGACCGGCACACCTTCGCCCGGCCCCCTGAGTGGTGAGTTCGTCGCGAGCGTTGACGGTCCTGCGGAACTCGGCGTACCCGGACGGGGAATCGGCCTCGCCCCGGCACCGGCCCTGGGCGCGGATGTCCATGTCCGCGATGACGGTCCGGTCGGCCTTCTCGGACGGCGCCTCGTCGGTCGTGCGCAGGGTCGGCCGCACCGAACGCGCCTCCTGGGCGCGGGCGGTGAGGGGAACGCGGGTGTCGGAACTCGTCGAGCGCCACGCCGACACGGCCCGGGTCGTGGCGTGCCGGGGATCCCAGCGGTCCTTCACCTACTCGATGGTTCCGCAAGGTCGGAGCCCGGCCCCCGGAGACGGCGCTGGAGATGCCCGCGCCGCGGTGACGTAGGGCGCCCAGCGGATGAAGATGGCGTCCGCGCGTCCCGGCGTCCGGCCGTCTGCCGGTGAGGGAGTTCCCTTCGTTCTCGGGCAATAAAGAGGAGTGTCACTTATTGCATTGAAATATTCACTCCGAGTGTCCATCCTGATGGTTGTTCCCGGCTTTGAGGCACCGCGGCGGCGGAGGAACCCGGCACGGCGAGGAGTCGCGCCGGGGATGCCCGACGCCGGCCTCCCCCGGCCCCGACCGGGGCGGAACCGGGAGCACCCCGCGGCGACGGGCACACCGAGGCCCGCCGCACCCAACAAAAAAGGACAAACCATGCGCAGCAGCACGCTCATCGTAATCGCCGCGAGCACGGCACTGGCCACCGTGTTGATCACCTCGCCGACCGCCTCGGCCGAGCCGGATCCGCCCGGCTGCGCCAAGGGGTCGTTGTGCGCCTACGGCGGCGAGGATCAGACCGGCCCGCTCGTACTGTCCACCGCGGTCGACTGGGCCGGGGACGTGCTCTTCAGATCGGCGTTCAACAACGGCACCACCCACGCGGGAGCCGATCACGTCGAGCTGACGTACGCGGTCGAGGGCGGTACCGAGACCGATTGCCTCGACCACAACCCCTTCGGCCACTACAAGGGCAATGCCGGCGAAGGCGTCCACCTCGTCAAGATCGTGTGGCGCGGCTCCTGTTGACCCCCTCCCGCGGACACTCGCTCCTCGACCGCGCGCCCCAACCAAGGCCACACCACCACGGAGGACCCATGTCCATGTTCGGCACTCCCCGGATCGCGGCCAAGACGGCGAAGAGGGCCACCGCCCTGGCCGTCGGTACCGCACTCGTCGGAATCCTCACGATTCCGGCCGGCACCGCAGCGGCGCGAACCGCTACGGTGCAGAGCAGCCCGGGACACTTCCTCGCCGACGGCGTCAACATCCGCAGCGGACCGGGACTCGGCTACACGATCCTGGGCCAGGGCTACAACGGTGAAACATTCACCGCCCACTGCGCCGTGGCCAACGCCGAGGGCCACTGGTACCACCTGACGACCCACAGGGGCAACGTCACCGGCTATGCGGACCAGAACTACCTGTTCAACGACGGTGGCCTCCTGGGCAACTGCTGACGTCAGGCACAAGCGTCCCGGACACGTCGGCACCCGTTGAAGACCACAACCGCGTGCGATCCGTCACCAACCTCCATGGGCAATACACCTAGCCGTCCGCGGAGTGGCTCGCGGACCTGGGCTGCTCGGGTGCCCTTCCGCACCCGCGCGGCTGACGCACGGGGGCGGGTCCATCCACCGCGCGAATTCGGCCCGGCCGTCGACGGGAATGGGCCCGTACGCCCGCGCATTCGGGCTGACCGGACGGGGTTGGGGCGGGCCGCCGGCAGGGTCGGCCTAGGCTGGGCGTGTGAGCACTTCCCCGTACCAACCCGTACCCGCACGGGTGGCGACGAGCGCGGATGTCGACGCGATCGTCGCCGCCCTGACCACCGCTTTCTTCCACGACCCCATGTGGGGACCGGCGTTCCCCGACGTCGAGCGTCGCGCCGAACAGGCGTCCCAGCTCTGGCGGTTGCTCGCCGGCTCCGCGCTGCGTCACCCCTGGGCGCTGGTCACCGAGCACGTCGAGGCCGCGGCACTGTGGATCCCACCGGGCGCGAGCGAGTTGGCGGCGGAGGAGGAGAGCGATCTGGAGACGTTCCTGGTCGAGCTCACCGACCGCCCCACCGCCGACGCAATCCTGCGCATCTTCGAGCTGCTCGGCGACGCGCAACCGAGCGAACCGCACTTCTACCTGAGCCTGTTGGCCACCCACGACGACCACCGCGGCCGTGGCCTCGGCATGGGCCTGCTGACCGAGAACCTGGCTCGGATCGACGCCCTCGGCGAGCCCGCCTACCTCGAGTCGTGCAACCCGGCCAACAACGCGCGTTACGAACGGGCGGGCTTCACCACTCTCGATACGATCACCCTGGACACCGGCCACGTGGTCACCACCATGTGGCGCCCGGCCCACCCCACGCCCTGAGCCGCCCGGCGCCCCGAGCCACCGCACGCCGACTCGTCCGGCGCCACCACCCACCCCCCGAACCTCACGTTTTGCTCAGATCCCGCCCCTCCCACGCGCCACCCTCCTAGCCTCGTCGCCTACGGGCGATCCCCCGGCCCACGCACCGGATCGGCGGCCCGGCGAGTGCGGCAACGGAGGTGCGATGAGCCCGAGTCGGACACCCGATACGTGGATCGCCCCGGCACGCGTCGACCCCGTGCTGCGCTCGATCGCCCTGCTCGACGAGGTCGCCGACCGCTACCCGCGTGCGGTGTCCCTGGCCGCCGGACGTCCCGTCGACCCGGCCCGCGCCGAGCCGGCCGACGGGCATCAGGAGGCGCTGACCCGTGCGTTGCGGGCGCTGCGCCGTTCGGATCGCGACGTGGTCCTTGCCGTCGCGCCCACCTACGTCGGCCTCACCCGCGCCGCCCGCCTCACCGAACTGCCGGTACTCCCCGTCGCCGACGGCCCGCGCGGCGTCGACCTCGACGACCTCGCCGCCCAGGTACACGGCGCCCGCGCCGCCGGACTGCGCCCCCGAGCGCTGTACCTGGTCCCGGACTTCGCCACTCCGGCCGGAATCAGCCTGGACCTGCCCGCCAGACACGAACTGCTCGATCTCGTAGCCGACTTGGACCTCCTGCTCTTGGAGGACGACCCCTACGGCCCGGCGCCCGTACCCACCACCGCCGACCCCCACCGCCCACCGGCACTGCACACCCTCGACACCCGCCGCCGGGTCGTACACGTGGACACCTTCACCCGAAGCACCCACACCCCACCCACCACCACAAACACCAATACCAATACCAATACCAATACCAATACGAACACCAACACCCCAGACCGAACCACCTGGGCCGCACGCGTATACCTGCACAACCCCCGTCACCTCCTCGAAGGTCTCGCCGCCCGCTTCGGCCACGGCCCACTGGCCGGCCGAGTGCACTGGCACAGCCCCGCCGGCGGCCTGTTCACCGTGCTGACCGTCCCGTTCGTGGTCGACGACGCGCTGCTGGAGGTGTCCGCAAGGGAGTTCGGCGTGTTGTGGACGCCCATGGCGCACTTCTACGACCCGGGTATCGGACCCGCCCACCGGCTGCGCCTGTCCGGCGGCGCCCTGGACCCGGCCCGCATCGACGCCGGCCTGGACCGCCTGGCCGCCCTGGTCGGCGACCGCTCGGGCCACCACTCCCGCCGCCCGGATCGCCGCGCGTCCACCCACCTCGTCCCCTGACGCGTCCACGACCGACCCGAGCCGATACAACCAGCGATATGGTGTGTGATGTACGGGAGTTGCCCACAGCTCGACCGGACGGGAGCACACCATGGCAGTACCCGTGGCGATGAATCACCTCGCCTACCAGACCCGGGATCTGGCCGCGACGCACCGCTTCTGGACCGAGGCGGTCGGCGCCGAACTCGCGGGCGCGGTCCGCGAGGAGTCCCGGACCACCAGCAGCGGCGAGGTCACCCCGCCGTTCCTGCACGTCTTCTACGCGCTCGCGAGCGGCGAGTGCATCGCGTTCTTCGACGTGGCCAAGGAGTACGAGCCGGTCCCCGACGGCCTGGAGTGGTGGACTCGGCACGTCGCGCTCGCCGTCGACTCACCCGCCGAGGTCGACGCGATGGCCGAGCAGATCCGCCGACACGGCGTCGAGGTGCGCGGCCCGATCGACCACGAGGGCGTCTGGTACTCCGTCTACTGCTTCGACCCCAACGGCGTACACCTCGAAATCACCCACCAAAACCGCCCGTTGACCAAGCAGGACGCCGACGAGGCCCGGTCCGCGTTCGACGACTGGCTCGCCGACCGGGCGGCCGGCCGGGTCTGAGGCGCGAGCCCGGGACACCCCCGTAATCCCGGGCTCGACCCGGTCAGCTCTCGACGCGCGCGTAGCGCACCATGACCACACCGGCGTCGAAGGTTCGCGTATCGACCAGGCGCAGCCCACGACGCACGTCGTCGTTCCGGAAGACCGGCTTGCCGCCGCCCAGGATCACCGGGTGCACGAAGAGCGCGTACTCGTCGATCAGGCCCAGTTCGGTGAGCGTATTGGCCAGTCCCGCGCCGCCGCTCAGCAGGATGTCCTTGCCGGGCTCGGCCTTGAGCGCGGCGACGTCCGCGGCCACGTTCGCGCCGATCACCTCGGCGCCGTGCTCCGCCTGCTTCAGCGTGGTCGAGACCACGACCTTGCGGGTGGCCCGCCAGACCGGCGCGAACCGCAGGTCGTGCGGATGGGTGGAGATGGTCTCGACGATCGGCCAGTAGCCGGCCATCATCTCCCACACCACGCGGCCGTACAGGAACGTGTCGACCCCTTCGTTGATGGTCTGCCCGAAGTCGGACAGCTCCGGACCCATCGTCGGCCAGTCGAACTCACCGTTGGGGCCCTCGATGTAACCGTCGACCGACTGGTGGACCATGTAGAGGATCTTGCGCATGAGGTGCTCCCTGGGAGGATCGGAGGGCGGGGGATCGGGGGATTCCGGCCGTTTCCGCTGTTCTCATGGTGAGGTCGGACCCGGCGACACGTTCTCGACATCGACGACGAAAAATCCCCCCGGAAGTTCTTCAGGCGCCCTCGCCCACCCGTGCCGCGCGTATCTCCAGGTAGCGGCGCTCCGGCAGGCTCGTGGTGCGGCGGGCCGCCTCGCGGTACGCCTCCCGGGCCGCCTCGCGGTCCCCGGCCAGTTCGAGCAGGTGGCCCCGTACCGCCCAGACCCGGTGCCGGCCGGCCATGCGCTCGTCCCCCGCCAGCGTGTCGAGCAGGTCCAGGCCGGCCTGCGGGCCGTGCACCATCGCCGCCGCGACGCTCTGGTTCAGGGTGACCATCGGCCCCGGCGACAGGTGGGCGAGGAGCCGGTACAGCGCGAGGATCTGCGGCCAGTCGGTATCCTCGGCGCGCGCCGCCTCGGCGTGCACCGCGGCGATCGCGGCCTGGACCTGGTACGGCCCCGGCGGCCCCCACGTGAGCGCGTCGGTGACCAGGTCCGTGCCCTCGCGGATGGATTCGGCATGCCAGCGGGTCCGATCCTGCTCGGCCAGCGGGATCAGCGCGCCGTCGGCGCCGGTCCGCGCGGCCCGCCGCGAGTCGGTGAGCAACATCAGCGCCAGTAGCCCGGCGATCTCGCCGTCGTCCGGCCGCAGCCGGTGTATCGCCCGGGTGAGCCGGATCGCCTCGGCGGTCAGGTCGGTGCGGTGCAGGTCGGGGCCCGAACTGGCGGTGTAGCCCTCGTTGAAGATCAGGTACAGCACATGCAGCACCGCCCGGAGCCGCTCGATCGCCTCGGGCCCGGCGGGGGTGCCGAATCGGCCGCCGGCCGCCTTGATCCGCTGCTTGGCCCGGCTGATCCGCTGCGCCATGGTGGCCTCGGGGACCAGGAAGGCGTCGGCGATCTGCGCCGTGGTCAGGCCGCCGACCGCGCGCAGCGTCAGCGCCACCTGCGAGGCCCCCGACAGCGCGGGATGGCAGCACAGGAACAGCAGGGTCAACGCGTCGTCGTGGGCGCCGGTCGGCTCCCCGTCGGGCGCGGGCGCCACGTGCTCGTCGGCCGGCGCCTGGGCGGCGAGCCGCTCCTCGCGGTTGCGCCGGGCACGTTCGCTGCGCCAGTGGTCGATCAACCGCCGATCGGCCACGGTGAGCAACCACCCGAACGGATGATCGGGCAGCCCGTCCACCGGCCACTGCACGGTCGCCGCGAGCAGCGCCTCCTGTACGGCGTCCTCACACGCGTCGAACTGGCCGTGTCGGCGGACGAGCACACCGAGGACCTGCGGGGCCAATTCCCGCAGCAGGTCCTCGGCGGGCGCGTCCATGCTCACATCTCCGTCCCCGACTCGGACATCACCGGCCGTACCTCCATCGCCCACCGCTTGGCGTCCGGCCAGCGGGCGGCGATGTCGGTGGCCCGCTCGGTGCTCTCGCACTCGACGAGGAGATAGCCCGCGAAGTGCTCCTTGGCCTCCATGAACGGACCGTCGGTGACCGCCGGCACCCCGTCCCGCGTCCGGACCGTTTTGGTCTGCGTCGGGTCGGCGAGCGCCTCGCCGCCGAGCAGTTCACCGGACGCGGTCAGCTCGGCCATGATCGTGCCGACCTCGCCGAACAGCTCGTTGCGCTCGGCCTCGGACAGCTCCTCCACGAAACCCGGGCGGTTGTAGATCAGCAACATGAACTTCATGACTTCGCTCCTCGTGCGTGCACTGCGTCGGCCCCTGCGGGCCGCTCGTATCCGGGTCGGAGTCGGCCGACCGTTCTCGACATCCCGGCGCACAGAATGTCGGATCGACATCCCGAAGGCGATTTCGCCGCGCGAAGCCGCGCAAAGCCGCGCAGAAGTCGGACCAGTCCCCCACCGGCCGTTCACACCACCGCGGCCTGCGCCGCCGGCACGTCCCCGGGCCGCAACATCCGCCACACCATGGCCGTCCCGACGATCGTCGCCACGCCGGACAGCGCGATCACATGCCCAGGGTCGAACACCCCGGCCAGGGCTCCGGCGCCGGCCATACTCACGCCCTGGAGGGTCATCGTCCCGGTCATCGCCAGCCCCATCGCCTGCCCGGTGCCCGCCTTCGGGACTGCGGCCAGGAACCGGCGTTGCAGGCCGAGTTGGTAGGCGAAGCCCGCGTTGGAGAGCACGAACAGCGCGGCCGTCACCGCCACCGGCGGGCTCGCGGCGACGAACAGCAGCGGGATACCGAGTTGGAGCGCCAGCCACGGCACCAGCCGCTCCCGTCGGGCCGGCCGGACGAAGCGCCCCACGAGCAGATTGCCGAGCAACATCCCGGCGGCGGCCGAGCCGTACAACAGCCCCGCGTGATCGGGCGCGTACGGCACGATCACCCCCTCGGCGGCCACGATCAGGTTCGCCGGCACCCACTGCGCCAGCAGCAGCCCGCGCACGACCGGATCGGCGAGCAGTTCGCGATTGACCCGCCACGTCGCCCGTATCGTGCCCTCGGGCCGAGGCGCCGGCCCGCCGTCGCCGCCCGCCTCAGCCCCGTCCCCCTGCGCCGCCGTCTCGCGCGCCAGCCCGAAGCGCACCACCACCGCCGACACCAGCGCCACGACCCCGGCGAACACCAGCGCACCGCCCGGCCCGACCAGCGCCAGCAACACCCCGCCGACCGCGTACCCGAGCACCTGCATCGCCCCGGCCGTCACCCCGAACACCGAGCGGCCCAGCACATAGGCGTCACCGTGCAGCAGTTCGGGCAGGATGCGCTGCCGGGCCGCACCCGCGACCGGGCTGACCAGGCCGACGCTCGCGAGCAGCGCCAACACCGCCCACACGGGCAACACGTCGACCGCGAGCACCAGCGCCATGACGCAGCGGATCAGGTCGTAGCCCGCCATCGCCGCCCGCACCGGCAGCCGGTCGGTCAGCGAGAGCAACAGCGCCCCGCCGAACGCCTGCGGCACGAATCCCGCCACATACGCGAGCGCGGACAGCGCCGGAGAGCCGGTGCGTTCGTAGACGAGCACCGCGAGCGCGAGCATCCGCACGGTGTCGCCGATCAGCAGGAGTACGTAGGAACCGAAGAGCACCCGGAAGGCGCCCACCGCGAAGATCTCGCGGTAGGTCGCCGGTCTGACGTCGTCACCGATCATGCGGCGAGCCTGCCGAGGCGCGCCGGGCGTGGGCCAAGCTTTCGGCACAGGCCGAAACCTGGGAGGCTGCGGGCGGGAGGTGTCGGGTGCTCAGGATCGAGGTCGGGCCGGCCGACGTGGCGCGCAGCAGGTTCGCGATCTCCCCGCTGGGCGAGACCGTATTGGTGTTGCGAACCCTCGCGGGCAGTCATAACGCCGGGCCGCTGCGGCCGTGGATCGAGCGGCTGCGGCCCGCGTACGAGCGGCTGCGCCGGGAGATGGCGGCGGTCGCCGCGATGACCTCGCTGTATCGGCGCGGCGCCTACAACGCCGACTTCCTGCACCCGCCGCCGGCGGGGATACCGACCGGCATCGGGGACGAACTCGCCGCGGTACGGGCCACCCCGCTCGACCGGGCCCGGGGCGAGCTGGCGCGCAACCTGGCCGGGATGCGCCCGCCGTCGGCTGCGGCGCGCGCGCTGTTCGAGGCACCCGACGTGGTCGCGCGGCTCGCGGACGCGATCGAGGCGGCGTGGACCACGCTGCTCGAACCGGAGTGGCCGGCGCTGCACGCGGTGTTGCAGCACGATCTGGTGCGCACCGCCGGGCGGTTGACCACCTACGGCTGGGGCGCCGCGCTGAGCGACCTGTCGCCCCGGCTGCGCTGGCACGACGAGGGCACGATCGAGGTGGCCGGCCACCAGGACAACGGCACGATCGTGCTCGGCGGCGCGGGGTTGTTGTTCGTGCCCTCGGCGTTCGGCGCGAGCATCGCCTACGTGGAGCCGCCGTGGCCGTACGCCATCGTCTATCCCGCGCGCGGCGTAGCCGAACTCCTGGGCGCCCCGGCCCCCTCCGACGACGCGGCGCTGGCCGACCTGCTCGGCGGCACGCGCGCGCTGATCCTGCGCGCGTTGCACATCCCGGCCACCACCACCCAACTCGCCGCCCGGCTGAACCTACCCCTGGGCACCGTCGGCGACCACCTGGCCGTACTACGCCGCGCCCGGCTGATCACCGGCCTGCGCGTGGGCCGCTCGGTCCGCTACCAACGCACCGCGCTCGGCGAGGTGTTGACCGAGGGCCCGACCTGAACCACACGCGGGCCGCGCCCGGCTCACCCCGCCACCGCGACCAACCCCGGCAGATACCCCTTCGCCTGCCCCGTCGCGGTCGGGTGGTACGACTCGTCCAGGGGCAACGTCACTCCGTGCAGCCACTCGTCGGCCCCGCAGACCCCATGGCCGGCGAACCGGTCCCGTACGTCCGCGAAGTCCGCGCCGGCCGCCGCCGCGCGCCCGGCCGTCGTCTCGTCCAGGACGTCGGCCGCCTCGTCCAGCACCCGCCGCTTGGCCTCGCTCAGCCCGAACAGGCAACCGCCCAACTCGAACAGGCGCGGATACCCGAGCACCACCAGCCGCGCATGCGGCGCGAGCAGCCGGATCCGCGCGTAGGTGGCGTCCAGGTCGGCCGGCAGCCGGTCGCGCGTATACGCCGTCGACGTCGCCACCGCGTCCGCGCAGTCCCGATCGGCGCCGAGCACACACGTACGGATCGTGTCGGCGAAGCCGACGTCGTTGCCACCGACGCTGATCGTCACGAGCGTGGTGTCGGCGTTCAACACGGACGTCTGCCCGCCCAGCACCTGCGCGGTGGTCGCGCCGGAGCAGGCGGCGAAGGCGAACTCCGCCGCCGGGTGCGCCCGATGCCACAGCGAGGGGTACGCGTTGGCGCTGCGCTTGCAGTCGCCGCCGCCGGGCAGGTAGTCGCCCGCGCCCACCCCCGAACTGTACGAGTCGCCCAGCGCCGCATAGCTCGACGTCGGCGCGGCCGGCGCCGAATGCGCGGTGGGCGCGGCGAGCCCGGTGAGCACGAGGCCGGCGGCGGCGAGGGGGGCGGCGACACGGGCGAGCGAGGGCACGAGTGGGTCTCCTCCGGAACGTGGGCACGTCGTCGGAGGTATCGGCCGCGCGGCCGACCGACTTGACCACGATCACCCCCCGGAAGGACCCGGGCGAGCCGCCGCCCCCGCACCGGCCGCCTCCTCGACCGCAGGCCGGCGGGCGGATCCGCCCCCGGCCCGCCGACCAGTCTTGACGAACCGTCAAGCCGGCGTTCGCCCCCGCTTCGCCCGACGCCACTACACACATGTCCATGACATCAGTGGACAGAAGGACCCTCCTGCGTACCGGCTCCGTCGTCGGCGCCGGCCTGGCGATCGCCCCCGTCCTGGGCGCCGGTTCCGCCTCGGCCTCGACGTCGGACGCGCCCGCCTTCGTCGCGTCCGGCCGGCCCGCGCTGAGCCACGGCGTGCAGAGCGGCGACGTCACCGCGTCCTCCGCGATCGTGTGGGGCCGCGCCGACTCGCCCGGTCGACTGATCGTCGAGTACGGCACCCGGCCCGACCTGCGCGACGCCTGCCGCGTCCGCGGCCCGTGGCTGACCCCCGACGGCGACCTGACCGGTCGGGTCCGGCTGCGCGATCTGCCGGCGGGCAAGCGGATCCACTACCGGGTCCGGGTCGAGGGCGAGCGCGGCGCGGCCGGCGAGGCGATCACCGGCTCGCTGGTCACCGCGCCGCACGAGCACAGCCGCTCCGATGTGCGCTTCCTGTGGTCGGGCGACTGTGTCGGCCAGGGCTGGGGCAGCAACCCCGACCTGGGCGGGATGACCATCTTCGAGCAGATGCGCCGGCTGCGCCCGGACTTCTTCCTGCACAGCGGCGACACCGTCTACTCCGACGGCCCGCTGGTGGAGAGCGTCAAGCTGCCCGACGGCCGGATCTGGCGCAACGTGGTCACCCCGGAGAAGTCCAAGGTCGCCGAGTCGCTGACCGAGTACCGCGGCCAGTTCGCGTACAACCTGCTGGACCGCAACTACCGCGCGTTCACCGCCGAGGTCGCCCAGATCAACCAGTGGGACGACCACGAGGTGCGCAACAACTGGTACCCGGGCCAGATCCTCGACGACGCGCGCTACACCGAGAAGCGCATCGACGTGCTCGCCGCGCGGGCCAAGCAGGCGTTTCGCGAGTGGGTGCCGATCGGCGACGACCGGGTGTACCGCAAGTTGTCCTTCGGCCGGCACCTGGACGTGTTCGTCCTGGACATGCGCACGTACAAGGACCGCAACGACGACAACCGCTACGCCGACCCCAGGCGCGGCATGCTCGGCGACCGGCAGCGCGAGTGGCTGATCGAGGGTCTTTCGCGCAGTCGGGCCACGTGGAAGGTGATCGCCAACGACCTGCCGCTGGGCCTGGTGGTGCCGGACGGCGCCAATGCGCAGGAGGGTGTCGCGCAGGGCGATCCCGGCAAGCCGCTGGGTCGGGAGATGGAGTTCGCCACGGTCCTGCGCACCGCGCAGCGCCGGGGTGTTCGGGGCATCGTGTTCCTGACCGCCGACGTGCACTACACGGCGGCGCACCACTACGACCCGTCGCGGGCCGCGTTCCAGGACTTCGACCCGTTCTGGGAGTTCGTCTCGGGCCCGCTGAACGCGGGCGCGTTCGGCCCGAACGCGCTGGACGGCACCTTCGGCCCGAAGGCCGAGTTCGTGCACGCCCCGCCGCGCGCGAACTTCTCGCCGCTGGAGGGTTTCCAGCACTTCGGCGAGGTCGAGATCGACGGTCCGTCGGGCAACCTGACGGTCAATCTGCGGGATGCCACGTCCACCGTCCTGTGGAGCAAGACCCTGCGCCCGATCCGCTGACGCACCGCCAGTCCGATACTGACGCACCGTCAGTTTCATCCGCTGACACACCGTCACGGGAGCCCTCGTCGGCGGACGAGGGCTCCCGTCCGGCGGGCAACTCACCCCATGCATACGGCGAAACGTCCATCACTACCCGAAAAAGCGCGACAAAGATCGTTCGCCGCTTCGATTACGCTCCGCCTCCGACCGCCCCTAAGGGGTCGAGGCACCGAGCGAAACGAGGCGCACGCATGGACATCGCACGTGAGCATCCCGGCCCCGCCCGCCCCGGCGCCCGAGCGGGCGCGCCCGTCGGGCGAATCGTGCGCACCGTGGTCCCCGCCGTCGCCGCCTGTCTGGTGCTCGGCGCGTGCGGCGGCGGTGACGACGCGGCGGGCAAGGACGCGGACACCTCCACGGTGGCGCCCAAGCCCGGCGGCACGCTGACCGTGGCGATGGCGAGCGACATGCGCTCGATGGACCCGTTCGGCGCGCTGAGCAATTCGTACACCGACAACAGCCGGCTCAACGCGGTCTACGACTCGCTGTTCTGGCACGAGGCCAAGACCGGCAAGGTGATGCCGCAGATCGGCGAGAGCCTGACCCCGGACCCGGGCAACGCGTCCTGGACGCTCAAGCTCAAGCCGAACGTCAAGTTCTCCGACGGCACCCCGTACGACGCGGCGGCGGTCAAGTTCACCTGGGACGAGCACGCCGCGCCGGCGCGCAAGTCGTATCAGGCGGGCACGATCGCGGCGGTCAAGGCGACCGAGGTGGTCGATCCCACCACCCTGAAGATCACCCTGACCGGCCCGAACGCCAACTTCGACCACATCGTGGCCTCGAACCTGTCGTTCATCGTCTCCCCCACCGCGTACCGCAAGGACCCGGCCGGCTTCGCCCGCAACCCCGTCGGCGCCGGCCCGTACACCTTCAAGGAGTGGACCACCGGCGACCACATCACCTTCGTCAAGAACCGCGGCTACTGGCAGGGCACCGCCAAGCCGTACGCCGACACCGTGGTGTTCAAGGTCATCCAGGACAGCACCCAGGGCCTGGAGACGGTCTACTCCGGCGGCGCCGACATGAAGGTCTCGGTCAACGCCGAGGACCCGGTCAAGGCCAGGCAGAAGGGCCTGGAGACCAAGATCGTCACGATCATCGGCGGCGAGTCGATCTACTTCAACAACAAGCGCGCGCCGTTCGACGACGTGCGCGCCCGGCGTGCGGTGCAACTCGCCCTCGACGCGGACGAGGTGAACAAGATCTCGTTCAGCGGCAACGGCACACCCACGCACAGCATCTTCCCGCCGGAGAGCCCGCTCGTGGACGCGGGCACCGAGACCGTCCAGCGCACCGACCGTGCGGAGGCGCAGCGGCTGCTCGACGAGTTGGCCGCGGAGGGCAAGCCGCTCGACTTCACCTACTCCATCCCGCAGAACGCCAACGCGCAGCGGACCGCCGAATACATCATGACCTCGCTCCGCGCGCTGCGGAACATCGCGGTCAAGATCGCGCCGATGCCGATCGCCGCGTTCCAGACCGACATCGTGATCAACAAGAACTACCAGGCGGCGATGTTCAGTTACTACCTCTCGGATGCCGAGCCCGGGCTGTACGTGAACCTCTACAGCACCAGCCCGAACAACTACCTGCTGTACGCGAACCCCACCGTCGACCAGAACCTGGACCGGGCCCGGACGACCAACGACCCGGCGCAGCGCAAGGCCGCCTACACCGCGGTCGCCGCGCAGCTGAAGCAGGACGCACCGCTGTGGACGTACCAGTCGTCGGTGGTCACCGCGTTCCACCGGTCGACGGTGGTGGGCATGGTGTTGAGCAACGACGGCATGGTGCTGATGGACCGGATCGGGCTCAAGGGCTGATCCGGTCCGGGGCCGGGGGACGGGGGCCGGGTGCCGATCCGGCCCGGCCTCGGCGGCCATACCCTCGGGGTTCGGACTTGAGTCTCCACCGGGTGGAGACGGCACGGTGAGGGACATGGACGGCGCGCCCCTGTATTCGATCGGCGACCTGGCTCGACGGACCGGTCTGTCGGTCCGCACGATCCGGTTCTACGCGGACGCGGGGGTCGTGCCGCCCACCCGACGAAGTCCCGCCGGCTACCGGCTGTACGACGTCGACGCACTGGCCCGTCTCGAACTCGTGCGCACGCTGCGCGACCTCGACGTCGACCTGGCGACCATCCAACGGGTGTTGGCCCGCGAGGTCACCGTCGCCGAGGTCGCCGACGCACACGCGCGGGCGCTGGACACGCAGATCGAGACGCTGCGATTGCGTCGGGCCGTACTGCGCGCGGTGGCCGGGCGGGGTTCGAGTCCCGAGGAGATGAATCTGATGCACAAACTCGCCCGACTGTCCGACGAGGAACGCCGGAAGCTGATCACCGACTTCCTCGACGCGACCTTCGCCGACCTGGACGTGGACCCGGACTTCCTGGCCCGGATGCGCTGCGGGCTGCCGAGCCTGCCGGACGATCCGACCCAGGAGCAGTTGGAGGCGTGGGTCGACCTCGGCGAACTGGTCACCGACCCCGACTTCCGCGCGTCGATCCGGCGAATGGCGGAGTACCAGGCGCGCGACCGCCCGAACGAGCTGCCCCAGGGCACCTACGAGCGGCTGTCCGAACTCACCCGGGAGCGTGTCGAGGCGGCCCGCGCGGCCGGGATCGAGCCGACCTCGACCGCGGCCGAGCCGGTGGTCACCGAGCTGATCGCGGCCTATGCGACGGCCTTCGGCCGCCCGGCCGACGCGGCCTTCGTCGCATCGCTGGTGGAGCGGATGGAGGTGGGCAACGACCCGCGCGCGGAACGCTACTGGACCCTGCTCGGCATCATCAACGGCTGGCCCACCCGGCCCAGCGCGGCCCCGGTCTTCGCATGGTTCACGGAGGCGCTGCGCGCCCGGGCGTAGGCCCGAGCCCGGTCCGCTCACCGGGGCAACCCCGCGCGCCGAACCGGCTCCCGCCCCCGCTCATCGACCAACCTCCTTTCCGCGCGGAGAATTTTCCCGTTTTCGCCCCGCGGGCCGCGGCATGCAGCACACTCGACACCACGGGAGTGACGAGCCGGTTTACGCACGACCCGCCGCGGCGAGGTGCGCGATCGACGCCTGGTGAGGAATCGGGCGAGTTCCGCCAAAAAGCCGTCGACCCCCGGTAATACGGGAAGCAGCCTCGTTCCCTCCCGACCCGGGAGGGCGTTTCCGGGCGCGTGATCGCGTCCAAGAATCGGAGTGCCCGATGACGGAACTGCTGGCCGCAGCGGCCCAGATCGTCCCCTATGTCACTGCCGCAGCGGCCACGATGGGAATGCAGGTACTCGCGTCGACCCAGGAGCAGATCGCCGACGACGCTGCGCACCGCGGCCGGGCGTTCCTGGGTCGGCTCCTTCCGGGTCGTAACCGGGTCCCCGACCGGGGCACGGCCAACGTCGAGCCGGCCACGCGGGCCATCGCGAGTCTGAACGAGCGCGACCGGGAGGCATTGGAACTCGCGATCGGCACCTGGCTGGACGCCCGCGACCTCAGCGCGCCGGCCCTGACCCGATGCATCGAGCAGGCGGCCCGATCGATAGCCGGATCGGGCGGCGGCGCGCACGCCTACGGCCCCGGCGCGATCGCGATCGAGCGGGTCGTGGGCGACGTCCACGGCGGATACCGACCGGGACCGGTCCAGGGCTCGTGAACGCGAGATCCGACGCCGACGAATCCCCGGACGCGAAACCCGGCAAACGCACCGCGCCGGAAGCGGCAATCGGCGAAGACGAGCCCCCGGATCGGTTGTCGGCCGAGTCCAAGGGCCGCGGCGCCATCGCCATCGCCCAGGTGATGGGCAACGTCATCGTCAGCATCTTCGCCGACGACTCGCGAAGATGGCGCCTGCCGCCCTTCTGCGTGGTCATCGCGCTGGTGACCACGGCCCTGCTCCGCAATCCCGGCGGCCCGGAGGACCAGTTCACCGGAATCCACGTACTGATGGGCATCGCCCTCCTGGCCACCGTGCTACGCGCGTTGGCGCTCGTGGGCTCCGAGCGGGGGCGGGTGTCGATCACCGTGGTCTCCCTCATCTGCGTGATGGCCGCCTTCGTGTGGACCGAATACCTGCGCGTGCACGGCGAGGTCGACGTCACCGGACGAGTCGAGGTCGCGCACGCGATGTCGGTTCCGGACGGCGGTCGCGTCTACATCAAGGTGAAGGGCGCGCCGGGCCGTACCCATCTGCGCCTGACCCTCGCGGTGCGAGACGCCGACGAACGAGCCCAGGCGTGTGTACCGCAGACCAGGCTCGACCTGCTCCTGACCGGCCCGGGGCGACCCGTCGCGGTGGACGGCATCCCCGGAGGGACCACCGTCGACCTCGCGCTCGGCGGATCCCGCAGCACCGTCGAGGCCACGATGACGGTGCACACCGACCCGGGCTGCGCGATGAACGTATCCGTGGCGACCGCGATCCTGCACGACTGAGGGAGACGAACGAACCGGATGAACACGAAGACCCTTCGACGCCGGGTCGCGTGCCTGCTGCTCGTCGCACTGACACTCGTCGCCTGCACGAACGATTCCACCGACCGGCAATTCTTCGACAAGTCCCTGATCGTCGTCGGCATGCACAACGATCTCCCCGGTGTCTCGCTCCTGGACAAGTACCAGCGATCCGGTACCGATGTGCTGCTCACCACGATGCTCAAAACGAAACTGAAGATCGAGATCTCGCCCACGGAGGTGTCCTCCAAGGACCGGATCACCAAACTGCGGTCCGGCCAGGTCGACCTGGTGGTCGGATCCTTTTCCATCACCCCCGAACGTATGAGGCAGATCGATTTCGTCGGCCCTTACCTCACCACTCGGCAGGGATTCCTGGTCGGCCCGAACGACGCGAATATCAAGGTGCTGGCGGACCTCACCGGCAAGCGTGTGTGCACCTGGGAGGGGACCACCTCGGAGAACGCGCTGGAACAGTTGCGGAAGCAGAAGGTGGACCTGCTGATCGAGGCCGATGCGCATACGTGCATGGAGGACCTCCAGAGTGGTCAGGTGACCGCAGTCTCGACGGATCAGACCATTTTGTACGGCTACGCGAACCTGAATGCGGCAGCCGGATTCCGGGTGATCCCCGACCTGACCATCGGCGCCCCGCAGCACTACGGCATCGGGCTCCCGAAAGGCCATCGCGCCGATTGCCGACGGTTGGCGGGGATCATCAAGGAGTACGTGGACAGCAGCGCCTGGATCGAGGCGATCCAGGTATCGCTGCCCCAGATACCCATCCAGGCCCCGGGCTGGATCAGCAGCTACAAGCCGATCGCCTCGACCGTCGACAAGTATTCGTGCCTCGACGCGCCGATTCCGTGACCCGTGATCCGTGACCCGATCAGAGAAACGCGAAGAGGGTGGTGGGCGGGGGAAATCCGCTCACCACCCTCCGGTCTTGCGCTACCGGATCAGCCGACCAGTACGCCCTCGCGGGTGTCGCCGCCGCCGGGCTCCGGGTCGTCCTCCTCCGGGTGTTCGGCCAGCTTGCTCGGCCACCAGATCTTGCGGCCGATGTCCAGGGTCAGTGCGGTGACCAGGACCGAGCGCACGATGAAGGTGTCCAGGAGCACGCCGAGCGCGACGGTGAAGCCCATCTCGGCGAACGCGACGATCGGCAGCGTGCCGAGCACCGCGAAGGTGCTGGCCAGCACCAGGCCGGCCGAGGTGATCACGCCACCGGTCGCGGCCAGGCCGATCTGCATGCCGCGTCGGGTGCCGTGTCGCTTCGACTCCTCGTGGACCCGGCTCATCAGGAACACGTTGTAGTCGATGCCGAGCGCCACCAGGAACACGAACACGAAGAGCGGGAAGCCGACGTCCGTGCCCTTGAAGCCGAGCAGGTGCTCGAAGGTGAACACGCTGATCCCGAGGGCCGCGGCGAACGACAGCACCACGGTG
This sequence comes from Embleya sp. NPDC055664, assembly GCF_053618075.1. Classification (NCBI taxonomy): domain Bacteria; kingdom Bacillati; phylum Actinomycetota; class Actinomycetes; order Kitasatosporales; family Streptomycetaceae; genus Embleya; species Embleya sp. NPDC055664. The sequence goes on from NZ_JBSHGZ010000037.1 coordinate 34,354, forward strand.
GCGATCAGCACCAGCGGCGCCACCACCGCCCGCAGCAGCAGGCCGAGCACGATCAGGACCACGAGCAGGATCAGCGGAATGATCACCATGTCGTCGTGTTCGGACGCCGAGGTGATGTCCATGCGGGTCGCGGTACCGCCGCCGACCTTGGCCGCGGCGTCCGGAACCCCGTGCACCGAGTCGCGTACCCGATCGACGGTGCCGTTGGCCGCCTTCGAGTCGGGCGACGCGATCATCGTCGCCTCGATCTGGACCCGGCCGTTCACCGCACCGGTCTGGTGCACCTGGCCCGGAGCGATCCCGGGGGTGCCCTGGATGGCCTGGATCAACGCCGCCGCGGTGGACTCCTTGCCGATCACCACGATCGGGTCACCGGAGCCCGCGGGGAAGTAGCGCTCCGACACCTCCTGGCCGTGGATCGACTGCGGCTTGTTGGTGAAGGAGTCCTTGTTGGCGATGCCGTCGCCGTTGAGGTTGGTCAGGCCGATGGTCATCACACCGAGGATGACCGCGGTGATGATCCACACCACGCGGGGACCGCCGGAGATCTTGCGGCCGACCCGGGCCCAGACGCCCTTCTCGTCGTGCGTGATCGCGTCCGGCTCGAACTGCGGACGCACCGGCCAGAACACCCAGCGGCCGACGATCACGAGCAGCGCGGGCAGCAGCGTTGTCATCGCGATCAGGCCGACCAGGACACCGAGCGCGCAGACCGGGCCCAGGCCCTTGGTGGACTGCATCTCGGCGGCCATCAGGCACAACATGCCGACGCCGACGGTGGCGGCGCTGGCCACGATCGCCGGTCCGGCGCGGAACATCGCCGCCGCCATGGCCTCGTGCCGGTCCTCGTACCGGTGCAACTCCTCGCGATAGCGCGCGATCAGCAGCAGCGCGTAGTCGGTTCCGGCACCGAAGATCAACACGGTCAGGATGGCCGCGCTCTGCCCGTTGACGACCAGGCCGGCCTTGGTGAACAGGTACACCACGGCCTGGGCGCTGAACAGCGCCACCACCGCCGAGATCACCGGGAGCAGCCACAGGACGGGACTGCGGTAGGTGAACAGCAGGATCAGCACCACCACGCCGAGGGTGGCGTAGAGCAGTGTGCCGTCGATGCCCTCGAACGACTCGGCCTGGTCGGCGCCGAGCCCGGCGGGGCCGGTGACGTACGACTTCAGGCCCGTCGGGTTGTCCTTCAGGGCTTCCTTGAGCTGGTCGACCGCGTCACCGAGATCGTTCCAGCCGCCGTCCTTGATGCTGATCGGAACCAGGATCTGGGCGGCCTTGTGGTCCTTGTCGAAGCTCGTGTCCTCGATCTTGCCGGTCACGCCCTTGGCGGTGCCGAACTTCGTGCGGTCGGCGAGGATCGCGTCCTGGTCCGCCTGGGTCAGGCCCGACGAACGTTCGTAGACCACCACGGCCGGCACCGTGGTGTCGGGGCGGAAGTCCTTCTGCTCGTTGATCACCTTCGTGGACTCGGCGTCGGCGGGCAGCCACGACGAGACTTCGTTGTTCTGTGCATCGGTCAGCTTGCTTGCCAGCGGCGCCGCCGCAACGAGCAGCACCACCCACAAGGCCAGCACGACCCACTTGGATCGGCGCCCGCACGGCAACGCCGCAAGCGCCTTGATCCGGTCCATGTATCCCCCAGCTGATGGGCTGATTCCGAACGGAAGCAGCGGTCGATCGACTTCACGGATTCAGCTCTGTGCCGGGTTCGAGAACACGCGGCCAAGGCTGTCCGCAGCACCGCGCGTAGCCAACCGTGCGGTGCTGTTGTTGCTGTGTGCCATACCGAGATTCGGACCGTCCGGCGCCCCGAAACTCATCGCTTGCCGGCGGTCCGACGGCGGATTGTCCTGGATGAACTGCCCCACCGTCCACCGAATACCGCCCTGTTGGGCACAGGACGGGTTAATAGCTGGTGAACTCACCGCACGGGCGGGGCGGATCGGCGGGCGAATCGTGACGCAGCGGACGGGTGGGGTCGCGATCGGTCATGCGTCGGCGGCTGCCGGCGGCTCGGCTTTCGGGCGGCGCGGCAGCGCGACCAGGCCGTCCAGGAAACGTTCCAGGACGAAGGTGAAGCGCTCGTCGATGTCCGGGCCGGTGAGTTCGCGCGCCGCCGCGACCAGGTGCGGGTAGATGTCAGCCGGGAACGCGGCGATGGTGTCGCCGATCGCGGACACCGCCTCGCCGATGGGCAGCCCGGCGGCCACCGCCGCGCTGATCGGGCGCTGTTCGCTGTACACGAATCCGCTCACCAGCAGGCCCAGGCCATAGGTGATGTAGGCCGCGTCCTGCCGGTGGAAGCCCGCGTCGTCCAGGATGGCGAGCTGATGCTCCATCACCGGCGCCATCCCGGGACCGGACGGGAAACGACCCATCAGGACCCGCACCGAATCCCGGTTGTCCTTGAGGAATTTCCGGAAGGACCAAGCGAGTTCGCGCAGATCCACGCGCCAGTCGCCGCGAATCGGCGGCAGTTCGTGGGCGCCGCGCCCGAGCAGGCCGTCGGCGAGCAGGTCCAGCAACTCCTCCTTGTCCCGCACGTGCCAGTACAACGACGGTGCCCGCACCTCCAGTTCGGCCGCGACCGAGCGCATCGACAGCGCGTCGAGGCCGTCGCGTTCGAGCACGGCCAGGCCCGCCTCGACCAGCGCGTCGAGGGTCACCGCCGGCCGCTTGCGCGCGCCGTCCGGTCGCGCCCGGCCCTTGCCCGTCATACCCACTCCTCGTCGTCGACTCCGCCGAGGGCGTTGCCGCCGACCTCGTGCGGTCGATCCTCCCTCGGAATCAGGTCGATTCTCTTCCGCATTCGGGCGCGTCGCGAACCGGCTTCGGACGCGGCTCGGATCAATTCTCTTGCGCCGGGGGGCGCGGCGATGCAATCTAACACCATTAGGGATCAACTAACACTGTTAGGGAGAGTCATGTCGCACGAGTCCTCCGAGTCGGGGGCGGGGTCGATATCCGGGTCGGATCGGGCCGGCGCGCCGCGCAAGGGGCTGATCCTGGCCACGCTGTGCGTGGCGCTGTTCGTGGCGATGCTCGACAACGTCGTGGTGTCCAACGCGCTGCCGAGCATCGACCGCGATCTCGACGCCGGGGTCAGCGGACTCCAGTGGGTGATGGAGGGCTACAGCCTGGTCTTCGCCGCGCTGCTGCTCACCGGCGGCACGCTGGGCGACCGGTACGGCCGGCGCCGGGTGTTCCTGATCGGCCTCGGCGTCTTCACGGCGGGGTCGGTGGCGTGCGCGCTGGCCGGGTCGTTGGCGACGCTGATCGCCGGGCGCGCGGTCCAGGGCGTCGGCGGTGCGCTGTTGTTGCCGGGCAGCATGTCGATCATCCGGCACGTGTTCACCGACGATCGGGAGCGCGCTCGGGCGATCGGCATCTGGTCGGGGGTCTCCGGTGCGGGGCTGGCGCTCGGACCGGCGATCGGCGGTCCGCTGGTGGACGCGTTCGGGTGGGCGAGCGTGTTTTGGATCAACGTGCCGATCGGCGTGGCCGGGGTCGTGATCGGCGCCCTCGTGCTCCCGGAGTTCGCCGAACGGCGCGGTCGCTTGGACGTGCCGGGCGTGCTGCTCGGCGTACCGGCCGTCGGCGCGCTGGTGTTCGCGCTGATCGAGGGTCCCGCCGAGGGTTGGACCTCGGCCCGCGTACTGGGCGCCGGCGCACTGGCCGTGGTGGCGCTGGTCGGCTTCGTGGTGGTCGAACTGCGGGCCGCCCAACCGATGCTCGATGTCGGCTTCCTGCGCGACCGGGTGATCGGCGCCGCCGTGTGGGGCGGATTCGCGGTCAGCTTCGGGATGTTCGGCGCGTTCTTCTTCCTCGGCCTCTACCTCCAGGACGTGCTCGGGTACACGCCGACCGAGGCCGGGTTCGCGTCGTTCCCGTCGACCCTGGCGATCATGGTCGCGGCGCCGATCTCCGGTCGGGTGGCGGGCCGGATCGGGCCGCGTCTGCCGCTGGTGATCGGGCTGACGATGTGCGGGATCGCGCTGGGCGGGCTGTCCTTCTACGGCAAGGACGTGACGTACCTGGAGTTCTGCTGGGTGTTGCCGTTCCTGGGTGGCGGCATGGGCCTGTGCTTCACGCCGATCTCGGTCGCGGTGATGTCCCGGGTCGAACCGGCCCGGGCCGGCATGGCCTCGGCGATCTCCAACACCGCGCGCGAACTGGGCGGCGTGGTCGGCATCGCCGCCCTCGGCGCGGTCCTCACGGCGCGGATGTCGAGTCGGCTGGGCGACCTTCTGGATCGGGCGAACGTACCGCCGGACCAGGCCCGGAAGGTGGTCGACGCGAGCACGTCCGGCGGGGGCGGGGGCATCGGGCACCTGGGTACGGCGCCGCCGGTCGTGCGCGAGGCCGCCTCGACGGCGTTCATCGACGGCCTGCACCTGGCCCTGTGGACCGGGTCGGCGGTGCTGCTCGGGTCGGCGGTGGTGGTGGCGTTCCTGATGCGGGAGCGGACGGTGGAGACGGGGACGCGGGGGGCGGCGGCGGAGCGAACGGGGGTGGCGGCCTGAGAGGCGGGACGGGGTCGCGGCGGGTGATGACGGGGCCGCGACCACCGTCCGGGCGGTGCTTCGGTTGCCGCCTTCCCTTCAGTACATGCTGCGCATCGCCGTTCGGACCTCGCGCAACGTCTCGTCGGCCACCGCGTTCGCCCGCTCGTTGCCGGCCCGCAACACGCGCCGGACCTGCTCGGGATCGCGGGCGAATTCGGCGCGCCGGGCCCGGATCGGGGCCAGGAACTCGTTCACCGCCTCGGTGACGGTCCGCTTCAGCGCAGCGGCTCCGGCGGCGCCGATCTCCTCGGCCACCTCGTGCGGGTCGCGCCCCTGGCACAGCGCGGCCAACAACACCAGGCCGGCCACGCCGGGCCGGGCGACGGGGTCGTAGGTGATGTGCCGGTCGGCGTCGGTCCGGGCCACGCGGATCAGCCGGGCCGTCTCGTCCGCGCTCGCCCCGAGCGGGATCGCGTTGCCCCGGCTCTTGCTCATCTTGGTGCCGTCGGTGCCCAGCAGCAGCGGCGCGGCCGACAGCAGCGCGTCGGGCACGGGGAAGACCGGCCGGCCGCCCGTCGGGTAGCGGTCGTTGAACCGGCGGGCGATGGACCGGGTGAGTTCGACGTGCGGCAACTGGTCCTGGCCGACCGGGACGAGATTGCCCTTGCAGAACAGGATGTCGGCGGCCTGATGGGCGGGGTAGGTGAACATCAGCCCGCTGACGGCGGCCTGCCGCGAGTGCGCGATCTCGTCCTTGACGGTCGGATTGCGGTTCAGCTCGGCGACCGAGACGAGGCTGAGGAACGGCAGCAAGAGTTGGTTCAGCGCCGGGATCGCGCTGTGCGTGAAGATGGTGGTGCGGTCGGGGTCGATCCCGATGGCCAGGTAGTCGAGCACCAGGCCCTCGACGTATTCGACCAGGCGCTCGGCGACGTCCCGGTCGGTCAGTACCTGGTAGTCGGCGATGATGAGGAATCCCTCGACGCCGAGGTCCTGGAGCCGCACCCGGTTGTGCAGGGTGCCGAAGTAGTGCCCGAGGTGGAGGGGGCCGGTCGGCCGGTCGCCGGTGAGCACCCGAAACCGGCCGGGCTCGTGTCGGATCCGCTCCTCCAGTTCGGCGCTGCGAAGCTGCGCGGCGGAGGTACCGATGGCGTCGGTCGGTGTGGTGGGGGTGGTCGCGCCGACGGCCGTGCCGGCCGTGGTGGTGTCGAGCAGGTCGTTCATGATCCGTCTCCCGGTGGGTGGTCGGCGGGCCGCCGCCGGAACGACACCCGCCCGCCTCCCACTTCGGGACACGAAAAAAGGGCCGTCCGTACGAACGACCCTGGTCAGGCCCGAATGGGCGGTCGCTCCTACGCGGAGCGCCACCAACTCGTACCCGATACACGATGCATCCCCCGAGCATAGCGCGCGCCCGACGCCGTGGTGAGGTTTCCGGTGTTCCCGTCGGTGCGAACGCCCGGGCCGCCGGAGGTGTTGCGCAGCGGAGACGTGACCCGTGGCAGTCGGGGTCTGCGCACCCGCCGATGAGCCGAAGATGCTCGACCGCCGATGCGCCGCTCTGAGCGGAATGGGCGGGTCGCGGCGGTCGAGTGGCCGGGCGAGTACGTCGGGAGGCCGGAGTCGTGGCATGCGCGAAGCGGCGGGCGGGGGTCGCGGGTTGAGCAGGGGCGGGGCTGGGGTCGCGAGATGAGCCGAGGGGAGCGCGCCGAGGTCGCGTGTGCGGCGCAACGGGGCACCGGAGTCGCGTGTGCAGCGTTGCCTTTTTTGGGCGCTTCGCGCCGGCTCGCGAGGCACCACTTTTTTCTCTCCCCGCTTCGCCGAACGAGAGCTACTAGACGGGAGTGGTCTGAAAGAGCCCCGCCCGGCATCGGGTGGCCGGACGGGGCGGGGCCGAGCTAGAACGCGAGCGTTACGGGCGGCAGCGGGTCACGCTCGGGCAGGAAGCCCGGGTCAGGCTGCGGCAGCGGCGGGAACGCCGGGGCGTGCTCGGTGCAGCCGTACAAGGTCCACCCGGATGCACCGCGCCCGGACTCGATCACCTGCACCGGAACCAGGTCGGTTGTGCTGTCACAGCGGCAGCAGTGGCGGTAGGACGGGGCGGGGATCATACGTACGCCACCCCCGGCGTGACGATCGGGTAGTCAAGGTCCCATCCGGCACGGGCGGCATCGGCGGCATCTCGGCGCGCCTGTTGTAGGGCTGCCTCCCATGCGTGGGCGGCACTGCGCCGTGCTCGCTCCTCGGCTTCCCGCTCGCGCTGCTCATTGATGCGTGCCCACTCTGCGTCTTCCTTGGCTTGCCGCTCGGCTCGCTCGCTTTCGAAGGCCGTGATGTACGGACGGACGATCACGTATTCCGGGTCGGATTCGGCGCCGGGTCGGGGGTTGCAACAGGCTCAAGAACCGGGTTGGAGCGGCGATCGGGGATAACGACGGCTACGGGCGCCGGCGGGGCGATCGGGCGCCATACCAGGGCAGTCGCAGTCCCCCGGTTGCCCGGTCCGGTCGGGCTGGGGTGGGTCGGCTTGGGTCGGGAGATGGGGCGGGCGCGGTGTGCGCCGGTCGCCGATCGAGGGGTGAGGAGTCGCAACACCCATTCGAGCGCGCGGGCAATAGGATTCGTCATGTCTTCAGCTCCTGTAACGAGCTTGCTGAGGGCCACTCCCGGGACCGTTGGCGCGGTCGCCGGGGCTTTCGTTTTTCACTGACGTTAACCGAGGTTGTACCCCCTTGTACACCCAAGCATCCGGCAGTGCCCTGACATACCCCCATGTACCCGGGTGAGCCCAGACGTGCCGGTCACTACGATGCGGGCATGCCGTCGATTGATCGAGACTCGCCCGTGCCTCCCTCGCAACAGATTGCGGCGGCACTGACCAGGGCAATGGACACCCCGGGTGCTGAATGGCCGGCTGATCGACGTATCCCGTCCGAGAACGAACTCATGGAGCAGTGGGGCGTGACCCGCCGAACGGCGCACAAGGCCGTTGAGACGTTGATCGAGAGTGGTCGGGCGTACCGCGTCAAGGGAATGGGGACGTACGTCATGCGCGACCAGGGCGCCGAGGTCAACCCGTCGGAGTGATCGGCGGGGCGGGTGCTGCCCAGGAAGCGATCAGCCCCGACCCGTGTTGCTTTGGGCCGGGGCTGACACGGTGCTAAACGCCGGACGCCGGTCCGACGTCAACCCGCCCGTTCGGTCCGTCGCACCAAGTGCGCTGACCGTCCGGGGTTACGGTCACTCCGTGCTGTTCCCGGGTCGGTTCTCCCCGGCTGCACCAATCCTTGAATGCTGTCTCGGCTTCCGCCCACAAGTCGCGCGGACCATTTTCGTTCACCTCGAACTTGTCGGCCCCGGGCTTGTAGTCCACCGATGCCCAGGACAGTCCGTCACTGAGCCATTGCGTGTACTCGCCTGCCGTATCGCCGTGCCCGAAGTACACGCGTTGTTCGACCTCGGGCAGGCAGAGCCCGATTGCGAACTCGGCATGTTCTTCCCGCATGGGTCGCGGGTCGGTCGTGGTGTGTCGAACCCTCTTGGTGTCCGGGTCCGCGATGACGTCGCCGACGAACTCGCGGGTGTCGAACCGACGTCGTTGCGACCGTGCCCACATGAAGTTCACGCTGCCCACGAACGGGCCGCTTGCCGTGCCGTCGCCGTTGACGACAAGGCGTAGAAGCCCGCTGTTGTGGAACGCGGTTCCCCAGGGCGTGAGGATCACACCGCCGGGCTTCACTTGCTCCGGCCACTCGTACGGGACGTGCTGAACCGCCATGGTCGCGATGAGGCGGTCGTACGGCGCGCCGTCCGGGTACCCCCGCAATCCGTCGCCCACGATTACGAACGGCTCTGCGTCGCAGGCAAACAGGTTCTCTTTCGCCTGTACCGCAAGGGCCGGGTCCACCTCCATCGAGATCACCCCGCCGTCCGTCAGTGCAGTGGCCAACAGCGCGGCGTTCCATCCGGTGCCGGTCCCGACTTCGAGGACGCGGTGATCCGGACGGATGTCGAGTTGTTCGAGCATGAGCCGAACCAGGGACGGCATCGACGCGGACGACGACGGGAACAGTCCGCCCCCTTCCGCTCCGTCATCCATTTGGGTGACGAGAGGGATGTCCGCCGCTACAGCGTCCGCCCACGCGTCCGGGTTCGTCTCGCGGTTGATCGGTTCGTCGGCGTCCGTCCACACCACATCAGGGATGTACGGACGCCGGGGGACCGCTGTGAACACCCGATCCCAATCGACTTCGGTCACTTGTCCTTGTCCTTGTCCGGCGCGGGCTTGGGCGGGGGTACTTGGCCGTCCCGCTCCCGAAGGGGGGTCTTGCTGTCTCCGTCGTCGCCGGGCTTGTTGTGCTGTCCCATTGCCGTACCTCCCGAGTTGTCGAGTCGGTATCCATGCTGTGCCTGCCCGCCTGTTGCGGGACGCCGAATACCCATAAGGGGTGAGGCTGTTCCGTTTCCGCCGGCGGGTGGTCTCAGGTCCCCGTGGGGTGGTCCGGACGATCGGCACGCCGGACGCTTGCGGGGACAAGGGGTTGCGCGTGGACGGATCCGCCGGAATCCGGCCGGGTCGTGTCCGCCGTCAGCCTGGACAGTGGTGCCGTCCACTTGGATCGGTGCATCACGTGGGGTTGCACGATGCCCCAGAGCACCCCCGTTTGCGTGTTCGGTCGCGTATCCATGAGCACCCCGGGCGGATACGGCGGGTCCTGATCGGGCCGGACGGCGAAATCCATATGCCGCACGCCGGCACCGATGGACGGAGTCCGGCGCCCCGCCGGCGAGAACTCACGCCACACCGACACGTGCTCTCTCCTTTCCGGTTGGGTGGGGCAGGGGTCCGGCCAACGGTGGACGGAGGTTGCCGGTTCACCCTGCCCCCTGCCGCGCACGGATCGGCCGTACGCGGGTCAGGTGCCGTCCCGCCGGACAGACACCCGTCTATGGGCCCAGTTGGGTCATTCGAGCCTGTTGTAAGTGGCCGGACAGTTCGTGCACTTCATCGGCGTGATGCCCAACTGCGTCTGGCCGTGCGGCTGGTAGTCGTGAACGCCGTCCGCAGCGCCGGGACATTTATCGCTCATGGCGCACTTTCTTCAGTGAGTGAGTGGGGGCAGAAGCCGCCGATTCGGGGCGTCAATCCGCCGATTGGCGCGGCGGGTCGACCCGGTAGACCTCGGACTCCCGGACCGTGCACGGCATGCCGCTTCCGGCGGGGAAGACCATCTACACCCGGTCGCCGACGAGCCCGGCGCACGTCACCACCTGGTCGACCCGAGCGGCGGGGAAGTTGTGGTTCTGACCCGGTAGTGAGGCCACCCACTCGCCGACGCTGACCGGTTCGGACACGCGCCGGGGCTCCTCCCGGGACGGCGGGGTGCGCGGCACGATGACGGGGATGACCACACCATCCGTGGTGACGGCGTAGTCGGTCGGGCGCCTTGCGGACTGCTTCGGCATCCGCCGTTTCCTTTCCCGGGGTTGGTGCCCGCCGCGCCGGACTGTGGGAGCCGTACCAGCTCGGCGCGGCGGGATCGGGTGCCCTGACGTCCAGGTGCGGGCCCGGACGTCAGGGCAGCCAAGGAACCGCTCGCGGCGGCTTGTTGGGGTCCGGGTAGCGGCAGCTCGGCGAGCACGCACACGACGAGTCATGTCCGGCGCCGTCGTCAAATCTGGAACGACGCGCTGAACTTGCGCAGCTCGGACAACCTCCGTGCGGGGTACGACTGCGTCCCCCGACCGCACCTGGTTGCGATTCCGTCGCCGATTCGGCTTCATACGCAGATGTTCGCGGCGCATGCCAGATCTGCGCAGCGACACACAAGACGGCATTCCGGCGTCATTCAGGGCGGCATATCGGTGTCGGAAGCGTGTGCGCACGTCTACCGTGATCTGCATGACGGAGCCGAACAGCACACTTCGCGCAGTCCGCATGGGGCTGCTTCTGAGTCAGGACGACATGGCCCGAGCCGTTCGCAACGCCGGGGAACGATCGGGGGAACCCAACGGGTGCAGCAAACGACACGTTCAACGGTGGGAAGCGGGTGAAGTGGCAGCGCCACGGCCGGTATACGCCCGTGCGCTCGAGTCGGTCACCGGCCTGCCGATCAGTGCGCTCGGCTTCTCGCTCTCCGTACCCCCGGAACGGGTCTCCGACGACGGAGCCGGCGGGCATGATCTGAAACCTTCCACCGCCGGGGTGGCGCCGGCACGCAACACCCCCCTCCCCGAGGGTCGAGGGGCCGTCGAAGGCAGCTACAGCGGGATCTGGCTCAGCCGTTACGAGTACTACTCCAGCGGTCGGTCCGGTACTTACGTGGGACAGCACTACGTCGTCCTGCTGCAACACGGCAACCGACTTTCGGCACGCAGCCTGCCCGGCTCCTCGGATTCCCCGCTGACCCTCGATCTGGCCATCGACCGGAACGTTGTCACGGGCACATGGACGGAGCAGACCGCAAGCGACGGCTACTACCAAGGTGCGCGCTACCACGGGGCAATCCAACTGCTGGTGGAGCCGACCAGTCGCCGCATGTCCGGGAAGTGGGTCGGGTTCGGCAAGGAGTTCGACGTCAACACGGGGCCGTGGGAACTGGTCTTCAAGGACGCGTCCACATCCAAGACAGCCTTGGAGCGATACAACCGACGCCCCGAATGAAGCATCGCGATTACAAGCGCAACACCGTGCATCGACGCAACGATGGGGTTCGGACTTTTCCGGCATCCGGAGTTACACCCAAGAACGCAGCAATGCCCCGACCCGCCGGCAGATGGCCAACGGGTCGGGGCATTGCTGTAAGCGTCCACAGTTGCAGATACCCACCGAAACAGCTCAATGAGCCGTGCCGGAAATTCGTCTCCCTGCCGCCGAATCAGGCCGGAGGGAGGGGGTCCCCGCCTGGGCTGCGCGCTCAGCTCAGCCCGGACTCACGCTCAGAGCGACGCTCGGCAGCGAAGCCGCCCGGCTGATGCTTCGCGGTCTCGCCGTTGTGGCAGCGCACGCACAACGGGCGCAGACGCTCGGGTGCGTCGGGGTCGGTCACGCCCTGGTCGACCAGGACACGGCGACTGAGCGGGAAGTGGTCGGCGACGACGGCAGGCGCGGCGCACAGCACACACCACGGGTTCGCGTACAGGTAGGCACGGCGGATGCGACGCCAACGGGCCGAGTCGTACCGAGGTGCCGTCTCGTCACGTCGCCGGTTCGCTTCCCTCTGATGTGTCCGGCACTGCCCGCCCGAGGTCAGCTCGGGACAGCCGGGAACCGAGCAAGGGGGGCGGGGTCTTCGCGGCAGGGGGGTACCTCCAAACGGGGGTGTGGACACGTAGCGCCATGGGAAGATCACCGCTGGTCGGCAAGTGGTCGACCCGGAGAGGGGACTTACATGTCTGACGAACAAGCGGTGCCCAACTCAAAGGGCCCGGCGCCGGTTCGGCTTCCGGTCGCCACGGACCCGAAACCAATCCCGGGATCCGAAGTCAAGCCCGAAAGTGTCGGCACGTTGGCGATCGAGTACCGCGATGGTCAGCCCGTGATTGTCGTCAGCGGCGGAAGGGTGATCCCTGGTGGGATCGCGGTGGTTGACGACGCCGGGAACGCTGTCGCTGCCTACACGCCGAACTACTACACCGCCGAGCTAGGGCAGCGAATCATGCGGCCGGACTATGGATGCGACCTCCACTCGCTGGTGTTCGAAAACGTCAGTGACGATTTGCTCAGGGGCATTTGATCTTCAGCAAACACGCTGTCGGCATGGGGGTACCTCCAAACGAGTGGGGGTGTGGACACGTAGTGCCATGGGAAGATCACCGCTGGTCGGCAAGTGGTCGACCAGGAAGAGGACTTACACATGCCTGACGAGCAAGCGACACCCGCCGCAAAGGGCCCGGCGCCGGTCCAGGGTCCGCCGCCCGTGCTGGCCACGCTGGCACTTGAATACCAGGACGGTCAGCCCGTGATCGTCGTCGCCGACGGGAACGCGATTCCCACTGGGCTCAAGGTGGTGGACGCGTCCGGCAATGCTGTTGCGGCGTATGGGGCCCGATCGATGGACGGCATCCCGGACAACTTCATGTCAGGCATGTACACCTACGCCTACGACTTCTATCGCTGACGCACCCCATAACCGGTCGGCTGAGCCCACCCCGCCCCGATACGAGCCGTTCAGTGCCCGTACCGGGGTGGTTGCATGTAGCGGGACCGGCGGGGTCGAACCGCCACTACCGCCGTGTTCGACCGGACGACCAGCCCGGTCTACTAGGGCAGGGTGCGCGCCGCACACTGAGTCCCTTTCGCCACGGTCGCGAGCGGGTCAGGCTCGCCCGGGGCGGTCTACCTTCGTCGCGCCTTCACAGCGGCCGAGTAGCACGGCACACAGAACGACCGCCGGCAGCCGGGCATGTCCGGGCGGGATACGCCACGCGAGACCAGCTCGCGCCGTGTCAACGGCCAGCGAGCCGAGACGTCCGCCCCCTGCCCACAGACCGAACAGAACGGGCTCACATGCCTACTCGGGTCCTGAAGCACCCGCCCCCCTCCGCGGAGCGATGACCGGCGGATCGATCGGCAACCCGTCCGGCCCCGTCGGCGTCACGTCGATCACGACCAGGTCGCCATTGACCGAACGCTGTCGGCGGATACCGCGCGGCATCGGAGCCCCGCCATTCACCACCGGCAACGGGTCGGGAGTGTCGCTCCACACGGGACGACCCATAGCGTCCCGGGGAAAATACGGGTAATCCCCGTGCGGCCCGGGGTCCAACGCATCAACAGCCACGGTCAATCCGTGCCTTTCACATAGCCGTCGAGTTCGGCGTCAAGAGACTCGGAGAACTCCCCGCCGATCCTGTCCGCCATGTTGTCCGCGATACTGACGAGATCCGTCAAAAGCGTGGAGTCGTACCAACGCTGTTCCGGCACGGTAGGTACCTCGTTCAGCACGCCTTGCGCCCTCTGAGCGGCCCCAAGGATCATTGCGCGCTTGGCACGGGCCGCGCGGTATTCCACGAAAGCCATGAACCAAGGCTCATTCGCTAGCAGTTCCTCGAACTTCTTTCGGCTGACACTGCCCGCTTCAACGACCTGTTCGGCGCGTTCCCGATATGTCTTGAGGTAGTCACGACTGTACTGCTTCCGGCGCTCGGTCTGCCGCTCGGCCTCCGCCCCTCGTGCGGCTTCTAGCGCTGCCTGAGCTTCGGCGAGCGGGCCGGACACCTTCTCGGCTTGGGCTTGCAACTTGGCAAACTTCTCGGCGGCCTTCTCAATCTCGGAACTCATGCGGCCACTCCCTCGTTTCCAGCGGCGGACACGTCCCGGCCACTCTGCGCGGCGATCTCCTTGTCGTTCAGGTAGTACCCGAGCGACATCCGAATGGTCGGGCTCAGCCGATCGGCAAAATCCGGGTCGGCGGAACTCCTTGCCGCGAGACCTTCCATTTCCGCGCTGTACTTCCAAAGACCGGCGCGAAGTCGAAGCTTCGTCTCCCGTCGATCCGGGTTCTCCGTGTGATGTTCGGCCTTGATGATCATTCATTCACTCCATGGTGTGCGGACATGGGAGCCGTGGCGCGTGCGCCAAGGGCTGCGCGCGGCATTCGTGGGCTACTGGTTGTAGAGAGCGGCGATGGCCTGCACTCCGCCCGGGTGACGAGGTGACGTTCAAAGAGCTGTTCTGGGGATGCTTCAGAGATCTCTTAAGACATCCCAGAAACAGCTCTTTGAACGTCACCTCGTCACCCCCGCCGAGCAAGGCATGTACGCCGATGTGCGGGCATGCCGAAGCCCCGGGGATCGTGTGGACCCGCCGGGAGCTTCCGGGGTTCTACAGCGGCATCTAGGCGGCTACGGGCACCCGCTCGACAGGGTTGACGGGCTCGCTCGCCGATGGGACAGCGGCAGCGGCGGGCGTATCGATGCGGACGCGGGATCCGGGGTGAGTGGGTACGGTTGGCCGCTCGGTCTCGGCGTCGGCGAGCGCTTCTGACTCCTCAACGACGGGCGCGAGTTCGCCGGTCAGGCTGAACCCGACCAAGGACGTGTCCAGTTCCTTCGGACCGCGTGGCCCCTTGCGCACGGTCAGCTTCGCGCCGGCTTCCAGCAGCATGGCGCGCCTGCCCGCCGTGTCTGCCTCCTGCCAATCGTCGGCGTAGGTGCGGCCGGTCGGTACGGACTCGACCCGTGCCGGGCGTGCGGGGGTTGCTTCCAGCTCGGCGAGCCGACTGTCAAGCGCCGTCATCTGCCGCTCCCACTCGGCCTTGGCTGCCTTGGACTTCTGCCGTCCCTCGCGCGCCGACAGTGCGGCGTACTCGGCGAGGGTTGCGTCTATCTCGGGCTGCGGGTCGTAGCCGGGTGTGGTGATCGTGCGCCGGTATTCGATCGGTCCCACGATGCGCAGGAACTCGCCGGTCACGTAGGCGTCGACCCACTCGGCGCGAACGATGGCCGATCGGTCGCATCGCTCGCCCCGGGCGCGGGGGTTGCAGTAGTAGATGGCATACGGGCGCGCGTCGTCGCCCTGGTGCCGGTACATGCGCCCGCCGCACGCGTCGCAGTGGATCACGCGCAACAGGAACGCGTCGGCCGAGTCCCGGCGCATGGCGCCGTTCCACTTGTGGCAGCGCTCCGTCACTGCCGCGCCGATCCGGTCGAACTCTTCCCGGGTCAGGATCGGGTCCGTGGTGAACATGACCGGAGCGCCGGACGCATCGCGCACGGGTGCACCTTCGTGCATCTTCCACCCGAGCAACGTGGGGGAGGTCAACACGCCCTTGATGGTGTTCGCGGTCCACTTGAAGCGCTCGACCACGCGCCCGTTCTTCCCGCCGGACTTCCCGCCGATCGGGCGCCCCTTCAACCGTGACGTGTGGTCGCGCCACGTCAGCTTGTTGTCGGCGTTGAGCCCGTCCGCGATGGATTGCAGGGACGCGCCGGCGAGTAGTTCCCGGATCATGCGCTCAAGCAGCCCGACCCCGTACTTGTCCGGTTCGAGGGTCATGCCGGCGCCGCCGTGCTCGGCGGGCATCGGTACGGACCGGTAGGCGAACGGGGCACGTCCGCCGCGCCACCGAAGCGGCATGGTGCGCATGGCTGCCTGAGCGCCGGTCACGCGGTCCGATGTGGATTGGGACTCGACCTGAGCGGCGAACGCAAACAGGGTGAGCATGAGTTCGGCGATGGGGTCTACGCGGTTGCGGAAGTCGAACACCATCGGGCCGGACCCGCCGAGTCCTTCGGCGAACACGATCATGATTCCGTGCTCGCGCGCCCACTCGGCGAGCTTGCTCATGTCCGCCATGGACCGAATGGCACGGTCGAAGCGCCAGAACACGATGGCGTCGTACTCGGCGGGCTTGCGCAGCCACTCGCCGAGGTCGGGCCGGTCGAACGGGCTCGTCTTTGACGCGCTGACGTCAAGGTCGCACGCTTCGCGCCCGTCGAAGTTGATCGCGAGTGTTGCCGCCGCGCGGTTGTTGGCGTCGCGCTGCCGGTCGACCGAGGTTGTCTCGTCTGTGAGCACTGAGAGCCGGATGGCTCGCAGTCCGCGAATCGTTGTTGTCTGCATACCCCCGGTGGGGGTCTGCGATGGCTTCGGGGCGGTCAGAGCGGTTGCGGACACGGGGAGGCTCCCGGGGTTGTCCGTCTAGTCGCTCTCTATCGGATCGCTCCTCCGAGAAAAAAGCGGCCCCTCGCTCGGGGCCGGGTGTCCCTCCGCTTCGCTCCGGGCCACCCGGCCCAAGTTCTGCGGCTCCGCCGCTCTCCGCGCTTCGCGCGTCGGTCTTCAGGGTCGGTCCGAGTCGTGGGCGCTGACGCGCCATGGGGGAGCGGCCGTGGGGGTGGGCCGGGTCGTGGGTGGGCTGCGGTGGTGGCGGGGACGCGAGGGCGTGGCGTTGACCGTTGGGCTCGAAGTGATGTGCGGATAGGGGGTGTTCCGCGTCGGGTGGGGTGGTTCGGGTCGGTGGTAGGGCAGTTGGTCGATCCGTACACGATCCTGTTCGCCCTGACCGTCGTGAAGGCGCTCATGGGGCGCATGTGGTCTCGGGTGGTGAACTCCGGCCAGGGCGTGACGTTGGTCCGGGTCCGGGTCCGGGTCGGGGGTTGGGTTGGCGTGGCTGAAGTGTGAGCTTGTGTCTGGGAATCGTCTGTTGGAGGGGGTGTGGGCGGGGCTACCGTGGCAGGGGCTCGAAGCGGCGTCGTGGCTGGTCCGATCCGGTGTACCGGCAACTCCCCCGTCCCCGAACGCGATCGCGGCATCGTGTGCCGATCGATCCGGCGGGGTTCGGCCCGAACCGGATTGAATAGCCCCGCGGAACGCCTTTGGGGAGGCCCCTCCGTGGTGCGGCGGACGAGGCGGAACGCGGCGGACGCCCCGCGCTCCGCCTCGTCGGGGCGGGGTCGGCAGGGCGAGGTCGGCGGGTCGGGGGCGACGCGCACCGCTGTCGCGCCGGTGCGGGCGAGGCGGGCGGGTCGTGGCGGTGCCATCGCGGGCTTGCGGGCGGATTGTGCGTGGGTACGGCGATGGGTCGCAACGTGCCTGCGCAATTGTCGCTTTCGGGGCATCGGTGTCCGAATTCCTGTTCCCTTCCGGGGTTGTCGCGGGGCTTCCAGGGCCCTCATCTGCGGGGCTTCCGGGGAAAACGCCCCATCGCTCTTGCCGGGGGCGCTACCTTCGGCATAAGGACCCGAAGCCCACATGTTCGATCCGTCCACGCTGCCGACCCCCGGGCGGCGGGTCCCGGACACCCGTCAGGAAAGGCCGATTGCCGTGCCGCACCCATTGCTCGACGCCGTCGACACCCCGCAGGATCCCGCCGCTTTCCTGCGCTCGATCGGAACCGTGCACACGACCTTCGGTGACCAGGACTCGGGTGCGGTCTCCTACGGAGTGCACGCCGAGGGGAACTGGTTCGTCAAGACCGGCCCCAACCCCGCGTCCGCGCTCAGCCTGCGTCGCGCGATCGACCTGCACGCGCATGTCCGCCACCCGGCGATCGTGCCCATCCTGCACACCTTCACCGCCGGCGGCGTGCCCGTGACGGTGGGGCCGTGGCAGTCCGGCGAGGTGCTGTACCACGCGACCGTCAAGCGTTCGGGCAAGCTGCTGCGCACCGGCGCGGCCTCGCCGCTGGCCCGCTTTCGGGCGCTGCCGCTGGACGACGTACACGCGGCCCTGGACGCGATCCTCGACGCACACCGGCTGATCGACGCGGCCGGCTACGTCGGGGTGGACTGGTACGACGGTTGTGTGCTCTACGACTTCCCCGCGCGTCGGGTGCACCTGATCGACCTGGACGAGTACCGCAGCGCGCCGTTCGTGCTCGACTGCGCTCGACTGTCCGGGTCCACCCGCTACATGCCGCCCGAGCACAGTCGGCGCGGCGCGCTGGTCACCCGGGCCGGCACCGTGTTCCTGCTCGGCCGCACGCTGCGCCTGCTCCTGGACGCGGGCGACGAGGAACGCGCGTGGCGCGGCACCCTGGCGCAACTCGCGGTGGTCGAACGGGCGACCCGGCGCGACCCGGCGGAGCGCTACTCGAACGTCACCGAGCTTTTCGACGCGTGGAGCGCGGTGGCGCCGGCGGGCATGCTCTCGGGTACGTATCGGGTGTGATCGTCGGGCCCGGCTCGGCGCAAGGCGGCCGGCGGGCTCAGCGTTGTGGGCTGCCGAACAGGGCGTCGCGGGCGTCGTCGAGGGCGGTCAGGACCGCCCCGTCCAGGATCGCGCTGCCCGGGACGGTCCCCGCGAGTACCCGGGTGGGCAGGGGCGTCAGCTCGGCGAGTCGGGACTCGACCCGCCCGGCGAGGGCCGTGCCGCCGGCCCGGCCGGTCTCCCCGCCCAGCACCACGCAGCCCGGGTCGAGGATGACGGCGAGCGCGGCGGCGGCGAGTGCCACGCGGTCGGCGAGTTCGTCGAGGAACGCCGCAGCGGCCCCGGAGTCCCGCTCCGCCGCGGCCCGTACGCACTCCTCGGCGGTACCGGTGAGGCCGTGCCGGGCGGCCAACTCCTCCACGGCGGCGCCCGAGGCCAGGCTCTGGAAGCCGCCCTCGCAGTCCACCCGCGACGGCAGTCGACCCGTCCCCGGGACCGGCAGGAAGCCCAACTCGCCGCTGCCGCCCGACATGCCGCGACGCAGCCGGCCGTCCAGCATCACGCAGGCGCCGATCCCCTGGCCCAGCCACACCAGGACGAATGTGTCCAGGCCGCGGGCCGCGCCGAAGCGCTGTTCGGCGATGCCGGCGAGGTTGGCCTCGTTCTCCAGGACCACCCGGCCGCGGTCGCGGAGCGCGGCCGGCAGGAGGGCGTGCCAGGCCGGGAGGAAGTCCTCCACCCCCAGGTTGCCGGTGACGGGGTCGATCAGGCCGGGTGCGCCGACGCCGAACGTGTGCAGTGTCTCGGCCCCGGCGCGGGCGGCGGTGGCGTCGACCAGGGCCAGGACGTCGGCGATGGCGCGGGTCGGCTCCCGGTTCGCCGGTATCGCGAGCGTGCCGGACGCGGCGATCCGGCCGGTCAGGTCGGCGACGACCACCTCGACGCCGCCCAGGCGGACATCCAGGCCGGCGATGTAGGCGCGCTCCGCGACGATCCCGTACAGCCGCGCGTTCGGGCCGCGTTGGCGGGTGCCCGATTCGCCGGCCAGGTGGATCAGTCCCGCGCTGCCGAGGCGGTCGACCAGGTCCGCCACGGTCGGGCGGGAGAGCCCGGTCAGCGTCTTGAGCTGGGCGGCGGTGAGGGGGCCGTGCTCGATCAGCAGATCGAGGGCCAGGCGGTCGTTGATCGCACGACACGTGCTCGGCGTGGCGGTACGGGCGGTGACTGTCATGGGAACCGATCCTACGCAAAGTCTTTCTTTCAGGAACCCTGCCTGATAATTTTCCGGCCATGACGGAGACGAACACCTGCCACACCCCGCCCACCGCCGCCGAACGCACGGGAGGCAACGCACCCGCGGAACCGGGGGCAACCGCGAGGACCGACACACACGAGGCGGCGAGCGCGGCGCGGGTGGGCGGTGCGCGCACGGTGGCCGATCCGGTGGGCGCGGACGGCGAGGGTGGGCGTGAGGAGGCCGGCCGGGCTCGGGTTGCGGCTTGTTTGATATTTGCGGTGCATGGGTCCGTGGGGGGTGGGTTCGCGGCGCGGTTGCCCTGGTTGCAGGGGCATCTGGATTTGAGTGCGGGGCAGTTGGGGGTCGCGCTCGCGGCGCCTGCCGTGGGGGCGTCCCTCGCCATGCCGTTGGCCGCGTCGCTGGTGCATCGGCACGGGGGGCGGACCGCGCTGCGGTGTCTGATCGCGGTGTGGTGCGCGGTGCCGCTGTTGCCCCTGTCCGCACCGGGGCTGGTCTGGTTGTGCGCGGCGCTGCTGGTGTTCGGCGTCGGCGCCGGGATGTCCGACGTCGCGATGAACACGCAGGGCCTCGTGGTCGAGCAGCGGGTCAAGCGGTCGACGTTGCCGCTGCTGCACGGGATGTGGAGCGCCGGCGCGCTGTTCGGCGCGGGCGTGGGCGCGGCGGCGGCGTTCGCCGGACTCGACGCCCGCCTGCACATGGCGGGCCTGGCCGTGCTGCTCGCGGTCACGGGCTGGTTCGCCGGCCGCAATCTGCTCGACGCGCGGCCGGCCGCTGCCGGCGGCGGCGGTGGCGCCGACACGGAGGCCCCACCGCGCTTCGCACTGCCGTCCAAGGCCGTACTCGCGATCGGCGCCGTCGGCTTCTGCGGGGTGTTCGCCGAGGGTGCGGGCGCGAACTGGAGCGCGGTCCACCTGAAGGAGGTGGCCGGCGCCTCCCCCGGCGTCGCGGCCCTCGCGTTCACCGGATTCGCCTGCACGATGGCCGTCGCCCGACTGCTCTCGGGGATGGTGGTGGACCGCTTCGGAGTGACCCGTACGATCCGCGCCGGCGCGGCCCTGAGCACCGTCGGCGCCGTCGTCGTCGCCGTCTCGCACTCCCCCCTGCCCGCCGCGCTCGGCTTCGCGCTGCTCGGCGTCGGGGTGGCCGCGGTGCTGCCGCTGACCTTCGCCGCGGCGGGCCGGGTCGGCGACAATCCGAGCCGATCCATCGCCGGCGTTGCCACGGTGACCTACACGTCCGGCCTGATCGCCCCCGCGATCGTCGGCGCCATCGCCGACCACGCCTCGCTCAACACCTCGTTCGCCGTGGTCGCCGTCCTCACCGCGGTCCTGATCCCGACCGCGCGGCTGCTCAACCCCTCGGCGCCGCCCCCCGCCGGCAGCCGACCCGCCCCGCCCGAGGCCGCGCCGCCCAAAGCCGCACCGCCCGAGCCCGCCTCGGGGTCGATCCGGATCGGCACCTCCCCGTCGGGCGCCGCCACCACCGTGCTCTTCCCGCCGCCGGAGCGCTGATGGGGCGCTGATGGGGCGCGAATGCCGACCGCGCGGCACGGCCCGGGGCGCACCCACGCCCCGGGCCGTGCCGCGCGGGCCGGATCAGCCCAGGGCCTTGACGATCTCCCGGGCGAGCGGGGCCGCCGAGGCCGGGTTCTGGCCGGTGTACAGGTTGTCGTCGACGACCACGTGCGGCGCCCACGGGCCACCCTCGCGGAAGTCGACGCCCAGGTTGATCAGCCGGTCCTGGAGCAGCCAGTGCGCCCGCTCGCCGAAGCCCGCCTGGATCTCCTCGGCATTGGTGAACGCGGTGATCCGACGGCCGGCGAACGGCGACGTGCCGTCCGCGTCCGCCGTGGCCAGCAGTGCCGCCGGCCCGTGGCAGACCACACCCAGCGGCTTGCCCGAGGCCAGCGCCGCGACAAGCAGCGCGCCGGACGTCGCGTCGACCGCCAGGTCCTCCATCGGCCCGTGTCCGCCCGGGTAGAACACGGCCGCGTAGTCGGCGAGTTCGACCTCTGCCAGGTTCAGCGGCGCGCGCAGCGCGGCGAACCGGTCCAGGCCCGCGGCGACCTCCGCGGCCCCGTCCGGACCGCCGTTCACATCCGGGGCCAGGCTCGCCGCGTCGACGGTCGGCACCACCCCGCCGGGCGTGGCCACCACGACCTCGTGACCGGCCGCGGTGAACGCCTCGAACGGGGCGACCGCCTCGTCCGCCCAGAAGCCGGTCGGATGCCGGGTACCGTCGGCCAGCGTCCAGTGGTCGGACCCGGTGAGCACGAACAGGATCTTCGCCATCTGTCATTCCTCCATTCGGGGCGGCCGAGCGGGGTATGCCCGGGCGTCCTCGTGCGATCGGCCGGCACGCCCTCGCGCCGTCGCGTCGAACGTAGATCGCCCACCCATCAGGGTTCAAATAGGCTCTCCATCATGAGCCATGCGAATTCCGATGGATCGGTGAGCGCGGAGCCGGCGTCGGAGCCGACGTCCGCTCCGACACCGACGTCCGTCCCGACGCAGGCGTCCGCGATACCGGACGTGCGCGGCCCGTTGGACCTGAGCCTGCTGCGCACCTTCCTGGCCGTACACCGGGCCGGCTCGTTCACCGGTGGCGCCCGGGTCCTGGGCCTGTCCCAGCCCACGGTCACCACCCAGATCCGGGCGCTGGAGCGGCGGCTGGGTCGCACGCTGTTCGAGCGGCTGCCCCGGGGCGTGGCGGCCACACCCGTCGCCGACGACCTGGCGGTGCGGGTGGCGGCGCCGCTGGACGCGCTCGCCGAGGTGACCGAGCCGGACCGGTTCGGCGTCGACCCACCGGCCGAACCGGTGCACCTGGCCGGTCCCGCCGACATCCTGTGCACACTCGTCCTGCCCGCGCTGGTCCCGCTGATCGAGCGCGGCGTGCTGCTGCGGATCGCCACCGGGCTGACCGACGACCTCCTCGAGGGGTTGCGCGCGGGTCGGCACGACCTCGTGCTGGCCACGATCCGGCCGCGCGGCCGGACGCTGGCCGCCGTACCGCTGATGGACGAGGAGTTCGTACTGGTCGCGGCGCCGGTGTGGGCACGCCGGGTCGACCCGGCGCGGATCGCCGCCGAGGGCCCCGCCGCGCTGCGCGGGATCCCGCTGGTCAGCTACGCCGAGGACCTGCCGATCGCCCGCCGCTACTGGCGACACGTGTTCGGCACCCGGCTCACCGAACGTGCCGCGATCACCGTCCCGGATCTGCGCGGCGTACTGGCCGCGGTGGTCGCCGGCGCGGGCCTGACCGTCCTGCCGCGCTATCTGTGCGCGGCCGAGCTGGCGACCGGCGCGCTGGTACCCCTGCTCACCCCCGACGACCCGCCGATCAACACCGGCTTCCTGGTACGCCGTGCGGGCGCGGCGCAGCACCCGCATCTGGGCCTGGTGGAGCAGCGGTTGATCCGGGCCGCACGGGGGTGGTGAGGCGGGCCGCGATGGCTCGAGCCGCCTCGATCAGGCCGCCGCGACCGCCCGGGTGAGTTCGGCGAGCAGGTCCGCGCCGCTCCAGTGGCGGGATTCGCCCGGCGGGGCGGCCTCGGCCTCGCGGATCAGTTCGATCAGGCGCGCGTTGGCCGGGGCGGTCAGGCCGTTGCGCTCGGCGATGGCCAGGACCTCGCCTTGGACGCTGTCTATCTCGGTGGGCCGGCCGCGTTCCAGGTCCTCCCACATCGAGGAACGCGCCTGCGCGTCCACCCGCAGGGTCGAACTCGCCAACCGGCGGAACAGCGGGTCGGGCAGCGAGAGCAGTTGTCGGGTGCGCGCGGCGGAGGCGGGGCCGAGCTTGGCCGGGTGGATGCCCGCGGCCCGGAAGGCGGCCAGCGCCTCGCCCTGGCACAGCGCGAGGCAGGCCCGGTAGTCGCGGCGGCCGAGTTGGTCGCGCAGCGGCAGGCCGGACAGCGCATTGATTGCGTTGTTCAGGTTCATCAGCAGCTTGGCGTGTTGTACCTCGGGCATGTCCTCGCGGACCTGGATCGGTACGCCCGCCTCGACCAGCACGTCGACCAGCGGCAGCGCCCGGGGGTTCGCGTCGATCATCAACGCGCCCGAAGTGCCCTGGTGGAACACGGCGGGCTCGGTGCGTACGACGTTGAACGGGACCATGCCGGCCAACACGGTGTGCGCGGGCAGCGCGGCGCGCAACACGGCGGGATTGCGCACCCCGTTCTGCAGGCTGACCACGAGCGCGGCCGGGCTCAGCCGCCCCGCCAGTTCCCGGCCGGCCTCGGCGGTCGCCGCCGACTTGACGGTGACCAGCACGAAGTCGGCGCCGGCGACCGCGTCGGGCGTGGTGGCCACGGTCAGCCGCTCCGGTTCGACCACCGTCGGGGGCCGGCCCCCGCCCGTGACCGTCAACCCGTCCCGGAGCGCGTCGGCGAGGGCCGGTCGGCCGATGAGCGTGACGTCGGCGAATGCGGCGAGCCGACCGCCCAGGTAGCCGCCGATGCTGCCGGCGCCGAAGATCGCGATCCGGGTACGGGGCCGCGAACGGGGAGCGGGTTGGGACATCTACAACCTCCGCCTACGGGTGGCACGGGCCAGGGGCCGGCCAGGGAACCAATCCGCAAGGGTACGTCCCCGCACCGCACCCGTGTTCGAGGTGTCCGGGGCCGGCGCGTGGGCCGATGTGCGCTCGACCCTGCCGTTGGCGGCAGGGTCGGAGCATCGCCGCATGAACACCACCGAAACCCCCACCGCCGGCCCCCGCATCGTGCTGATCACCGGCGCCGGCACCGGCATCGGCCGGGCCACGGCCCGCGCGTACGCCGCCGAAGGCGCGCACGTGATCGCCGTCGGCCGACGCCGCGAACCCCTCGCCGAGACCGCCGAGGGCCACGCCCGGATCACTCCGCTCACCGCCGACATCACCGCCGAGGGCGAGCCCGAGCGCATCGTCCGCGCCATCGCCGAGGCGCACGGCCGGCTCGACGTCCTGGTCAACAACGCCGGCATCGTCGGCACCGGCGGGCTGGGCGCCTACACCCGCGCCACGATCGACCCGCTGCTCGCCACCGACCTGATCGCCCCGCTGCTGCTCACCCGGGCCGCACTCCCGCTCCTGGAGCGCGCCGGCGGCGTGATCGTGAACATCACCACGTCGGTCGGCCAACGCGCGTGGCCGGGCAACTCGCTCTACGCCGCGACCAAAACCGCGCTCGAACTGCTCACCCGCAGCTGGGCGGTCGAGTTGGCCCCGCGCGGCGTACGGGTGGTCGCGGTCGCCCCGGGCGCGGTCGGCACACCGATCGCCGAGCACAACGGGGTGAGCCCCGAGCGGCAGGCCGCCATCCGCGCATGGCAACTGGCCCACACCCCGCTGGGCCGCATCGGCGCCCCGGAGGAGATCGCGTGGGCCATCACGGCCCTGACCGCTCCGGGCGCGTCCTTCGTCACGGGCATCGTGCTCCCGGTCGACGGCGGCGCGGTTGTGGGTTAGGCCGGGGGCCGTTCCGCCGACAGCGGGGGGGTTCGACCGGTCCGCCCTCCCCGTACCCGCCGTGCGAGGATCGGGTGGATCGGGCCGGGATGCCGACCCGTCCAGGCGGACCGGGAGGGTCGGGTGCGGATCGGGGAGTTGGCGGACGCGACCGGGACCACCCCGCGCGCGTTGCGGCACTACGAGCAGGCGGGGCTGATCGAGTCGGCGCGGGCCGCGAACGGCTACCGGGAGTACGACGCGCGGGTGGTGGCCCGGGTCCGGTCGATCCGGGACCTGCTCGCCGTCGGCCTGACGCTGGACGACGTACGGGCATTCCTGCCCTGCCTCGACGCCGGCGTCGACGTCGCCGCCCGCCCCCCGTCGGGCACCGCCCTGCGCATCGCCCTCGACCGGCCGGCCGTACTGGACGCCCGAATCGCCGCACAGACCACGGCCCGCGACAACCTGGCAACGGCCCTGTGCCGCGCGGGCGTCGAACGCATCCGCAGCGCATAGGCCCGCCCGTGCCGGCCGCCGGCCGAAACCGCGATGTCACACCCGGCGGGGCTGTCTCGTCTCGGGTCGTGAGGCCGGTTTCCGATACGGGAGGGTGACGGGTATGCGGGTGTTCGTGGCAGGTGGCGGCGGGGTGTTGGGGCGGCGGCTGGTGCCGCGTGGGCAGCCGCGTTGCCCGTCGTGGCGGCGACGGGGGTTCGAGGAGGCGACGGCGTGATGTTCCGGGAAGGCGTCGGGGCGGCCCGCACCCGGGAGTTCGAGGAGTTGCGGCCGCTGCTGTTCTCGATCGCCTACCGCCTCCTCGGCAGCGTCGGCGAGGCCGAGGACGCGGCACGGAGACCTGGCTGCGCTACGAGACGTCGCCGACCCGGCCCGTGTCGGCGAAGGCGTTCCTGTCCGCCGTGGTCACCCGGATCTCGATCGACGTGTTGCGGTCGGCGCGGGTGCGGCGGGAGGGGTACGTCGGGCTTGGTTGCCCGAGCCGCTGCCGACCGACCCGTACCAGGATCCGGAACGGTCGGCGGAATCGGCCGACTCCATCTCGATGGCGGCCCTGTTGTTGCCGGAGCGGTCGAGTCCGCTGGAGCGCGCGGTCTTCGTGCTGCGCGAGGTGTTCGCGTTCGGCTTCCCGGAGATCGCGGCGGCTTGAACGGGAAGGGTGGGCAAGGGGCTTGGGGCCCGGGGGGACGGCCCGGGTGCGGAGTTGGTGGGCGTGTTCGAGTGGTGTGGGGCGAGGGACGGGCCCGGGCAGGGGGCGGTACCCACGCCGGGGGTCGTCAGGAGGGGGCCGTGGTGGTTTCCAAGGGGCGGTCGGTGCGGACTGCGTCCAGGTATTCGGCGATCGCGTCTCGGTTGCGGATCAGGCAGTTGACGCGTTCGGTCATTCGATCGCGCTCGTGTTCGAGCGTGGCGATCATCTCCGGCGTCGCGTCGGGGAAGTGGATGATCCTCGGCTTGTCGAGGCAGGGGAGGATCTGTCGGATGATCCGGGTCGGCAATCCGGCGTCGAGCAGGCCCCTGATCTGCATCACCCGGTCCACGAAGAACTCGTCGTAGTCCCGGTATCCGTTCGCCGAACGATCGGCGACGATCAGGCCCTGTTCCTCGTAGTAGCGCAGCAGTCGTCGGGGGGTACCGGTGCGCTCCGACAACTCTCCGATACGCATGTGATCCACCTCACGTCTCGTCGCTTGACCTTCACATCAATGTGAGGGTTCGAGCATACGCAGCATGAGCAACGACATCACCGCACAATCACCTTCCCACACCACGATCGCCCACCGAAAGCTGCCGATGGGCGCGCTGTTGGCACTGGCCACCGCGGTGTTCACGACCAGCCTGACCGAGACGCTGCCGGCCGGGGTGCTGCCCGCGATGAGTTCCGATCTCGGGGTCGGCGAATCCGCGATGGGCCAATCCGTGACGATCTACGCGATCGGCACCGCGCTGACCGCGATCCCGCTGTCGGCCGCCACCGCCGGTTGGCGTCGCAAGCGGCTGTTGCTGACCGCGATGGGCGGTTTCGCGGCGGCCAACACGGTCACCGCGGTCTCGGCGAACTACCCGCTCACCATGGTCGCCCGCTTCGTGGCCGGCGTGGCCGCGGGCGTGGCCTGGGCGCTGCTGGCCGGATACGCCCGCCGCCTGGCGCCCCCGCACCTTCAGGGTCGGGCGATCGCCATCGTCATGGCCGGCATCCCCGTCGCGCTGTCCCTCGGGGTACCGGCCGGCACCTTCCTCGGCGACGCGTTCGGCTGGCGCACCACCTTCTGGATCATGACCGCGCTGGCGGTGCTGCTGATCGGCTGGATCGTCGCGCTCGTCCCCGACCACCCCGGCCAACGCCCGGACGAACGTAAGCCCCTGCTGCGCACGGTGGCCATTCCCGGGGTGGGCCCCGTCCTGTTCGTCACGCTGGTGTTCGTATTGGCGCACACCATCCTCTACACCTACATCGCCTCCTACCTCGACCACGTCCACATGGACGGCTCCACCGACCTGGTCCTGCTCGTATTCGGCGGCGCATCGCTGGTGAGCATCTGGATCGTCGGCGCGCAGATCCACGGCCGGCTGCGCGCGCTCACCATCGCCGCCACGCTGCTGTTCGCCGCCGGAGCCGGGGTGCTCGCGGTGCTCTCCGACAGCCACGCCATGGTCTATCTCGCGGCGATCCTGTGGGGCCTGGGCTGGGGCGGTGCACCCACGCTCCTCCAGACCGCCGTCGGCGAGGCGGGCGGCGAGGACGCGGACGCGGCGCAGGCCATGCTCGTCACGCTGTGGAACGTGGCGATGGCCGGCGGCGGTGTGGTCGGCGCGATCCTGCTCGACGCACTCGGCGCCACGTCCTTCCCGTGGAGCGTGTTGGTGCTGCTCGTCCCGGTCCTGGCCGTGGTGATCGGCGCCCGTACACACGGCTTCCCGGCCCGACGCGGCTCCTCCGGCGAGTGATCCGAAACGCCGGTCGACGCCCCTGCGACACCGCCCGACGACCCGGCCCGACCCCCGCCTCCACGACGGGGATCGAGTCACTAGGGTGCGGACATGAGCGCGCAGGGATATCTCTCCGAACTGTTCTCGCTGGACGGCCGGGTCGCCGTGGTGACCGGCGGCAGCTCCGGCATCGGCCGGGCCATCGCCGGGGCGCTCGCCCGGGCGGGCGCGAGTGTCGTGGTCCTCGCCCGGCGCGAGGCCGAACTGGTGACCACCGTCGACGAGTTGACCGCCCGGGGAGCCAAGGCGGCCTGGGTGAGCGCCGACCTTGGCAGCCGCGCCGGGGTACGGACCGCGGCCGACGCGGCGGCCGAGATCTTCGGTGAACCCGACATCGTGGTCAACAGCGCCGGGATCAACCTGCGCCCGCCGATGGGCGACATCGACGACGACGTGTGGGACACCACGATGGCGGTGAACCTGACGGCGCCCTACCTGCTCGGGCAGCGGTTCGGCCCCGGCATGGCCGAGCGCGGCTACGGCCGGCTCATCCACGTCTCCTCGCAGCAGGCACACCGCGCGTTCGTGCAAAGCGGCGTCTACGGCGTGTCCAAGGGCGGGTTGGAGTCGCTGGCCCGCTCCCAGGCCGAGGCCTGGTCGCCGCACGGCGTCACTGCCAACACGCTGGTGCCGGGGTTCGTGATGACCCCGCTCAACGCCCGACTGTCCGCCGACCCGGAGCGGGTCGCCGCGCTGGCCGCCCGCACCATGGTCGGACGCAACGGCGTGGCCGAGGACTTCGCCGCCGCCGCGGTGTTCCTGGCGAGTGCCGGTTCGGCGTATGTCACCGGCCAGTCGATCTTCGTCGACGGCGGACTCTCGGTGCACTGAGCCCTTCGGGCTCGGCGGGGTGAAAGCCCGGGACCGGTGCGGGAGCGGCCTGTCCCGGCACCGGCAAGGGCCGGCGCGAGCGAGGACCGGCATGAGCGGGGGCCGAGGCGAGGCGGCTCGCGTCCGAACGGGCGATTGCGGCAGGGGCGGCGGGAAATGCGATGGACGGCCGCTCGACCGTCGCCGATGATCCGCTGGTGAACAATCCCGCTGATGCCTCCCGACCCCCGTCCACCACCTCCGAGCGGCAGGTCCGCTGGATCCCGCTGGTCGGCCGACCGCTGACCGCCCTGCTGGCCGGGGACCTGGCCGAGGCCCGTGAGCAGACCGGCCTCGACCTGCCCGAGTTCTTCGTGTCCGAAGAGGCGCGTTGGTTGTGGCGATACCGCTTCGACCAGGTGACCGCCGACCCGGCGAGCGCCCCGTGGCTGGTCCGGGCGGCGGTCTCCGAACCGGACGGCGCGGTGGTCGGCTACGCCGGCTATCACGGGCCGCCGGACGAGAACGGCATGGTGGAGATCGGCTACACCGTGGTGCCGGAGGCGCGCCGCCGAGGCTACGCGCGGGCGATGCTCGGGTCGCTGCTCGTACGCGCGGCCGAGGAGCCCGACGTGCGGATCGTCCGGGTGACCATCTCCCCCGACAACTCCGCGTCGCTCGCGACCATCCAGGGCTTCGGCTTCGTCGAGACGGGCGAGCAGATGGACGAGGAGGACGGCCTCGAAATCATCTACGAGGTCCCGGCCGATCGCATCCCGACCACCTGACCGACCCCGTCCCGGGCGGTGCGGCCGACCCACCCGTGGTCAGGACGCGCCGGCCCGGGAGCCCTCGGCGGCCGAATCCCGCTCCGCCGCCCGGTCGCCGCTCCCCGCCCGCCGGAAGTTCAGCGCGACCAGTGCGGCTGCCCCCGCACCGACGGCCGCGCCGAACACCGCGACGCGCAGGCCGTGTGCGGTCGCCACCCGCAGCGCCTCACCGCTCCGGCCGTCGCCCGTCCCGGAGTTGGCCAGTGCGACCAGTACGGCCAGGCCCATCGCCCCGCCGACCTGTTGCCCCGTGGACGCCATTCCCGACGCGACGCCCTGCTCCGGGGCCGGCACACCGGTCGCGGTGGCGGCGAACATCGTGGTGTAGACGACGCCTTGGCCGAGCCCGAAGACCAGCAGGCCGGGAACCAGGTCGAGGTAGGCGCCGTGTGCGGAGATACCCAGGCCGATCGCGACCACGCCGAGTGCGCTCGCGGCCAGACTGACGAGCAGCGTGGACCGTACGCCGAACCGGGTCGCCGCCCGGCCGCCGAGCAGCGAGCCGAGGAAGCCCCCACCCAGCGGGATCAGGAACGCGAAGCCGGTGCGCAGCGCGCCATACCCGTGTACACCTTGAAAGTAGACGGTCAGAAAGTACGGCAGCGTGCCGAGCGTGGCCATGAACAGGAACGTCACGGCCATCCCGGTGCCCAGGTTGCGGTTGCGCGGCAGGTGCGGCGGCATCAACGGGTCGGCGGTGTGCCGCTCGATCGGCGACAACGCGGCGAGGGCGACGATCCCGACCGCGCCGGCGGCGAGTACGCGCGGTGCGGTCCAGCCCTGTTCGGGCCCCTGCACGAGGGCGAACACGATCGACGTGGAGCCGACCGTCGCGGTCAGCGCTCCGGGCACGTCGAAGCGGCGGCCGACGGAGCGGTCCGGATCGGCCGGCAGTGCGACGAACGCGAGCAGCGCGGCGCAGCCGGCCAGGGGCACGTTGACGAAGAACACCGCCTGCCAACCCAGCGCCTGGGTGAGTACGCCGCCGAGCAGCGAACCGAGGATCAGCCCGCCGGAGCCGGTCGCGGCCCACACGGAGAGCGCCCGATTGCGCGCCCGGCCCTCCGCGAACGTGGTGTTGACCAGGGACAACGTGGCGGGGAAGAGGAGAGCGGCGCCCAGGCCCTGCCCGGCGCGGGCGGCGATCAGCGCTCCGGGGACGCCGGCCAGACCGCCCGCGAGGGAGGCGATCGCGAACAGGCCCATGCCGAGCACGAACATCCGCCGCCGGCCCAGCAGATCGGCCATCCGGCCGCCGAGCAGCAAAAACGCGCCGAAGACCACCGCATACGCACTCACCACCCACTGGAGGGTCTGCGCCGAGAAGCCGACGCCCGCGCCGATGTCGGGCAGCGCGACATACACGATGTTGTAGTCGAGCGAGGTGATCAGACTCGCGAAGGCGAGCAACGCAAGGGCGGCGCCGGGCCGGCGCAGACCGGGAGCGGTGTCGGATGCGGGCATGGCGAAGCCTTCCGGGCAGGGCGGGGAGGTCGCCGGTGGCCGTCCGAAAGGCGCCGGCGGTGACTGTCCGAACGCTGCCACGACCACGCCCCACGCAGCAGTGGAGCGCCCACCCTGGGATCGCCGGTCCCTGGATGTCCGGGTCTCTGCCGGCCGGTCGTCCGGCGATCGAGGATCAGGGGACACGGCGCGGGCCGGCCCCCGACGCGCCGCCCAGCCGAGGAGTCGAGATGCCGGTACAGCTCAACCACACCATCGTCGTCGCCACCGACAAGCGCCGCTCCGCCGCCTTCCTGGCGCATGTCCTGGGTCTGACCGTCGGCGCGCCCTACGGCCCGTTCCTCCCGGTCGGCACGGCGAACGGGGTCACCCTCGACTTCTGGGACGCGCCCGAGGAGCGGGTGGCCCCGCAGCACTACGCGTTCCTGGTCGAGGAGGCCGAGTTCGACGCGATCGTGGACCGGCTGCGCAGCGCCGGGGTGAGCGTGTACGCCGATCCGGACCGGCGCCTGGCCGGACGAATCAACACGTGGAACGGCGGCCGAGGCGCGTTCTTCGCCGACCCGGACGGCCACAACATGGAGATCATCACCCGGCCGTACACCTGACGGTGGCGGTCGATGGGCGAGGCAAGGGTGGTTCCGAAGCATGCTCCCGGTCGGGCGGGCCCGACCGGGCCCTCAAGCCTGCCCGGTGTAGGCCCGATACAGCCGCTCCACGCCCTCGACGAGCCGCTCCGGGCCCTCGGCGCACGCGTACCCCACGCGCAGGTACGGGGCCGGGGGCTCGGCGGTGAAGTAGCCCGGTCCGGGCGTGACCGCGACGCCGGCGCGCAGCGCGGCCGAGGTCAGCGCCCGGACGTCCCGGCCGTCGGGCAGCCGCAGCCAGAAGTGGTAGCCGCCGTACGGCAGTCGGGCCGGCAGCAGTTCGGGCAGCAGCCGGGTCAGCGCGTCGACCACGACCCGGCGTCGATCGCGCAGCGCGATGCCCAGCGTGCGCAGGTGTTGCGGCCAGCCCGGGGCGCAGACCAGTTGCAGGGCGGTCTCCTGGAGCACGCGCGGCACGAAGAAGCTGTCCACCGCCAGGACGGCGCGCAGCCGCTCGAACGCCGGTCCGCGCGCGACCAGGGCGGCGACCCGCAGGCTGGGCGAGCCGGCCTTGGTCAGCGAACGGATGTGCACCACCACGCCGTTCGGGTCGTCGGCGGCCAACGGCGCGGGCAGCGGCGGCGCGTCGGCGTGCCCGAGCCGGCGGGCGAAGTCGTCCTCCAGGACGAACGCGCCCGCCGCGTGCGCGATGCGCACCACCTCCGCGCGCCGCTCGGGGGCGAGCACCGTACCGGTCGGGTTCTGGAACAGCGGCTGGCAGACGAACGCGCGCGCCCGGGTGGCCGCGAACGCGTCGGCGAGCAGATCGGTACGCACCCCGTCGGCGTCCACCGGCACCGGCACCGCACGCAGCCCGGCGGCCTGGGCGACGGCCAGTATGCCGGGGTAGGTCGGCGATTCGACCAGTACCGGCGACCCGGGCGCGACCAGCGAACGCAGCGCCGTGGTCAGCGCGTTCTGCCCGCCGGCGGTGATCAGCACATCCGAGCCGGCGACCGCGCCGCCGATGTCCCGGGCGAACCAGGCACGCAGCTCGGTCAGGCCCTCGATGGGCGGCCGCTCCCACGCGCCGGGGCGCCGGCCGGCCCGGGACAGCGCGGCGGCCAGCGCGCGCTCGGGTTGCAGCGACGGGTGCAGATAGCCGCTGTTGAGGTCGATCACCTCGGGCGGGGCCACCGCGAGCGCGGACAACACGCCGGTCGCGTCCGGGCTGCGCCGGGGCGGGAGGCCGGGTTCGGCGCTGAGCGCGACCTCCTGCCAGGAGGTGTCGCCGGTCGCCGGCACCCGGCGGGTCGGCTCGGCGCGGTAGACGCCGGCACCGGGGCGGGAGACGACCAGGCCCTCGGCGGCGAGTGCGGCCATCGCGCGAGAGACGGTCACCGGGCTGACCCGATGGCGCTCGACGAGCGAACGACTGGACGGCAGCTTCTCGCCTACCGAGTAGCGGTCCAACTCACCACGCAGGAGCGCCACCAGATCGACCGCACCGCTACTGTTGTGCATGACAGCACAGAATAGCGCTATCCGCCCGGCGTCGGTAGCGGTCGGCGGAACGGCCCTGGCCGCACTGGCGATCCTGGCCTTCTCGCTCAGCTTCCCGGCCACCGTCTGGGCCCTGGAGAGCTTCGGCCCGTGGAGCGTCACGGGTCTGCGCGGCCTGCTCGCCGCGCTGTTGGCCGGGGCGGCGCTGCTCGCCGTACGCGCGCCGCTGCCCGGTCGGGCGGACCGGCTCGGCCTGGTCGTGGTCGCCGTCGGCTGCGTCCTCGGTTTCCCGCTGCTCACCACGCTCGCGCTGCAGACCTCGTCGACCGCGCACTCCGCGGTGGTGATCGGCCTGCTGCCGCTGGCCACCACGGTGTGCTCGGTGTTGCGCACCGGCGAGCGGCCGAGCCGGACCTTCTGGGCGGCGGCGCTCGCGGGGGCCGCGGTGGTCCTGGCCTTCGCGGTGACCCGGAGCAGCGGCGGCATCGGCCTGGCGGACGGATACCTGTTCGCGGCCCTGGTGTTGTGCGCGGCCGGCTACGCCGAGGGCGGCCGACTGGCCGGACACCTCCCCGGATGGCAGGTGATCGCGTGGGGCGTGGTGGCGGCGTCGCCGTTCACCGCCGCGACCGCCGCGGCGGGCCTGGCCACCGAGCCGGTCCACCTCGGCGGCCAGGGCGTCGCCGGCGTGCTGTACCTCGCGGCCGTCTCGCAGTTCCTCGGCTTCGTGGTCCTGTACCGGGGCATGGCGAGCATCGGCGTCCCGGCCGCCAGCCAACTGCAACTGGCCCAACCGCTACTGACGTTGCTCTGGGCGGTACTGATCCTGAACGAGACCCTGACCCCCTCGACCCCCCTCACCGCCCTCGCCGTCCTGGCCTGCATCGTCCTCACCCAGCGCACGAGATCGACACCGCCGCAGGGATCGAACGACTAGGGTGCGGCCGCGAGTTCGGGGCGGGAGGTGGATCACGTCGAGGCGCCCTCCGGGATGCCGGCGACCTCGCGCACGGTCTCGACGAACGCGCGTACCCGGGGCATCTGCCCGGCGCTCGGCCACAGCAGCCCGTAGGCGACCGGTGGGGCATCCCGGAAAGGGACGAATGCGACGCCGGGGCGGGCGTGGTAGTGGGCGGCGCGGGCGGAGACGGGAAACACGCCCTTGCCGGCCGCGACGAGGGTGAGCACTTCCGGCCAGAACGTGGTGACCGGTCCTCGGGGTATCGGCCGGCCCGAGGGCGTGTGGGTCGGGAAGTGGTGGTCCAGCCAACCCTGCGGAATCCTTCCGGCGACCGTCACCAGCGGCGCGTGGGCGAGGTCTTCCAGCGACAGGGTCTCCCGCCGGGCGAAGGGGTGGGCGGCGGGCACCATCAGGGCCCGAAGTTCGGAGAAGACCACGGGACCGGCCCGGATGTCGGGCTCGTCGATCGGGAACTCGGTGATCTGGAGCTGGAGTTCACCGGACCGCAGGGCGCCGAGCGGATCGCCGAGCCCGACCTCGCGCACCCGGACGTCACAGTCGGGATGACGGGCCCGGAACACGTCGCCGGCATGGACGACGAGATCACCCACCCACGGCGTGGAGTAGCCGACGTGCACGGTGTCGGTGATCCCCCGCCCGGTCGCGATCGCCCGCGCGATCGCGCGTTGGGTCTGCTCGTATGCGGGCAGCAGGTCGTCGCGGAGCTGCCGCCCGGTCGGGGTCAGGGCCACCCGACGGCTGGTGCGTTCGAACAGCGGTACCCCGATGCGGCGTTCCAGCTTCTTGATCGTCTGACTCACCCGACCCTGCGCCAGCCCCAGCCGCGCGGAGGTCCGCCGGAAGTGCAGCTCCTCGGCGAGCGTCAGAAAGGTCTCGATTTCGTGCCGTTCCACCGTCGCCTCCATTGGTGAGTTCGGATCACCGACCCTTGCACACTTCGGCCTTGATCCGAACCGGGCGAAGATCGACAGTGATCACGATCGAAAAATCGTGCGGACCGACCGTGCGAGCAGCGCGCTCTCGTTCCGGAGGGCCGGAAAAGGAGCGGACCATGCGTGCCATCGGCCAGGACTCGTTCGGCGGCCCCGAAGTGCTGAGGATCGTCGAGGTGGCGCGCCCCGAGCCGGGGCCGGCCGAGGTACTGGTGCGAGTACACGCGGCGGGGGTCAACCCGACCGACTGGTGGCACCGCGCCACCGGTGGACTGGCGGGCGACGTCCCGATCCGGCTCGGCTGGGACGTGTCGGGCGTGATCGAGGCCGTCGGGCCCGGCGTGACGCTGTTCGAGCCCGGCGACGAGGTGTTCGGCATGCCGTGCCAGCCGCGTCCGGCGGGGACGTACGCCGAATACGTGGTCTCGCCCGCACGGCACCTGGTCGCCAAACCGGCCGGGCTCTCGCATGTGGAGGCCGCCGCGTTGCCGCTGGCCGCGCTCACCGCGTGGCAGGCGCTGGTCGACACCGCCGATGTTCGTCCCGGTGGGCGGGTACTGATCCACGCCGCGGCGGGCGGTGTCGGGCATCTCGCCGTACAGATCGCCAAGGCCCGTGGTGCGTACGTGATCGGTACCGCCCGTGCGGCCAAGCACGACTTCGTGCGAGGGCTGGGCGCCGACGAGACGATCGACTACACCGAGGTCGACTTCGCGTCGGCGGTCGCGGACATCGACGTCGTGCTCGACACCATCGGCGGCGACTACGGACCACGCTCCCTTCGGACGCTGCGCACGGGCGGCATCGTCGTCTCGCTCGCCTCCCCGGCCGAAGCGAACCTGGCCGTCGAGGCCCGCTCCCTCGGACTGCGCTCCACCTTCATGATCACCGAAGCCGACCAGGCCGGTATGCGGGAGATCGCCTCCCTCGTGGCCTCCGGCCTGCTGCGGGCCGAGATCGCCGCGACCGTGCCCTTCGACCAGGTGGCCAAGGCGCACGAGATCGGTGAGACGGGCCGCACCACCGGAAAGATCGTGCTCACCGTCGCCGACTGATGCGATCGAGTGCTCGTCAGGACGCGTGCGCGGCGTCCACGCCGGCCACCAGGGGTGTGAGCTCGTCGGCCGGCCCGCGGCCAAGCGGGGTCGGCGTCACCCGACGGGTGTACCGACCCGTCCGACCGAACCCCCTCCCGGGGCCACCGAACCGCCGAAAGGATCGCCCTCCCATGCCCGATCACTCCTTCCCCGCACCACGAGGCGACCGATGACCACCTTCGTCCTCGTCCCCGGCGCCTGGCACGGCGCCTGGACCTTCCAGCCTCTGGCCCGGCGGTTGCGCGAGCACGGCCACGACGCCTACCCCCTGACCCTGACCGGCGTCGGCGACCGGAAACATCTGCTCACGGCCTCGGTCAACCTCGACACCCACATCGACGACGTGCTGAACCTCCTGGCGGACGAGCGAATCACCGACGCCGTACTCGTCGGGCACAGTTACGGCGGAATGGTGATCACCGGTGCCGCCGACCGGGCGCCGGATCGGGTGCGAGGGCTCGTCCATGTCGACGCCCTGGTGCCCCAAGACGGCGAATCGTGCTGGTCCCTGGTCAACGACCAGGAGCGCGAGTGGTATCTCCGGGGCATCGGCCGCGACGGATACTCCAGTGCGCCCCTGCCGTTCTTCGATCCACGGGCCACGCCGCACCCGCTGGCCTCGCTGATGCAGGCTGTGCGGCTCGAAGGCGGCCTCGACCGGGTGGCGCGGCGGGACTTCGTATACGCGACCGGCTGGGACGGAGAGTCGCCCTTCGAGGAGGTTCATCGGCGACTGGCACAGGACCCCACCTGGCATGTGCACAGCGTCGCGTCCGGCCACAACGTGATGCGCGACGCCCCGGACGAACTCCTGAAAATCCTCCTCGACGCCGCCTGATCGCTCATCGTGCCGCCCGAGAGCCTCCTGGATGTCCAGGAGCTCTACGACACCTACTTCACCGACAGCGTGTCCTGGAACGCGCGCCAGGTCCTGAACCCGCCTCCCCGAGACCGCCGTCACGCTCCCGGCGCGGCGCCCGGGGAAATGGGTGGCCGGGCGGGTTGTCTCGGGGTCAGGATGCCGGGATGACTCATACGTTGTTGGCGTTTCTGGGTGCCTGTGCGTTGATCGCGGCCAGCCCGGGGCCGAGTTCGGTATTGATCATTCGGCATTCGTTGCGAAGTCGGCGGGCCGGGTTCGCGGCCGTGCTCGGGAACGAAAGCGGGGTGTTCCTCTGGGGGCTCGCGGCGGCCTTCGGGCTGACCGGGTTGTTGGCGGCGTCGCACTTGGCCTACGACATCATGCGCATCGTCGGGGCCGTGGTGCTGGTCGGGTTCGGGGTGCAGGCCATCCGGGCGGCGCGGCGGGACGGGCTGACCGGGTTCACCGCCGCGGCCGAGGGGGCGGCGGGCGAGGAGGAGTCGGGCGGCAGGTGGCGGGCCTATCGGGCGGCCTTGACGCTGAACCTGGCCAATCCGAAGGCGGCGGTGTTCGCGATGTCGTTCCTGCCCCAGTTCGTCCCGAGCGGTTCGCCGCAACTGCCCACGATGGTCGTGCTGGCCGCGATCTGGGCCACCTTCGAGATCGGCTTCTACGGCCTGTACGTGTGGTTCGTCGGCCGCATGCGCACCGTGCTCGGCCGGGCCAAGGTGCGGCGCCGGCTGGAGCAGACGTCCGGCGGGGTGATGGTCGCCCTGGGCATCCGGATGGCCGTGGAGTCGTAGCCGGGACGGGTCCGCGGGGCCGCCGTCCGCCGCGGCGGGGGCTTACACCCCGAAGGCGTCGCGGCGGTCCTCCGGGACCAGGTGGGTGTACTCCGGGTGCTTGGCGATCCAGTCGCGGATGAACGAGCAGTACGGCAGCACCGCCAGGCCCCGCTCGTGCACCGCGTCCAGCGCCGCGTGGGTCAACCGCCCGCCGAGACCCCGACCGCCGAAGCGCGGTTCGATCTCGGTGTGCGTGAAGGCGACCTCGTCGCCGCTGACGAAGTATTCGGCGAAGCCCGCGAGTTCGCCGGCCCGCAGCGGCGGCGCGACCGGGCCCGAAGCGCCCTCTGCGGCGTTGTCGGCGGCGATGAATATCTCGTAGCGGGACTTCGCCGGGTTGTCGACGACGCGCGTTTCCATGCTGCTGCCTCCTGGCTCACGATCGAACGGTCGCACGATCGAGTCGGCGGCCCGGGAATCCGGACCCACGCGCACGCCCTCGGTCACACCGATCGCCGCTCGCGAACCCCAACCGTATCGACCCGGCGAGCGGGGCCCGCGGGCCGCTCCACGGGATCCGGCCGGCGGGATCCGCGCGTCACTCCTCCTCGTCGACGTACACCTTCGTCCCGTCCGGGTACACCTTGTACACGCGCCCGTTCTCCCCGCCGATCGCCGGCAGACCCGCCGCATGCAGGTCCGCGACGGCCTTCTCGACGGCCTTGGTCATCAATTCCGCGGCCCGCTCCCGGCCGATCTCGTCGATCAAGGACTTCGTCATCGATGTCTCCTCATCTCCGTAACCCCGTGCGGCACCCGCGACTTCGCGGCCCCACCCCCAGGGTGCCAGGCGTGTTGCCACCCCGACACCCCCGCACCGGGCGGCTCGGTCGGCGAACGGATGTGCGGTCAGGCGGGGTCGACCAGTTCGGTCCGGTCCGTGCCGCCCGATCTGACCTCGAACACGGTGAACCCGTGCGGCCCGGCCAGCACCTGGTGCACGCAGCCGGACGGGATGAACACGACGTCGCCCACCCGCATGTGCACTCCGCCGCTCAGCCCGTCGCCGGAGAAGACGTCGCAGCTGCCGGCGGTGAGCAGCACGACGGTCTCCTCCCCCGCGTGGTGGTGCACGGCCGTACGCTCGCCCGGTCCGAGCGTGGCGAAGAAGCCGCACAGGCGTCCGGAGCCCACCGTCGCGGTGGATACACGTTCGCTGATCCGGATGCCCTGGGCACCGACGAGGTCGGCGCCGGCGGGCACGAGCACGGCTTTGGTCATCGGTTCACGGTCACCCATGAGTTCAGGGTCGACGCCGCTCGAAGCCGGGAAACACACAGGAGAGCGAACCACACCAAATGGGCGAGTGTCGGCCTTCACCGCGCTAGCGGGCGATGCGCTTCTCCACCTCCGTCGTGACCCGTTCCACCCCTCGGGCCAGGTCCCGCACGAGCCCGTTGACCCGGAGCGCCAGCGCCGACGCCACCGTGCCGGCCGCGCCGACGAGGTCGCCGGCAACCGCCGCCGGCACCGCTGCCGCCGCCGCGCCGCGTACCCCCGCCGGCGCGGCGGGGAACGGCAGCGGCAACGGCCCCGCCACCGAGCGCAGGTCGGAGAGTACGCCGCTCGCCAGCGCCAGCAGCGCGTCCGCGCCGGACACGTGGGCCTCGCAGTGGCCGTATCCCTTCAGCGCCGCGTGCAGGAAGGCGGTCGCGTACACGTTGGTGATCGCGTGCTGCTCGGCGAAGGTGATCGAGGGCTTGCCGTCCCGAGGCAGCCCGGGCAGGTGGATGTCCACGTCGCACGGGTCGAGGAACTGCACGTGGTTCCCGCCGGAGATCTCGACGTACGCCTTGTAGCCGCGCGGAACCAGGTCGAGGTAGTGCAGCCCCGATCCGGGGGAGATCCGGTCGTTCTGACCGGACACGATCAGCGTGGGCGTGGCCACCGTGCGGATCTCGACGTCGATCCCCGCGTACAACGCGGCCTGCTTCACGTTGCGGCCCGGCGCGAAGCCCAGCACCGCGCGGATGCGCCTGTCCCGCGCCGCCGCGAGCAGCGCGCCGGCCCCGCCCAGGGACACCCCGACCGCCGCGAACGCGTCCCTTTTGATCAGGCCGCGCAGCGGGTTGAACCGGTCGTCGTCGATGTCCAGCAGCTTGTCGATGGCGTCGCCGATGGTGTCCGCGTGCATGTGCGGGTCGAGCGCGAGGATGTTCTCCGGGAAGTAGCGGAAGACGATGTAGCCGTGCCGCACCACGTAGTCGGTGAACCAGTCGTACATGTTCGAACCGGTCCAGGTCGCGGGCGCCATGATCACCGACGGGTACGAACCCTCGGAGGGGTCGGCCGGGGCCAGCCAACCGTCGTATTCGGCCGGGTAGCTGATCTTGGCGAGGGTGAACCCCGGCCCACCGGTCCAGAACGGGAACTCGATGGTGCCGATGTGGAAGGGTCCCGGCAGGTCCGGCCGAACCGGATCCCCGAGGACGAAAGAGGATGCCATAGCGGGAGTCAACCGCCCCGAACTCGCTGCGATACGACGAACGTTGGTCACAGTACGGTAACCCCGCCCACTTCCGGCGGCGCCGGCGCCGGGGTCAGTGATGCACCATCAGCAGCACCGCCCGATTGTGCTCGTCCAGCCCCCGGTACACGTGCGGCCGGGCCGCGTCGAAGCGGATCGAGTCGCCCGCCGCCAACTCCCGCGGATCGGCGGCCGGTCCGATCTCCACCCGGCCCTCGGTGACCAGCAGGCACTCCTCCACGCCGAGCCGGTGCGGGTCGGACACCTGTTCGGTGGTGTCCACGTCGAGTTCGTACAGCTCGACCCAGCCGCGCACGTGCACCCGGTGCAGCAGGCGGGCCCGGACCGCGTCGCCGCGCGCCGTCGGACCCTGGTCGGCCCGGACCACGGTGACGGCCGACGCACCGCCGTCGAGCAGGCCACCCAGCGGTACGTCCAGCGCGGCGGCGAGCGCCCACAGGGTGCTGAGCGTCGGGTTGGCCTCGCCCTGTTCGATGCCGTGCAGCGTGGTCTTGCTCAGCCCCGCGCTCGCGGCGAGGTCGGCGAGCGAGTGGCCGGCCGCCTCGCGGAGGACGCGGATGTTGTTGCCGATGTCGCGCGCGATGGTCATGCGGGTTCCCTTGCGATGGTCATGGCGTTCATTATGCTGGACCGACGTACCAGTTTACCGGCATGTTCGAGGGAGATCGGCATCATGGTCACTCGGGTAACCCGCCTCCGGCACATCCCGGGCATCGGCGTGGACAAGGTCGGCGACGCGGCCGACGCCGCGCACGACCCGGAGTTGTTGCGCCTGGAGAACCTGGACACCGACATCCGCCCGCCGGCCGTGGCGCTGGCCGCCACCCGGGCCGCGATCGACGACGACGACGCCAACAGCTACCTGCCGTTCCACGGCTCGGCGCGGCTGCGTGCGGCCGTCGCCGCGCACGTGGGCCGGATCGCGGGGCGCACGTACGACCCGGACACCGAGGTGGTCAACGCGGCCGGTGGCCTCAACGGCGTGCTCGACGTCCTGCTCGCCACCGTCGAGCCCGGGCGCGAGGTGGTGATCGCCGACCCGATCTACGCCGGCCTGGTCAACCGGATCCGCCTCGCCGGCGGCGTCCCGCGCCATGTGCCGTGCCGGCCGAGCGCCGCCGGCTGGCACACCGACCCGGACGAACTCGCCGCCGCCGTCGGCCCGAACACCGCCGCCGTGCTGGTGATGGCGCCGGCGATGCCCACCGGCGCGCTGCTCGACGGCGGCCACTGGGACGCGCTGGCCCGGGCGGTCGCCGAGCACGACTGCTGGGTGATCTACGACGCGGCGATGGAGCGCATCCGCTTCGACGGCAAGGGCCCCGACCACCCCGCCGCGCATCCGGGTCTGGCCCACCGCACGGTCACCTGCGGCGCGGCCTCCAAGGAGCTGCGAATGATCGGCTGGCGGGTCGGCTGGGTGGTCGGCCCCGCCGAGCTGATGGCCGACGTCAAACTCGTCGGCCTGAGCAATGTGGTCTGCCCGGTCGGCATCGCCCAGGAGGCGGTCGCCGCCGCGCTGTCCGCACCGGACGCCGACGCCGACGTCGCCGCCGCGACCGCGATCTGGCAGGGCCGCTGCGCGAGGATCCTCGACCGGCTCGCCGACTATCCGTGCGTCCGCCCGCACGGCGGCTGGTCGCTGCTGATCGACACCGTGGCGATGGGCCTGTCGCCCGAGGTCGCCGCCGAACGGCTGTTCCGGCTCGGCCGGGTCGCGGCCACGCCGATGAACGGGTGGGGGCCGGCGGGCGACACGTACCTGCGCCTGGTGTTCGCCAACGAGCCGGCCGAGCGGCTGGACGACCTGCGCACGCGGTTCGTGGCGGCGTTCGGCTGAGCGGGTGTGGCGGGCACGCCGGGCACGCCGGGGGTGCTCCTCAGCAGCTCGAATCCTCCGACACCAGGCGCAGGATCGGCCTGCCGGACTCGGTACGGCGCAGGTCGTCGGCGCCGAAGCCGAGTTCGGGGTCGGCGTCGTTGAGGATGCGACACATCGCCTCCCTGGACTGGTTGCCCTCGGCCAGCAGCCGCCGTATCAGCGGCTCGTCCTCCGGCCGGTCGGCCCGCTCCGGGTCGGCGCTGCCCTCGTACAGCCGCTGCACCAGGTCGAGCAGCGCGTGGTCCTCCGGCCGCAGCGCGCCGGGGCGTCGGTTCCGGCCCGCCGGGTGGTTGCGCCGCAGCGCCGCGCCGGCGGCCACGGCCCGGACCGAACTCACGTCCCGCATCGCGGCGACGGCCCGCGCGGCCCAGGCGCGCGGGCTCTGCCGGCGTCGGTAGTCGAGCCGGTGTTCGGGCGGCGCGATGCCCCGCCGGCCGGCCCGTA
This sequence comes from Embleya sp. NPDC055664, assembly GCF_053618075.1. Classification (NCBI taxonomy): domain Bacteria; kingdom Bacillati; phylum Actinomycetota; class Actinomycetes; order Kitasatosporales; family Streptomycetaceae; genus Embleya; species Embleya sp. NPDC055664. Next base: position 76,882 of record NZ_JBSHGZ010000037.1, read on the forward strand.
CGGCGGCCACGTGGGCGCGCATCCGGTCCACCGTGGGCCCGTCGACCCACTCCAGGCCCCAGGCCGCGAAGCCGTCCACGACGAGTCGGACCTCGACACCCGCGACACGTGCCAACTCCCCGTCGAGGCCGTACTCCCGGATCCCGCGATCGCTCATTGGTGTTCCTCTCCGAGCGCGTGATCTTCGTCCGGCCACTGCACCGGATCATGCCCATGCCCGGATACTCGAACACACTTTGAATCCGCAGGCCAAATCGGCGCCTCGGGGGCGCGGGCACCGCCCGGTCTCGGATCAGCGAAGCGGCAGTTCGTGGTGCATCCGGAGCAGGAAGTCGTGCAGGAGCGCACGTTCCTCGCCGTCCAGCGGGGCCAGGATCTCCTCCTGTACGGCGCGCGCCGCCGCCTCCTGCTCGGCCAGCGCGGCGCGCCCGGCCGGGGTGAGCGTGACCCGCAGCCGGCGGCGGTCGGCCGGATCGCGCGTGCGCTCCACCCAGCCGGCGGCGGTCAGTTCGTCGAGGACCTTGACCACGTCGCTGGCATGGATCCCGAGGCGTGCGGCCAGGTCGCGCTGGGCGTGCGCGCCGAAGTCGGCCAGCGCGGCGAGCACGGCCGTGTGCCACAACCGCAGCCCCCGCAGCGCCAGTTGCTCGCCGAGCCGACTCCGGGCCGCCTTGCCGACGCGGGAGAGCAGGTAGGTGCTGAGCGCGGTCAGCGTCGGGGGTGTGGTCTCGTCCATGACGTTATTGTAGGGTTACACCAATCATTGGTGACAACCTATGAATAGGAGTTGCGATGGATGCCCTCTACCCACGCCTGCTCGTCGACCGCTTCACCGAGTGTTTCCGCTTCTACGACGCGGTACTGCCCGCGCTGATCGGCGCCACCCGGGCCAAGGGCGACGAGAACGGCCCGTACGCGAGCTGGGACGTGGGCACCGAGGGTGCGCTGGTCCTGTTCGACCGGGCGATGCTCGCCTCGGTGGTCGGCACCGGGGACCTGCCGGCCGCCGCCCCGGGCCCGACCCAGGACCGCACCATGCTGGTCAGCCGGGTCACCGACCTGGACGCGGGCTACGCCCTGTGCCTGGCGCACGGCGCCCGCCCCGTCACCCCTCCCACCCACCGCCCGGCCTGGGGCCCCACCCTGCACAGCGCCCACGTCCGCGACCCGGACGGCAACCTGATCGAACTCCAGCTCTACTAGCGCGGGTTCGGCGCCGAGTCGGCTCGGGCATCGGGGGTGAGCCGGGCGGTCAGCGCGGTCGCCGCCGCGTCCCGGGACAACGTCGCGCCCCGGTCGTAGGCCGCCCGGTGGTCCTCCTCGCCCAGGATCGCGACGAGTCGGTCGACCAGGGCGCGCAGATCCGGGCTGCCCGCGTCGAAGATCCCGCGCAGGGCCGTGCCAAGGCCCAGCACCTCGGCCGCGTCGACGGGCTGCCCCGTCGCCTCCAACAGCGCGGCGAGCAGCTCCGCCGTCGGCGCGACGTCGGCGAAATCGCCTCGCCGGATCGCGCCGGCCGCGGTGGTCGCCAGCAACTCCCGGATCCGCGCGGACACATCGTCGCCCTCGCCCTTTGCGGCCCGGGCCAGGAGGGTGGCCACGCGGCCCTTGGCGACCAGGTCGCCGACCATCTCGGCGGGCAGGGACAGGCTCTCGGCAAGCACGTCCAGCCGGTCGAGCGCCGCTTCGGCCGCCGCGAAATCGCCCATCCGGCGGTGCAGTTCGGCGCGACCGGAGAGCACGGTCAACTCCAGGTGCCGGTGGCCGCGCTCCCGTGCCCGCGCCTCGGCGACACGCAACTCGCGCTCCGCGCCCGCCAGGTCGCCGGCGCGCATCCGCTCCGCCGCGAGCATGCCCCGGTACATGGCCAGGTCGTCCTCGGAGCCGAGTTCGGCCATGAGCGCCACCGCCTCCTCGAAGGCGGCGACGGCCTGCGCGTGTTCGCCGCGGATCGAGTGGTGCGAGCCGACGGCCATCGACACCGACGCCAGGCCCCACCGCTCGCCCAGTGCCCGGAATCCGCGCAGCGCCTCGGCCCGCGCGGACGCGCCGGAGGTCCAGTCGCCGCGGTCGCTGTACACGAAGTCCGTCGCCCAGTGCGCGCATGCCCGGGCCCACGGGTCGGACCCGTTCGACATCCGGGTCAACTCGCGTTCGCCGATCTCGACGTTCCCGGACAGGAACGCGGCCAGCGGCAGCCCGACGGCGAGCGCCGGATAGCGCGCGACCACGTCCGTCCGGGCGCATTCGGCCAGTGCCGCGCGCAATTCCTCGCTGTCCGCGAGTCGGGGCACGGTGATCGCGGCCAGCACGTGCATCGCGCCGAACGCGGCCCGCGCGGCCTCGGGCAGCGCGTCGCCGAAGCCCAGCACCTCCGGGACGATCGTCTCGAACGGCGCGCCGATCCCGCGAATGCCCCAGTACCAGAACAGCGCGGCGGCGAACCGCGCGGCGGGCTCGGCCGCGCCGGCGTCCAGCGTGGCGCGCAGCGCGGCCATCAGGTTGGCGTACTCGGCGTCCAGGACCGCAAGCGCATGCAACTGCGCGGCGGTGCGCAGGAGCGGGTCGTGCCGCTCCGCCAGGTCCAGGCACCAGCGCTCGAACCGGGCCGCGAACTCGGCGCGTTCCCCGGCGCGGTCCAACTGCTCCGCCGCGTAGGCGCGTACCGTCTCCAGCATCCGATAGCGCGGTTCGCCGTCGCCGACCGCGTCCACGATCGACTTCTCCACCAGCGAGCCGAGCACGTAGAAGACGTCGTCCGCGGCCAACTCCCCGCCCGCGCACACCGCTTCGAGCGCGTCCACGGTCGCGCCGCCGGGAAACACCGCCAACCGGCGGGCGAGCATACGCTCCGGTTCGGCGAGCAGGTCCCAGCTCCACTCCACCACCGCGTGCAGCGTGCGCATGCGCGGCGCCTCGGCCCGACTGCCCGCGTTCAGCAGCCGGAACCGGTCGTCGAGCCGCCGGGCGATCTGCTCCACGCTCATCGCCCGCAGCCGGGCGGCGGCCAACTCCAGGGCCAGCGGCATCCCGTCGAGGCGCCGGCAGATCTCCACCACCGGGCCGATGGTGGCCGCGTCCAGTCGAAAGCCCGGCCGCACGGAGGCGGCCCGGTCCAGGAACAGCCGTACCGACGCGGCCTGCGCGACCGTGTCCGGGTCCGGCCCGGCGCCGTGCTCGGGGATCGGCACCGGTATCGGCAGCGGTCCGACCCGGCACAGCGCCTCGCCGGTGATCCCCAGCGGCTCGCGGCTGGTGGCCAGCACGGTCAACCGCGGCAACCGGTCGAGCAGGCCGTAGGCCAGCTCCGCCGCCGCGTCGACCAGGTGCTCGCAGTTGTCCAGGACCAGTACGGCCTCACCCACGTCGAGCAGTTCGGCCACCCGCTCCAGCGGCGAGCCGGTCCGGCGCGGGCGGGCGTCGGAGGAGCGCAGGTCCCAGGAGCCGAGCGCGGCCGACACCGCGTCGACCACGCCGTCCGCGCTGCGCACGCCGGCGAGCGGTACGAACCAGACCCGGCCGCGCCCGTGGGCCGGATGCCGGCTCACCGCCTCCACGGACAACCTGGTCTTGCCCGCGCCGCCGGCGCCGACCAGGGTGACCAGGCGGGAGCCGGCCATCAGCTCGCCCAGCAGCCCCAGTTCCGCGTCGCGGCCGAAGAAGCCGGTCAGCCGGGTCGGCAGGTGATCCGCGACCGGCTCGGGGCGGGCGACGGCGGGGCCGGCCACCTCGCCGCGCAACACCGCGAGATGGGTCTCGCGCAATTCGGGCGAGGGATCCACGCCCAACTCCCCGGCCAGCCGGCCGCGTACCTCCTCGAACACGGCCAGCGCCTCGGCCTGGCGGCCCGCCGCGTACAGCGCGCGCATCCGCATCGCCGCGCTGCGCTCGCGCAACGGATGTGCGGCGCAGGCCGCTTCCAGGTCGGCCAGCACCTCGGCGTGCCGACCGAGCCGAAGTTGTGCCTCGAACCGGTCCTCGGCGGCGTCCACCCGCAACCCGTCCAGGCGGGCGGCGACCGAGCGGGCGAATGGCGCGTCGGCCAGGTCGCCCAGCGCCGGCCCCTCCCACAGGGCCAGCGCGTCGGCCAGCACCGAGGCCGCCGCGGCCGGGCGGTCCGCCGCCAGCTCCCGTCGACCGCGCGCGGCCAGTTCCTCGAAGCGGCGTACGTCCACGTCCTCCGGGCGCAGCGCGAGCCGGTAGCCGCCGCCGACCAGGTCCACGGACACCCCGGCCGCCCGCAGCACCTTGCGCAGCCGCGACACCAGCGTCTGGACCGCGTTGCCGGCGTCCGCCAGGGGTTCGGTGCCCCACAGCCCGTCGACGATCGTGTCGACCGACACGACGTGCCCGGCGTCCAGCGCGAGCCGGGCCAGCAACATGCGCAGCCGCACGCCCCCGATCTCGATCGGCGTCCCGTCGTCCCCCTGAGCCCGAACCGTCCCGAGCAGTGCCACGCGCATCCGCCCAGGATCCCAGAGCCGCGAAACCGCCCGACGACCGGTGGTCGCGGGCGGCACGGATCGGCGCGACGCGGGTCACGGGCGGCGTGCCGGCGCGGCCGGCACACGGGCACGCGCCCGGTCGGGGATGCCTCCCCCGGCCGGGCGCGTGCGGGTCATGCCCTCATCGGGCGGTCATCGAGCGGGCACCGCTACGGGCACACGCTCGTGCACGCCGTGCCGAACGCCGAGGCCGGCGCCAGCGGGATGGTGACCGACGACGGGTTGGCGGGACCGGACTTGAGCTGCCAGATGCCGGCGAGCAGGCCCGGCGTCTGGGTCAGCGTGGCGGACAGGTGCGGGGTGTCCGCGGTGGTCACGTTCACCCGGATCCGGTGGCCGGGGGCGATCGAGGCGAAGGTCGGGAAGACCTCCACGTCGTAGCGCACGACCTGGTTCGTCGGCACGGACGACGTGGTCGCCTGGGTCGACGGGTGGTACGGCATCAGCATGCTGCCGTCCGGGGCGTACCAGCTCTTGGCCGGGTCGATCGCGCGGTGCGAGCCGGCCAGGGCGCCGGAGCTGAGCGGCACCGAGGAGCCGTCGGGGGCGACGTCGGTGACGGTCACCACCCAGTGCGTCTCGGGGGTGTTGGACTGGGCGTACAGGGTCGCGCCGATCGGGCCGGCGAGCACCTTGGTCTCGGTCATCGGGGCCGTGGTGTAGACGAGCGAGCCGGTCCCGGTCTCCCGCGCGGTGTTGCTGTCGGTACAGGCCGGGTCCTTGATGAAGCCGCCGAGCCACTGGGCCGTCGAGCGGGTGCACGGGCTGTTGTTGGCGGTCCAGCTGATCCACTCGCTGCCGTTGGCGGTGGGCGCGGTCGTGCTCAGCCCGCCGTCGTTGGCCGAGGCCGGGGCGCTGCCGGTGCGGCCCTTGTCCAGGTACAGGCGGGTGGGGTCGGCGCCGGTGAACGGGTAGGCGCGGGTGTCCAGCCAGCGGTTGGTGCCCAGTTCCTTGACGTGCAGCGGGTTGGGGTTCGCGGCGCCGGTGATGCCGGTGTCGATGCCCTTGAGCCACTTGTCGTACCAGCGCAGGTGCAGCGCGGGCAGGTCGAGCGTCGGGTCCTGGCGCGGGTCGTGGTACCAGGGGCCCATCAGGAGCTGGTAGCGGTCGGTGACCGGCTGGTCGGCGGTCATCGGCGCGCCGACCGGGCGACCGGCCCACGCGTTCTGCAGCCCGGCGTAGTTCATCAACGCGCCGCGCTGGAACAGGTCGTACCAGCCGCCGACCAGGAACGCCGGCACGCCGTTGGCGACCACGCTCGCCAGCATGTCGGCGGGGCGCCGCTGCTGCCAGAAGGCGCCGTCGTATGCCTGCGCGCCGCCGCCGAGCAGGCCGGTGAGGATGGGCAGGTTGGACTGGGCGACGCCGCCGAGGTGCTGGATCTCCAGGGTGAGGGTGTCCAGGATGTTCTGGGTCGAGCCCTCGCGCAGTGCCTCGGCCAGCGGCGCGGTCATGTGCGAGATGCCGGTGTAGGTGAGCCAGAAGGACATGAACTGGGAGTCGGGGATGCCGCCCATGGTGACCAGTTCGCGGTACAGGTCGTTGCCCGCCACAAGCGGGAAGATCGCCTTGATCGGCGAGTTCGGGCCGACGGCGGCGGCGGTCATGATCTGGTTGATGCCGGCGTACGAGCCGCCGTACAGGCCGACCTTGCCGTCGGCGTGCGGCAGCGCGGCGGCCCAGTTCGCCAGTGCGGCGCCGTCCTGGCCCTCGATCGGCGCCCACGGCGACCAGGAGCCGGCCGAGGTGCCGGTGCCGCGCACGTCGGCGCTGACGGTGATGTAGCCGCGCTGGGTGAACCAGGACAGTTCGGCCTCGACGCTGCCCCGGCCGTAGGGGGTCTGGGTCAGCAGCACCGGGAACGACCCGGCGGCGGGGGTGGTGGTGCCGGCGGCGGCGGGCGTGCGGACGTCCGCCCGGAGCACGGTTCCGTCGGCCATGGTGACGGGGACGTTGAGCTGTGTGGCGACGCCGTACTGCGCGACGCTGCCCTGCACGAGCGGCGTCGCGGCGGCGGGCGTCGAGCCGGCCGGGACCGCGCCGAACAGCGCGGCGACGAGGGCGAGGACCGAGCCGAGGGACACGACGAGGCGGCGTCTGGCCGCGACTTGCCGAGTGGCCCGCTGTCTGCGGATGTGGACGGACACCCTGACCTCCAAAGGTCGTGCGAGGGTGAAAATGAACAAAAATGGATGAAACGGACGAAGATGGCGCGTGTTTCGTCGGGGACGGTGGATCGGGGTGGATGGGAGTGAAGCGGGCCGAGGCGTGGGGGGGGGGGGCCCCGGGGGGGGCGGAGCCCCCCCCCCGGGGGGGGGGGGCCCCCGGGCGGGGGGGGCGCGGGCGCCCCCCNNNNGTACGTGGGGGGGGGGGGGGGGGGGGGGGGGGGGGGGGGGGGGGGGGGGGGGGGGGGGGGGTGGGGGGGTGGTTGGGGGGGGGGGGGGGGGGGGGGGGGGGGGGGGCCGGGGGGGGCCCCCCCCCCCCCCCGCGCCGGGGTCAGGGGGCCAGCGTGCCGGCGAGAGCGCGGCGCACCGACGCCGCGCGCAGGTCGCCCACGAGGGCGTGGGTGACGGTGCCGGGGATGACCCAGCCGCCGTGCAGGTGGGCCAGAACGCGGAAGGCGGCGGCGGGCACACCAGCCTCGTGCAGTCGGGTCAGGTAGCGCTCACCCTGGTCGCGCAGCGGGTCGTGCTCGGCGATGGTGATCACCGCCGGGGGCAGTCCGCTCAGATCCGGCTCGAACAGCGGGGACACGCGCGGGTCGCGCGGGTCGACACCTTCGGGCAGGTACAGGTCGAAGAACTCGTTGCACGCCTCGGGGGTCAGCCCGCCGAGGTCCGCGGTCGCCTCCGGGCCGGCGGAGGGTTCCATCCGGGTCAGATCCACGCCGGGTACGTCCAGCAACTGCGCTACCGGCATAGGCAGTTGCCGATCGCGGGCGACCAGGCACAGCAGCGCGGCGAGGTTGCCGCCCGCACTGCAGCCACCGACCGCGATCCGGTTCGGGTCCAGGCCCAGTTCGGCGTGATGGGCGTGCAGCCACGCATAGCCCGCGACGCAGTCCTCCAGCGGTGTCGGGTAGGGGTGTTCGGGCGCGAGCCGGTAGTCGACCAGCGCCACCGCGCAGGCCACCTGCGCGGTGATCGGCCCCAGTTCCACTTCGGCGGTGTCCAGGTCGCCCTGGAACCAGCCGCCGCCGTGGATGAAGTAGAACGCCGGTGCGACGGCGGGCAGTCCGGCCGGACGCAGGATGCGCACGGTGATCTCGCCGCCCGCAACCGGTATCCGGTGGTCGGTCGCGGTGACGTCGTCGGGGCGACCGGTGAAGGCGAGCCGCATCGTGGCGTTGGCGAGTTCGCGCCGCTCGGCCAACGTGCCCGGCGGCGGGTCGGCGGAACGGTGGTCGGCGAGCAGGTCGATGATGCGTTGGATCGGCGGGTCCAGGGGCATGGGTCAGCTCTCCGGCGCGGGATCGGCCGCGGAGTGCGGCGGGGCGGGAACGGAAACAGGAGCGGGGGCGGGAACGGGAGCGGCGGAAACGGAAACGGGTCGCGGCGCGACGGGGGCGCCGGCGCCGAGTGCTCCGGAGCGGTCGATGGCGCGGGTGTCGGTGCCGAGGTAGCCGGCGATCACCGCCGGGTCGGAGCGCACCTCCTCCGGCGTGCCCTCGCTGATCACCCGGCCCGCGCCCAGGCAGTACAGCCGGTCGCTGATCGACATCATGAAGGGCATGTCGTGCTCGATCACGATCATCGCGGCGTGCAACTCCCGGCGCAGCCGCAGCAGCAGGGGGCCCAGTGCCTCGGTCTCGCGCTGGGCGACGCCGGCGGTCGGCTCGTCCAGGCACAACACCTTCGCGTCGAGCGCGATCAGGTTGGCCAACTCGACGATGCGCCGGGTTCCGGTGGACAGTCGGGCCACCGGGGTGTCGGCGTAGCGGCCCAGGCCGACCAGGTCGATCAGGTCGGCGGCCTCGGCCCGCCGCCGGCGTTCGGCGCGCGTGGCGGCGGGCAGGAACAGCGCGGTACCCGCGAGCCCGGATCGACCGCGCGCCTCCAGCGCGACCAACACCGTCTCCCGCACCGTGAGTTCGGGGAAGAGCCGGGCCGCCTGGAAGGTGCGGCCCAGGCCGAGCGCGGCCCGCCGGGCCGGGGCCAGGCGCGAGACGTCGCGGCCGAGCAGTTCGACCGAGCCGGTGGCCGGCGCGAAGCCGCCGATCGCGTTGAGCAGCGTGGACTTGCCCGCGCCGTTGGTGCCGATCAGGCCCAGGATCTCGCCGGGGCGCAACTCGATGGACACCTTGTCGACGGCGGTGTTGCCGCCGTAGCGCACGGACACGTCGCGGGTGACCAGCACGGGCGCGTCGGGCGCGGCTGCCCCGTCGGGCGCGGCGGACGCCTGGGCCCGCTCCCGAACCCGCATGGGACGTTCCGGTTTCGGCGCCTGCGTCGACGCCGACGCGGGCGCCGAAACCCCGCTCGGCTCGGGGAGCCGCCGCTCGGCCCAGTCGAGGAGCGCGGCGCGGGCCGCGTTGCCGATCTGGGCGAGCCCGCCGGGGAAGTACAGGAGCAGGACGAGCAGCCCGATGCTGGAGGCGAACAGCGGCACCAGCGCATTGCCGGGGAAGAAGGCCGGCAGGCCGACCACCCACACGGAGCCGATCACCGGACCGATCGTGGAGCCGAGCCCGCCGATCACCACGATCGCCACCAGGGTCAACGAGTCCGACACCTGGAAGAACCGTTCGGTCAGCGGCACGCTCTGCACGCTGCCCGCGAGCAGCGCCCCGCCGAGACCGGCGATCGCGCCGGACAGGGCGAACGCGGTGACCTTGGTGCGCAGCGGCGGCACGGTGCAGGCCGCGGCGGCCTCCGGGTTGTCCCGTACCGCGATGGTGCGCCGCCCGATGCCGTGGGCGCGCAGTCGGGCGAGCAGCGCCAGGACCACGATCAGTACGACCAACAGCACGTAGTAGTAGGTGCGTTCGTCGGCCAGGTCCAGACCGAGCAGGTCGCCCCTGGGCATCGGCACGGAGGAGGCGTTTCCGTCGGTCAGGAACGGCCGGCGGTACAGGTAGGCCGCCGCGGCGACGCCGAGCGCGAAGGTGCTGACCGCGAGCAGCATGCCGTCCACCCGCAGCGCCCCGACGCCGACGATCGCGGCCAGCGCGGCGGTGACCAGCGCGGCCAGCAGCACGGCGGGCGCGAACGGCAGGGCCTGGAAGGCGATGGTGCGGTCGCCGCCGATGTCGATCGACACACCGCGCGTGAGCGCGGCGGCGGTGAGCGCGCCCAGTCCGGCGAACGCCATCTGGCCGAGCGAGAGTTGTCCGGCCCAGCCGGTGAGCACGGTGAGCGAGCAGGCGCAGATCGCGAACGCGAGGATCGTGCCGTAGAGCAGGTGCCGGGAGGCCTGGGTGACCACCAGCGGCAGCAGTACGGCGATCAGCAGCGGCACGATCAGCGCGAGCTTGTTCATGTGCCGGATCCACCACACCCCGCGCAGCCGTTCCGGGATCGGGGCCGGTCGTGGTCCGGTGGCGAACGCCCGGGTCCCGGCCCGCTGGTCGGTGCGCGCGTCGCGCCGAGCGCGCACCCACACCGCGGTGACCACGGCGCACAGCAGCAGGAAGTCGACCAGGCCGGTCTGTTCGACGAAATTGAACCGAACGGCCGCTTGGAGAACGCCGATCAGCACGCCCGCGAGCATCGACCAGCGGAACGAGGTGAGTCCGGCGATCACCGCGGCGGCCATCGCCCGCACCATGGTGTTGGGGCCCAGATCGGCGGTGGCCGAGACACGGCCCGACTGGCCGGCGATCAGGATCATCGCGAGCGTGGACAGCAGGCCGGCGATGGTCCACACCACGGTGGACACGATCTTGGGGCTGATCCCGACGGTGCGGGCCAGGTCGGGGTTCTCCGCGCAGGCGGTGACCGCCCGCCCCCGGGTGGTGCGGCCGAGGAACCAGGTCAGCGCGCCGGCCACGACGGGTACCACGACCAGGACGCACACCTGGGCGCCGGTGACCCGCACGCCCGCGATCTGCCACTGGGCGTCGATGGCCACCGGGTAGCTCGCCCGGACCGCGCCGTCCACGTCGGGCAACGAGCGCACCGCGGCCACGCACGCCTGGGCCACCCCGATGGTGGCGATCAGCACGGTGACCCGGGCGGAGTGGAACAGGCGGCGGATGACCGCGAGTTCGACGATGGTGCCGGCGAGCGTGCCGACCAGGAGCGCGCCGAGCAGCGCGGCCCAGAACGGCACGCCGTAGTTGATCACGGCCAGCGGCAGCAGTGCGGCGCCGATCACGCCGAGGTTGCCGACCGCGAAGTTGATCACCCGGCTCGATCGGTACACCAGCACCACGCCGAGCGCGATCAAGCCGATCGCCAGGCCGTTGACCAGACCGTCGAAGGCGATCTGGCGGGTCATCAGGTCAGCCATGGTCGACGCTCTTTCCGGATGCGCTGCGCTCGTGCGAGGTGTCCGCCGCCGCGTCGCCGCCCAGGAACACTGCCCGCACGAAGTCGCGTTCGGCCAGGTCGGCCGCCGCGCCCTCGAACCGGATGCGGCCCTTCTCCAGGAACAGCGCCCGGTCGGCGATCGACATCGCCACGTTCAGGGACTGCTCGACCACGATCATCGCCAGCCCCTCCGCCCGGAGCCGTTCGATCACCTCGAGGAGTTCGCCGACCATCGCCGGGGCAAGCCCGAGCGAGAGTTCGTCGATCAGCAACACCTCGGGGTCGTGCAGCAGCGCCATCGCCAACGCGAGCATCTGCTGTTGGCCGCCCGACAGCGCAGAGGCGGGCTCGTCGGCCCGCTCCACCAGGCGCGGGAACAGCGCGAGCGAGCGCTCGATGCGCTCGCGCACCAGGTCGGGGTCGGCGCGGTGGATGTACGCGCCCATCTCCAGGTTCTCCCGCACGCTCATCCCCGGGAACACCCCCGCCCCGCCCGCCAGCGACACGATGCCCATCCGCACCCGCTGTTCGGGGGCGACGAAGGTGACGGTGCGTCCGTTCAGCCGGATCACCCCGCGTTCGGGCGTGGCCAGGCCCGCGATCAGCCGCAGGATGGTCGACTTGCCCGCGCCGTTGGTGCCGAGCAGGGCCAGCACCTCGCCGCGGCGCACTTCGAAGCCGACGTCGTACAGGACCTGCACCTGGCCGTAGGAGAAGTCCACGTGGTTGACCTGGAGCACCGGCAGCCGGTCCGGTTCGGCCTGCCGGCGCTCGTGTTCGGCCTGCTCCTCGTGCAGTTCGGCGACGATCAGCGCGAGGTCGCCGTGCACGTGCTCGGCGCCGCGCATGATCAGCAGGCCGCCGATGATCGTGGCCGGGACCAGGGTGATCAGTACCGCGGTACGCGGACCGAAGCCGTCGATCAGCGGCGCGGAGACCAGGCCGCCGCCGGTGGCGCCGATGAAGAACACGTAGATCGACGCCATCGCGGTGCCCAGACCGCGCAGCCGGTAAGGCACGATCGTCTGCATCAGCGGGCCCATCAGCGCGAACGCGCAGGACAGCAGCACCACTTGCGGCACCCCGAAGACGGCGAACAACACCGGGTTCGGGGCGAAGAACTGGAGCGGCGCGAACAGCGCCGAGGGCACGATCAGCAACCCGATCAACCGCAGCGCGCGGGCCGGGTCCTCCTGGAACCGCCGGTCGTAGTAGCGGCCGACGAACGGCAGCACGAGCAACCCGGCGACCCCGCCCGCGGTGCCGACCATGCCGCGCTCGAACGCGCCCAGGCCGTACTCCTGTTCCAGGAACAGGTTGCCGAGCACGGGCGTGGTGAACAGGCCGAAGCCCATGGCGGCGAAGGCGAGGATGACCGTCTTGAGGGTGCGGATTCGGCCGAGGCGGGCGAACGCCGCCTCGATCGAGATCGGCGGCGGGTTCTCGTCCTCGATCACCTCGCCGAGCACGTCGGTCTTCTCCCACTGCCCGCGCGGGGGCTCGGGCAGGAAGAAGGCGAACGCGGCGAAGATCACCACCGGCAGGCCGAGCAGGTAGTAGGCCCACCGCCAGCCGTCGGGCCCGCCGACGGCCGCCGCGATCCCGCCGACCACCAGCGGGCTGAGCACCGCGCACAGCCGGCCGCTCACCCCGATCGAGGCGCCGAGCCGGCCGCGGATCCCGATCGGGTAGGTGTCCGCGAGCAACGACCCCTGCACGGGACCGCTGTTGGACTTGGCCACCCCCGCGCCGAAGCGGGTCCAAAAGAACATGAACGCGTTCATCGCGAAGCCCGACAGGAACACCATCATCGCGAAGAACGCGGTCGACGCGCCGATCACCGGGCCGCGCCGGAAGCGGTCCGCGATCCAGCCCATCGGCACCGCGCCGAGCACGGTGAACGCGCCCGCCGCGACGCCGAGGAAGACGATCGTGCCGTTGCCGACGCCCAGGCTGTCCCGGATGTCGGGGGCGAGCACCGCCAGTGCGGCGCCTTCGAGTTCGTCGAGCGCGGTCAGGATCAGCAGCACGGTGAACACCGAGGTGCCGCCGCGACGCAGCCCCTGCCGCAGGGTCGGGCTCTCGGCGGGGGGTTTGCCGGCCGGGTCGACACCGGGGACGGTGGTGTCGGCGCCGCCGGCGGACCGCCGGGTCCGGCCCGACGGCCGCGGCGCGGCCGTCGGGGGTGATTCGTCCAGGACCGCACCGGCGAGGTCGGCCAGATCGCCGCGCTCGCCTCCGGTGCCGTCCCGCTGGGGTGCGGCGGTGCCGCCGTCCATGTGCTGGGCCTTTCTCGGGATTTCGCGTGCCGTCACGGGCTCACTTGACGGCGGAGATCGGCGGTCCGGCCGGGAGCATCTGGCTCTGCGCCGCGTCCCAGCGGAATACGCCGACCGCGTCGCCCGCGCTGTGCTTGCCGGCGCCGAGCGAGGCGAGCGGCATGCCCGGCAGGGTGAGCCTGGTCAGGGATTCCGCGCCGCGCTGCCAGGACGCGGCGTTCAGGTCGCGGCCGGCGGCGTCGGACGCCTGGACGAACAGCCGGAACGCGGCGCACGAGTTGGCCACCGCGCTCAGCGCCTCGCGGCTCGCCGCGCCCGCGTCGAACTTCTCGCCCGCGCCGCCCGCGTTGTACTCCTCGACACACGCGGTCAGCCCGGGATCGGCCAGCAGTTCGGCCTTGGTCGGGATGTACGGCGCAGCCACCGTCACCCGCTCCATGGTGGCGGGCTTGATCCCGGTGGTCTTGACCACGGCCGGGCTCAGCGCCTGGGCCGAGGTCGCGTACACCTGCTCCGGCAGCCAGTTCGCGCGTTGCAGCGCGATCATCAGGTTGGAGAAGTTGGACGTGTTGAGGATGGTGTCCGCGCCCGCCGAACGCATCTTCTGCACCAGCGTGTCCAACGCCTGGTCGCCGGCGGCCTGGTCCTTGCCGTAGTCGTCGAGCGGGGTCTGCACGACCACGTCGACGCCGGCCGCGTCCAGCAGCGGCTTCACGGTGTTCTTGGTGACGGCCGCGTCCTGGGCCTCCCAGTAGAGCGCGACCTTCTTGCCCTGCAACGACTTCTGGTCGAGCAACGCCTTGACGGCGGCGGCGCGTTGCCGGTCGTCGGCCATCTCCAGGGCGACGAACGGCGCCTTCGAGCGGCGGTCGCGCTCGGCGGACTGGCCCCACTGGCCCAGGTAGGGGGTGCCGTGCGTCTCGGTGAAGCACAGCGGGGTGTCCCCGGTGAGGATGCCGATGGCCAGGAACACCTTCTTGTCCTCGCTCAGTTCCACGCACGCGGCCTGCGCCTCGGCGGGGCCGGTGGGCAGGAACGGGCGGAAGGCGAGTTCGATGGTGCGGCCCTGGATGCCGCCGCGCTTGTTCTGCGCGGCGACCCAGGCGGCGTACAGGTCCTTGCTCGCCGGGCCCTCGGTGGGCACGCCGAAGGCCTTGAGCTGGGCGGGGTCGGTGGCGGCGACGCCGAGCTTGACGGTGGTGTCGGTGACGCCTCGGGCCGGACCGCTCGGGGCGGCGGCCGGGCCCGAGGGCTTCTTGGCGTCCGACGTCTTCTCGACCGAGCAGCCGGCCGCGGCGGTCAGGCCGAAGGCGGCGAGCAGGACGCCTACAGCGATACGTCGCGCGGGAGCGGGTCCGTCTCCTCGGAGCAACACAACGGCTCACCTGTCCTTCAAAGGAAGCAATGGATCAACGGTGGTTCGAGCGCGGGTCCGGATCGCGGGTTGAGTCGCGGGTTTCGGATCGCGGGTTCGGGTGGTGCGGGCGGAGGTGGGGGCGATGCCGGGGAGCACCGACGTGCGACGGCGGATCGGGAGTCGAGACGGTGGGCGCGAGGTCCGGGCCGTCGGGAATCCGGGGGATTTGTGTGTCACATCACGACGGCGGGACGCTAACATCGAATACATGCCAGATGGAAGGCTTTCGTGGACGGCATCATCCCGACTCCTCGCCGGCGGTACCCGCGGCGAGGCCCGAGCGCATCACCCCGACCCACCCCGTTCGCCCTGGTCGGCGGCGGATCTGCGGTACCGCGACCTGCCCTCGGCCGACCCCGGATCGGGTGCGGCACCGCTGCTGTTGCTGCACGGATTCGCGGGCAGCGCCGCCGACTGGGACGGCGTGGCGCCGCTGCTCGCCCATGATCGTCGGGTGCTCGCGTACGACCACCGCGGGCACGGCGACAGCGCCAAATTCGGCGAGCGGTCGGCCTACACCTTCGACCACCTCGCGGCCGATCTGGAGTCGTTCACCGAGCGCATGTTGCCCGAGCCGTTCGACCTGCTCGGCCACTCGATGGGCGGTGTGCTGGCGCTGCGCCACACGCTGGCCCACCCGGACCGGGTGCGCTCGCTGGTGCTGATGGACACCGCCGCCGAACCCACCTCGACCGGGGTCCAGCGGGTGCTGAGCCGGGGCCTGAACGCGGTGGTCGGCCGGTGGGGCCTCGGACCGCTGCTCACCCTGCTCAAACCGTTCACCCGCGCACCCGCCGACGCCTCGCCCGAGGACCTGGCCCGCCGCGAGCGGCAGTCCCGGGCACTGGCCGGGATGGACCGCGCCGCATTCGTCGGCTGCGCGCAGGCACTCGGCACGTACCCGTCGCTGGTCGGCCGGTTGGCCGAGGTCTCCTGCCCGGTCACCGTCGTGGTCGGCGAACACGACCGGCGCCTGCGCGGCGCGGCGGAACAGTTCGCGGCAGGCATCCCGGGCGCGCGGCTGCGGGTGATCGCCGGCGCCAAACACAGCCCGCAGACCGAACAGCCACAGGAGTGGCTGGCCGCGGTCCGCGAGCATCTGGCCCGTTAGGGCCCCTCCGGCGGCCCCAGGCGGCTTCGCGCCGCCGGACCGGCCCCGGTGCCCGCCCCGGGCGTACGAGTGCCCAGGGCGTACGGGTGCGCCTTGCTCGCCTCCCCGGCCCGGCCGCACCCACCTCCCCGACACGAAGGAACGATCGCGTGATCGCCGATAACGACTTTCCGCCCGGACGCTGGCGGGCCCGCTGGATCTGGGCCGCATCGCCGGACGGCCCGCCCACCGGGCGGCACACCGTCGCGCTGCGGGCCGTCCTGGAGCTGGACCGGGTCCCCGAGCGGGTGCCCACGCGCCTGGTCGCCCTGTCCGGCTACGCGCTGGCCGTCAACGGGGTCGAGGTGGCCCGCGGGCCGGTGCGCGCGAATCCGCGCATGCGGCCGTACGACGACCTCGACCTGGCCCCGGCGCTGCGCCCGGGCACCAACGTCGTCACGGCGCTCGCCTGGGTACACGACGGCCCCACGGCGTGGTGGTTGCCGCCGTCGCCGTTCGCCAACGATCTCGTGCACGGCGCCTTCGTCCTGGAGGCCCGGCTCGGCTCGGACACCTGGTTCCACACCGACGAGCGCTGGCAGGGCCGGGTCCTGTCCGGCTGGACCGCCACCCCCGGCGGCGGCAGCGTCTCCGGGCGCGGGCGCGAACTGCTCGACGCCCGCGCGCTGCCCGCCGACTGGCAGCGTCCCGACCGCGACCCCGGCTGGCCCGCCGCGGTGGTGCGGCGGGCGATGACCACCGGCGAGCCCGGCCGCCCCGAGCCGCCCAGCTACCCCGGCGGCCCGTTCGGCGGCCGGCCGATCGCCTGGCCGCGACCGCGCCTGATCGCGCTGACCCCGGGCGAGGACGGCGCGTACACCGCCGACCGGGTGCTCTCCGGCACGCTCGTGGTCGACGCGAGCGGCCCGGCGGGCGCCGACGTGCTGGTCCACACCGCCGAGTTCGCCGACCCGACCGGGCGGCCCGCACCCGGCGAACACGACGCGAGCCTGGCCACGACCACCGACGGCACCCGCCGCGCCCTCGAATCCGTCGACTCCTACGGGCTGCGCGGCGCGCTCGTCGAGGCCGCCGAGGGCGTCGTCGTACATGGCGTGGCGGTGCGCGAACGCACCTATCCGGTCACCGGCGACGCGTGGTTCGCCTGCTCGGACCCGCGCCTGGAGCAGATCTGGCGGATCGGCCGGCGCACGGTGACGCTGTGCTCGGCCGACGCCTACCTCGACTGCCCCACCCGCGAACAGCGCGCCTGGACCGGCGACGCGGTGGTGCACCAGATGGTTGACTTGACCACGAACGCCGACTGGCGGCTGGCTCGTTGGCATCCCCGGCTGGCCGCGTCGCCGCGCCCGGACGGCATGTTGCCGATGGCGGTGGCGGGCGACGCCGAGTGGGCCGACTTCACCGTCATCCCGGACTGGGCGCTGCACTGGGTGCATTCGGTGTGGAACCTGTACCGCTATGTCGGCGACCGCGAGGAGATCGCCGAACTGCTGCCCGTGGTCGAGCGGGTGCTGCGCTGGTTCGTCCCGTTCCTGGACGAATCCGGGCTGCCCACCGACGTGTTCGGCTGGGTGATCATCGACTGGTCGGCCGTGCACACCGAGGGTGTCTCGGCCGCGCTGTGCGGGTTGTGGGGTCGGGCGCTGCTCGAATTCGCCGAACTGGCGTCCTGGCTCGGCGATCGCTCCCGAGCCGAGTGGGCGCGCGCCGCGCACGCCCGGTTGGCAGCCGGGTTCGAACGGTTGTGGGATCCCGAACGCGAGCGCTACGCCGACTCGATCGCCGATGGCGAGCGGCGCCCGATGGCGTCCCAGCACGGGCAGGCCGCGGCACTGGTCGGCGGCCTGGTCCCGGCGGCGCGAATCGATCGTCTGGTGCATGTGCTCACCGACGAAAGTGCCCTCGTACACGCCGCGTTCAGTGCCGCGAAGGGTCCCGCCGAGCCCGGTTCGGACACCGAGGTGGGCGGTGCGCACCTGCGGGCCGGGCCGCCCGAGCCGTGGTGGGACACCGGCCGGCAGGTGGTCCGGGCCCAGCCGTTCTTCCGCTACGTCGTACACGATGCACTGGCCCTGGCCGGACGGGCCGACCTGATCGCGGACCTGTGCCTGGACTGGCTCGTCCTGCTCGACCGCAGCGACACCTCGTGGAGCGAGACCTGGTACGGCGGCACGGTCAGCCACGGCTGGTCCTCGACGCCGACCCGCGACCTGATGACCCGGGTACTGGGCGTCGAGCCGGCCGAGCCCGGGTTCGCGGTGGCCCGGATCGAACCCGCGCTCGGGCGGCTGACCCGGGCCGAGGGCGCGGTGCCGAGCCCGGCCGGCCCGATCGGCGTGGTCGTGACGCCGACGGAGCTGACCGTGGACAGCCCGCTGCCGTTCGTGCACGCGGGCCGGCCCTACCCGGCGGGCCGGCACACGATCGCGCGTTCGGCCGGCTGACCGCCCGGCTACCGCTGCGCCGTTCCGCCGTCCTCGGGCCGCGGAACGGCCAGCACGGCCAGGAAACGGTCCAGGAACTGCCCGTACGCGGCGACCATGTCCACCCGATCGGGTTCGAGCAGCCACTGCACCTGGAGGCCGTCCATCGCGGCCAGCATCAACTCGGCGCAGTGCTCGGCGTCCACGTCGGCGGCGATGTCGCCGTCGTCCCGGGCCTGGGCCAGGTGCCGCGTGGCGATCTCCCGCGCGATCCGGTAGCGCTCGACGAAGTACGTGTGCGCCGGATGCGCGGGATCGGTGGCCTGCACCGACAATGTGGCGAACAGCCGGATCAGCAGCGGTTGCCGGGCGTTGAGCGCGACCACGTCCCGGCTCGCCCGCACCCAGGCGATCCCGGAGACGTCGACCGGCTCGTCCGGGGTGAGCGTCAACTCGTCCTTGTACCGCAGCACCGCCGTGAGCAGGTCCTCCTTGGACGCGAAGTGGTGGCGCAGCCCGGTATGGGACAGGCCCACCTGGGCCGCGATCTCGCGCAGCGACACCGCGTCGTACCCGCGCGTGGCGAAGACCTCCAGGGCCGCGTGCACGATCTCCTGCCGTCGTGCGACTCCTCGCGCGTACGGGCCCCGCGCCCCCGTGCGATCCGACATCCGTCCGGCTCCCCTCGTGAAAGCATTCCAGCTGGAATGTATTGAATGTAGTGTGCCCCTCGTGTCGCAGGCCAACGGTCATGATGACCGCACCCACCCCTTGCCCCCGGTCGCGACGGCGTACGGCGCCGCCGCGTCACCCGAAATCGACTCACCGGCCCCGCCGCGCGTGCCGGATCAGCGTGGACCGGATCCCCGCGCTCCGGAAGCCCGGGCCCGGGAGTCGGACCCGCACGCGCCGGTCTCGGAGCCGGATGCGTCGGTCTCCGATCCGCACGCGCCGGTCGTCGACCCGCACGCGCGGATCGAGGCCGCGCTCGCGGAACTGGATCTGGAACGCAAGGTCCGACTGCTCACCGGTTCGGGATTCTGGCGCACCGCCGCCGAACCGGCGATCGGACTGCGCGAGATGGTGCTGTGCGACGGTCCGGCGGGCGTGCGCGGCGAACGTTTCGACGAGCGTGAGCCGTCCGCCTCGCTGCCCTGCCCGACCGCGCTCGCCGCCTCCTGGGACGAGGACCTGGTCGAGCGGGTCGGCGTGCTGCTCGCCGGCGAGGCGCGTCGCAAGGGGGTGGACGTCGTGCTCGGCCCGACCGTCAACCTCCAGCGCAGCCCTTACGCCGGGCGGCACTTCGAGTGCTACTCGGAGGACCCGCTGCTGTCCGGACGGATCGGCGCGGCACTGGTGCGCGGCGTGCAGTCGCGCGGCGTGGCGGCCACGGTCAAGCACTACACCGCCAACGACTCGGAGACCGAGCGCTACTCGGTCGACGTGCGGATGTCCGAGCGGGCGCTGCACGAGGTGCACCTGGCCGCGTTCGAGGAGATCGTGCGCGCGGGCGGCGTCTGGGCGCTGATGGCCGCGTACAACTCCGTCGACGGCGTGACGATGACGGAAAGCCCGCTGCTGGAAACGCCGTTGCGCACCGAGTGGGGCTTCGACGGGCTGGTCGTCTCGGACTGGTTCGCGACCCGCTCGACCGAGGGCGCCGGGCGGGCGGGCCTGGACCTGGCGATGCCGGGCCCGGGTCCGGACCAGCCCTGGGGCGCCGCCCTGGTGGCGGCGGTCCGGGACGGACGGGTGCCGGAGCGGGCGGTGGACGACAAGGTGCGGCACCTGCTGCTCCTCGCCTCCCGGGTCGGCGCGCTCGACGGCGTACGCCCGGCCCCGCCGGCGCCCGCGCCCGCCCCCGCGCCGGAGCCGGCCGCGCTACTGCGCGAGGCCGCCGCGGCGGGCATCGTACTGCTGCGCGACACCGGTACGGCGCTGCCCCTGGATCCGGGCCGGCTGCGCCGGGTGGCGGTGCTCGGGCCCAACGCGGACACGCCGCGGATCCAGGGCGGCGGCAGCGCGACGGTGATCCCGCCGTACACGATCGGCCCGCTCGCGGGCTTGCGGGCGGCGCTCGGGCCCGAGGTACGGGTGGAGCACGCCGTCGGCGCGCGGATCCGGCATCGCCTGCCGGCGGTCACCGAGGCCGAGGTGCGCGACCCGGGGTCGGGCGCCCGTGGACTGCGGGTGCGCTTTTTCGGCCCGGACGGCGACGTGCTGCACGAGGAACTGCGGGGCGGTGGACGGCTGTTGTGGCTGGACGATCCGATCGTGGCGCGGGCCGTGGCGATCGAGGCGGTCGGCGTCCTGGAGGTCGGCGAGGACGGGCCGCACCGCATCGGGGTGGCCGGCGTGGGCCGCTTCCGGCTGGCCGCGGACGACGTCGTGGTGGTGGACGAGGACCTGGTCACCGACGATCCGCTCGGCGGCATCCTGACCCCGCCCGAGCGGTGGGCCGAACTGGACCTGAAGGCCGGCCAGGAGGTCGAACTGCGACTGCGCCACGAGTTCGCGTTGGAACGCCCGGGCACCGGGTTCGTCCTGGGCGTGGACCCGCCGGCGGCGCACGAGAACGAGGACCTGGCGCACGCGGTCGCGATCGCGGCCGACGCCGAGGTGGCGATCGTGGTGGTGGGCAGCACCGAGGAGAGCGACAGCGAAGGCCGCGACCGCATCCACCTGTCCCTGCCGGGCCGCCAGGACGAGTTGATCCGCCGGGTGGCCGAGGTCAACCCGAACACGGTCGTGGTGCTCAACAGCGGCTCGCCCGTACTGCTGCCATGGCGGTCGGAGGTCGCGGCGATCCTGGTCGGCTGGTTCCCCGGGCAGGAGTTCGGCGCGGCGCTGGCCGACGTCCTGCTCGGGCGGGTCGAGCCGGGCGGCCGACTCCCGGTGACCTGGCCCGCGTACGAGGACGACCCGGCGGTCTTGACCACCACGCCGATCGCGGGCCGCCTCGACTACACCGAGGGCATCCACATCGGCCACCGCGGCTGGGCCCGGGCGGGCGCGACCCCGGCCTACCCGTTCGGACACGGCCTCGGCTGGACCACCTGGACCCACGTAGCAGTCGAAACAGCCTCATCAGGCCCGGACTTCGTGGCCCGGGTAACAGTCCGCAACACCGGCACCCGCCCCGGCCGCCACCTCATCCAGGCCTACCTGAGCCGCCCCGACAGCACAGTCGAACGCCCGGTGTCCTGGCTGGTGTCCTACACCCACGCCACCGCCGCCCCCGACACGGAAATCACAGTCGACCTACACATCCCCGCCCGAGCCTTCCAACACTGGGCAGAGGGCAAGGGCCCCCAAACCGAACCAGGCACATACACCCTGCACATAGGCAGCTCCAGCACCAACCTCCCCCTCACCACAACCCTGACAATCCCCACCCCCAACCCAGCCTGAACCGCCCCCCGAACCAAACCCACCCAAGCCCGCCCCCAGCCCACCCAACGCTCAAGCACCCCAGCCGACCCGGCCGACCAGGCCCGGCCGGAGCGGACGAGCCGGGCCGGGCAGGGGCGGGCCGGGCAGGGGCGGGCCGGGCTGGAGCGGCCGGGCGGGCTGAGCTGAGCTGAAGCGGGCCAGGCCGAATGCACACGGTCCACAAACCCAGCCCGTCCGGCGCTTGAGGACCCGGTCGAAGGCCGAACCAAACGAAGCCCAACCGGGCGCCGGGCCGGGCCCGGCCCCGGGTGTCGCGAGCCGACCTCGGGCGGGCGGTGCCCAACGCACGCAGACAGCCCGAGCGCATGCGCGCTCCGACTTCGGAGGATCGCTACGCGTCGACCAAGTGGAAGCCGTCGCGCCTGTGCCTACCTGTACGCGAACGCGTGGTGTGTGCTCTGTGCCCAACCCGCCATCGTTGCCGACCACATCCCGCGCGCTCGCCCTCGCCCACCACCGGCGATCCACCGGCACCTGCCCCGACTGCGGCCAAGCCCATGTCGCCGCCCGCGCCGATACACCGCTACAGCGGCCCGCACCGTCGATCGCGTCCCGGCGAACCCGGCGCACCGCGTTCCTCCTGACCACCGGCCTCCTGCCGTGGATGGCCGTGAAAACCGTCTGGACGCTGGGCGGGGACGCCCTCGGCATCACCGCCGAACGCTGGAAGGCCTCCCACGCCGACGACTCCCGGCCGGTGCGCGCGCTCGCCGACGTGGGCATCGACGCGACCGTACTGGCCGCCTGCGTGGCCCTCTTCCTGATCGCCGGGCTGCTGTACCCATGGGGGCAGCGCTTCCCTCGTCCACTGCCGTGGGTGGGCGGCCGTCACGTGCCCCGACTCCTGCCGCTGGTGCCGGCGGCGCTCACCGCGTTCGGGCTCGCCCTGTACGGCGTGCTGCTGTCGGTGTACGCCCCCCTCGCCGCGCTCGACGTACTCCCCACCCCCGATCCGGACCCTCTCATCGGCGGCACCCGCTCCGGCACCCTGTGGCTGATCGCCTTCGGCGGCGCCGCGTTCGGCGGCCTGGGCTTCGCGCTCGCGGTGGCCGCCCGGTCGTACGCCGCCCGCACCCGGCTGCGCTGTACGCCCGCGTCCCGCTGAACGCCCGGCCCGAACGGTCAACCCGCGTGCACGAGTTCGGCGTGCAGGTCGAGGGTGGCCAGGCGGCTCACGCCGAAGCTGTTGCCGTACGTCAGGCCCGCCTCGAAGCGGTCCACCGTCCCGGTCGCCCGGGCCGTGGCGGCCGTGCCGGACGTCTGCACCGTGTACGTGGTCAGCGTGATCGGCGTGGCCCGGCCCCGAATCGTGAGCAGCCCCCGGATCACCCACGGGCCGCCCGCGCCCGGCCGCGCCACCTCGGTGCTCGCGAACAGCACGTCGGGGTGGCTCTCGGTGTCCAGGAAGTCGGGGTTGCGGACGTGCGCGTCCCGCTTGCGATTGCCGGTGGTGAACCCGGCCGCGTCCATCCGGGCGCGCACCTCGGTCGGCTCGCCGTCGGGGCTCACCGACACCGTCGCCTCATGGATCGGGAACGCCCCGCGCACCGAAAGAACCAGGAAGTTCTTGACCGCGAAGCCGGCCCGGCTGCGCTGCGGATCGACGGTCCACAAACCCGGTCGGATGGTCGGGGTCGCGGAGGTGGGCGCGGTCATGGCGACGGCCTTTCACGGGCAGTGACGGAAGCGCATGGGGCGGTCCCGGGATCGCTCGACGCGTCGATCCACTTCCAGCGTAGAACGAATCAGTTCCGGAACTCAAGAGTTCCGATACCGATCATGCCGGGCAGCCCGCCGGATCGCGACCCGAAGGTGGGATTCTGGGAGAACCGCCGCGACGACTCGCGACGGCGGGACGAAAACCACGAGCACCCCGAGCAGCACGAGGAGGCGGCCATGCCCGACACCGAGGTCGACGGGCCCGCAGGCCCCGCCGCGCCGCTCGACAACGGTGCGCTGCGGCGACCCGCCGTCACTCCGGCCGGGCGCGGTGGGCGACCGCGCGACGCGTACCGCGACGCCGAGATCATGCGTGCCGCGCTGGACGTGCTGATCGAGCAGGGCTACGACCGGCTCACGATGGACGCCGTGGCCACCCGCGCTCGGGCCGGCAAGGCGACGCTGTACCGGCGCTGGCCGTCCAAGGAGGCGTTGATCGCCGAGGCCGCGCTGTGCGCCGGCGCGGACGCCGAGGAGCCGGTCCCGGACACCGGGACGCTGCGCGGCGACCTGATCGCGATGCTGGCCGACACCGCCGACCATATCGACGAGGCGCACGCGCGCGCCGTGGTCGCGCTGCTGCCGATCCTGCCCGGCAATCCCGAACTGGCCCGCGTCGTGCGCGAACGCTTCGTCACCCAGTGGCAGGTCATCCTGCAACCGCTGCTGGCGCGCGGACGCGAGCGCGGCGAGGTGCATCCGGACCGGGATCCGGACCTGCTCGCCCTGGTCCTGCCGTCGATGGCCTTCTATCAGACCGTCTTCGCCGAACACCCGGTCGACGCGGCCGTGTTGATCCGCCTGATCGACGAAATCCTGCTGCCCCTGGCGGCAACGCCACCGCACCGGTGACCCGCAGGCCCGGTGCCTCGCACGCCCGGCCCGGTGACCCACAGGGCCGGGCGGCCCCGATCGCGCCCGCCCGGCCCCGCTTTTCGATCGATCAGCCCGTCGGCGACGCCCCCGATTCCGCCAACTGCCGGTCCGCCGCCGCCTGGATGGCGTCCTTGTCGCCGATCTCCACGTCCGGGACCGCGTCCGGCAACACGTCCTCCATCCGACTCAGCGGCCGGTACGCCAGCCCCAACAGGCCCCACACACCCAGGGTCAGGCCGACCAGAACCAGCAACAGCCCCGTACCGCGCCCCGGCCCCGTGCCCAGGATCGGCCCCAACGACCCGGCGAGCGCACCGTCGGAGCGCAGCAGCGGCTCGAACACCCGGTCCGCCAGCGGCCCGGCGGTCAGGAAGCCCAGCGGCATCATGGACATCGCCAGCATCTGATTGGTGGCCAGCACCCGGCCCTGCAACTCCATCCCGACCTTGGTCTGGATCAGCGCCATCCAGTGCGAGTTGAGGATCATCAGCGCCGCCCACAACACGAACAGTCCGACCGCGACGAAGACCGGCTCGGGCCGACTGCCCGCGAACACCGCGGCCACGCCGACCACCGAGGTGAAGCCGATCATCCCGGTGGCCCGCCGCGCGGTCCCGCCCCACAGGGCCATCACCAGCGCACCGAGCACCGCGCCGATCCCGCCCACCGCGGTGACCACACCCAGCGTCACCGCCGAACCGTCGGCCAGCACCATCGGGGTCACCAGCACGGTCGCCACCGCGAAGAGGTAGTTGAACACCACGAAGAAGACCACCATCGCGACCAGTCCGCGCCGCCGCACGATGTAGCGCCAGCCCGTCACCACCTCGCGCAGCAGCGGTTCCTCACGCTTTTCGAACAGCGTGTCCGGGAAGCGCACCCGCAGCAGTACGGTCACCCCGACCAGGAACGTCGCCATGTCGAACAACACGACGCCGTGCAGCCCGACCGCCGCGACCAGTACGCCGCCGGCCAGCGCGGCGAGCATGTCGCCCGATCCGGTGCCCAGTTGGGCCAGGCCATTGGCCTGGCCGAGGTAGCGCTTGGGTACCAGTTGGGCGATCGCCGCGATGTAGGCGGGCCGTTGGAAGGCGTTGCAGACCGACCCGACGCAGGCCACCACATATACGTGCCACAGGTCGAGATATCCGGTCCACAACAACACGCCGAGCGAGAGCATCGCGGCGGCGGCCGCGGTATCGGTGACGATCATGATCCGCCGCCGGTCCATCCGGTCCGCCACCGCCCCGGCGATCGGCAGCAGCAACACCGCGGGCAACACCGCCGCCACCGAGATCATCGCGAAGTCGAAGGCCGATCCGGTCCGCAGGTAGACCCAGACGCCGAGCGCGAACGTGGACAGCGCGGTACCGATCATCGACACGAACTGCCCGCCGGCCACCTTGGCGAACGTGGCCAGATTCGGCCGGGCCGCCGCCGGTCGCGCGGAAGGGAGTTCGGCCGTCGGTGCCGGCCCGGCCGACCACCGGCCGAGCAACCGGGCCAACTCGCCCGCCTGGTGCTTGAGGAAGTAGTGGCCCGCCCTCGGGATCACCGCGAGTTCGACGCGCGGCCCGAAGTGCTCCCATTCCGCGTAGCGTTCCTCGTACAGCAGGGTCGCCCGGTCCTTGTCGCCGACCACGCACAGGATCGGCGCGGCCACCGGCACGGGCCGCTCGTCGCCGTAGGCGCGGGTGTAGAAGTCCTCCGCCTGGCGCACATCATGTCGCAACGCCCGAATCAGGAACCGCTGTTCCGCCTCGTCGTAGACGTCGGTGAAGCCGCCCATCGCGCGCAGATAGTCGAGGTAGGCCCGGTCGGAGAGCATGCGGTCGCCGGGCAGCCGCGCGGCCACCCACGCCGCGAGCCGGCCCGGGAGCCGCGCGGCGGGGAAGGTGCCGCCGAGCGCCAGACCGCGCAGTTCCGCGCCGGCCGCCTCCAGGCGCGCGGCCAGCGCGGTGGCCAACGCGCCGCCCAGGCAGTGCCCGTAGAGCAGGATCGGCCCCTGGATCCGGGCGACGATCTGCGCGGTCAACCGGTCGGCCAGCGCGTCCAGTTGCTCGGGCTCGTCGTCGGGCCGGCCCGGATCGTGTCCGGGCAGTTCCACCGCGTACAGCCGATGTCCGGCCGGCAACGCGTCGGCGAGCGGTTGGAAGGTGATCGGACTGCCGCCGCCGTACGGAACGCAGACCAGGGACAGCGTGGTCGGCCCCGCGTCCCGGGTGAGCCGGTGCAACAGCGAACGATCGCCCTCGTCGGGTTCGGGGCCGCCGGCGCGGCGGTCGATCAGGGCGGCGAGTTCGCCCACCACCGGGTGCTGGAACAGGTCGATGATGGACAGGCCCCGCCCGATGGCACGCACCGCGCGGACGGCGGAGAAGCTGTCCCCGCCCAGCGCGAAGAAGTCGTCGCCGGCGCCGATGTCGCCGGTGCCGAGTACCTCGGCGAAGGTGGCGGCCACCGCCTGTTCGGTGGCCGTGGCGGGCTCGACGCGGGTATCCGGGGCGGGCGCGAGGTCGGGCTCGGGCAGCGCCGCGCGGTCCACCTTGCCGTTGGGGGTCAGGGGCAGTGCGGGCAGCACCACGACCGCCGAGGGAACCATGTAATCGGGCAGACGGGTGCGCACGGCGGCACGAATCGTGGCGCCGTCGGGGGCGGTTCGGCCGGCCGGCGCGGCGGCCTCGACGACCACGTAGCCCACGAGCTTGCGGGCCGCGCCCTCGCCGCGGGCCACCACGACCGCCTCGCGTACCCCGGGCAGCGCGCCGAGTTCGGCTTCCACCTCGCCGATCTCGACCCGAAAGCCGCGGATCTTGACCTGGTGGTCGGCCCGGCCCAGGAACTCGATCAGGCCGTCGGGGCGCCGCCGGACCAGGTCGCCGGTCCGGTACGCACGCCGCCCGTCGAGGTCGACAAAACGCTCCGCGGTCGACGCGACCGGCCCGAGATAGCCCCGGGCCACCCCCGCGCCGGTCACGTACAACTCGCCCGGTACGCCCACGGGAAGCGGTCGGCGCAGCGGATCGAGCACATGCGCGCCGACGTTGCCGAACGGCAGCCCCAGCGGCGCGCTCGCCGCGCCGGCGGGCACCTCGGTGACAGGTGCGCCGAGCATCGAGACGGTGGTCTCGGTCGGCCCGTAGTGGTTGTGCACGGTCAACTCCGGCCGCGCCGCCCGGATCCGGTCGAGCAGTTCGGCGCGGAGCGGTTCGCCCGCGCAGATCAGCAGCTCGCGCGGCAGCGCGTCGGCGAACCGGCCGCCGACCGCGGCCAGTCCCTCCAGGTGACTGGGCACCAGCTTCATCGCATCGACGCGATGCGCCGTCAGATACGCGGCGAACGCGTCCGGGTCGGTGGCCTGGTCCCGGGTGAGCAGGTGCAGGCAGCCGCCCGAGGTGAGCGCGCCGAACACGTTGGTCGTGCCGAGGTCGGCGGCGAAGGTGGACACCAGTGCCCAGTTCCACGGCCGGCCGTCGGCCGCCCGTCCGGGCCGTATTCGCTCACGCAGCCCGTACAGGTAGTTGAGGTAGTTGCGGTGCTCGACCGCCACCGCCTTGGGCGTGCCGGTGGAGCCGGAGGTGAACAGCACGTAGCACAGGTCCGTGGCATCGACCGGTGTCGGCGGGACGGCCGGGTCCGAGACCGGGACCGGGTCGGCAGGGGCGACCGGGTCGGGGGCGACCACCGGCAGGGTGTCGCCGACGCGGGCGTGCAGATCGGCGGTGGCGACCACGGCGACGGCGTCCGCGGCGGTGAGGAGCGAGCGGATGCGGTCGTCGGGGTAGAGCGGGTCGAGGGGCAGATAGGCACCGCCGGCCTTGAGGATGCCGAGCATGCCGACGATCAGCGCGGCCGAGCGCTCGACGAACAGCCCGACGACACGATTCGGGCCGACCCCCAGGGCGGTCAGCCGCCGGGCCAACACTGCGGCGCGAGCGTCGAGTTCCGCGTAGGTGAGCGTTTCGTCGGCGCCGCGCACCGCCGGTCGGTCCGGGGTGGCACGGGCCTGGGCCTCGATCAGGCCGTGCAGGGTACCGGCGGTATCCCACGCGCGTGCGGTGTCGTTCCAATCGGCGAGCGCGCTCTCCTCGGCGGCGGTGAGCAACGGCAGTTCGGCCACCGGCCGTTCCGGGTCGGCCGCCATCGCGTCCAGGACGGTGGCGAGGTGGCCGAAGGTGCGCCGGGTGGTGGACTCGTCGTAGAGCGCGCTGCGCCAGACCAGGTCGGCGCGCAACTCGTCCGCGGGTCCGGTGTCCAGCACGGCGATCGACAGGTCGAACTTCGCGGCGCCGGTGTACGTGTCGCGCCACTCGACCTCGACGCCGGGCAGCGTGGGGTGTACGGAGGTCTGGTTGTGCACGTTGAGCAGTACCTGGAACAGCGGTGTGTAGGCGAGTTCGCGTTCGAGGTCGAGCGCGTCGACGAGTCGGTCGAAGGGCAGTTCCTGGCGGGCGAACGCGGCGAGGGTCCCCTCCCGGACCCGGTCGAGCAGTTCGCGCACGCTCGGTTCGCCGGACAGATCGGTGCGCATCGCGAGGGTGTTGACGAAGCAGCCGATCAACGTGTCGGTGCTGCGGTGCGTACGTCCGGCCACCGGGCTGCCGACGGTCACGTCGGTGCCGCCGTTGTACCGGGCGAGCACCACCTGGAGAGCGGTCAGCAGCACCATGTACGTGGTGGTGCCGGTGCGTTCGGCCAGGGCCCGGACGCGGCGCGAGCGGTCCGCGCCGAGGGAGACCTGGATGCGCTCGCCCGTGGTGTCGGCCACGGCCGGACGCGGGCGGTCGGTGGGGACGGTGATCGTGGCGGGTGCGCCGCGCAGCCGGTCCAGCCACCAGGCGCGCTGCCGGTCGAGTTCGGCGGCGAGGGTGGTCTCCTGGCGGTAGGCGACGTCGGCGTACTGGACCGGTAGGAGCGGCAGTTCGGGTTCACCGCCGGCCAGGCGGGCGGTGTACGCGGCGGTCAGCTCGCGGAACAGCACGCCCACCGACCAGGCGTCGGCCGCGATGTGGTGCAGCACCACGCTCAGTACGTAGCGGTCGTCGGAGCGTAACATTGCGGCCCGGATGGGCAGTTCCTCGGCCAGGTCGAAGGGTTGGCGGGCCTCGGCGGCGAGCCGGTCCGCTACGTCCGGCTCCGGCAGGTCGAGGACGGGCATCGCGAACCGGTCGACGTCCAGAACGGTGGGCAGCACGTGGCCGTCCACGCTGGGGTACACCGTGCGCAGCACCTCGTGCCGGGCCACCACGTCGGTGAGCGCGGCGCCGAGCGCGGCCTCGTCGGGGCGGCCGGTCAGGCGCAGCACGAGCGGCATGTTGTAGGCCGCGCCGTCGGGTTCGTACTGGGCCAGGAACCACATCCGGCGTTGCGCGGCGGACAGCGGCGTGGGCACGTCGGCGGGCCTGGGGGTCAACTCTGCCCGGGGTGTGGCCGATCGCGCCCGGGCCAGTCGGCGGCGCAGGTGTTCGCGGCGGGCGCGCTCCGCATCCCGGTCGGGGTCGGGGCGCGTGGTCAGGATCTCCTCGGAGTCGGTCATCGTACGTCCCGCACACTCGGGTCCGGGTATTCGGTCGGGCCGGTGTGGTCGACGACGTCCGGATGGTCGTCGAACTCTCCGGGGTCCTCCGGTTCGGCCATCAGAATGTCCTCGATCCGGCGAGCCATCGCGGCCAGGCTCGGCGCCTCGAAGACGACGCGCAGCGGGAAGGTGATCTCGAAGCGCTCCTCGACCATGGCCGCCATCCGCAGTGCCTGGAGCGAGTTGCCACCCAGGCCCAGGAACCGATCGTCGCGGCCGATCCGGGCCGGCCCGAGCAGTTCGTGCCAGATCTCGGCCAGGATCTCCTCACAGTCGCCCTCGGGAGGTGCGCCGCTGCCGCCGGGGCGCGGCTCCGGCAGGGCCTTCCGGTCGATCTTTCCGGCGGGGGTCAGCGGCAGCGCGTCGAGCGGGATCAGTACGCCGGGGATCAGGTGTCGGGGCAGCCGCTCGGCGAGGGCGGCGGTCAACTCGTCGGCGACGAAGGGAATTTCCGAGACGACGTAGCCGACCAGGGTGGGCCCGGCCGGCGCGTCCCACACGCTCGCGACGGCGGCGGTCACCTCGGGCAGTGCGGTCAACCCCGCCTCCACCTCGCCCAGTTCGATCCGGAAGCCGCGCAGCTTGACCTGGTGGTCGGCCCGGCCGTGGAATTCGAGCGATCCGTCGCGGCGTCGGCAGGCGATGTCGCCGGTGCGGTACATCAGCGCGCCGGGCGGACCGAACGGGTCGCGGACGAAACGTTCCGCGGTGGTTTCGGCGTTGCCGAGATAGCCCAGCGCGACACCGGCGCCGGCGATGCACAACTCGCCGGGCGCGTTGACGGGTGCGGGGCGGCCGGCCGCGTCCAGCACGTACACCCGGGTGTTGTCGATCGGCGTACCGATCGGGACCACGCGCATCGCGGCGTGGGCGCGCTCGACGCGCAGCAGGGTGGACCAGACCGTGGTCTCGGTCGGGCCGTACATGTTCCACACCCGCGCGCAGCGGTCCAGCAGCGCGCCGGCCAGGTCGCCGGTCAGTGCCTCGCCGCCGCAGAGCGCGACCAGGCCGGGGCGGCCGGGCCAGTGCGCCTCCAGGAGCATGCGCCATGTGGCCGGGGTGGCCTGGCACACCGTCACCTCGCGGCGGTCGAGCCAGTCGGCCAGTCGGCGGCCGTCGGCGCTGATCTCCCGGTCGGCGATCTCCACCCGGGCGCCGACCACGAGTGGCAACCACAGTTCCAGGCCGGCGATGTCGAAGGTGAGCGTGGTGACGGCGGCCATCGTGTCGGCGGCGGTCAGTCCGGGTTCGCGGGCCATCGAGAGCAGGAAGTTGACGATGGCACGATGCGGGACGGCGACCGCCTTGGGACGGCCGGTGGAGCCGGAGGTGTGGATGAGGTAGGCCGGGTCCTCGGCCTCGATGCCCGGGTCCGGGGTGGCGGCGGGGGCAAGGCGAACCTCGTCACCGTCCACGAGGACCACGTCGTAGCCGGGGTCGGCCAACAGCGGCACCCCGGCCGCGTGCGCGCTCTCCCCGACGATCAGGGTGACCTTGGCGTCGTCGAGCAGGGCCCGGCTACGGGCGATCGGCTGGTCGGTGTCGATCGGCAGGTAGGCGGCGCCGGTGCGCAACACGGCCAGGAGCGCGGCGGGCAGCAGGTGGCTGCGGGGCATGGCGACCGCCACGCGGGTGCCGCGCTCGGCGCCGTAGTAGCGCAGGGTGCGAGCCAACCGGGCGGCGAGAGCGTCCAGTTCGTTGTAGGTGAGGGTGCCGCTCGCGGCGGAGACGGCGATCGCGTCCGGGGTGCGGGCGATCTGCGCGGCGATCAGCTCGGGCAGGGACACGTCGGGGTGCGCGGTCGGGGCGGGGTTGGCGGCCTCGACCACCCGCGTGTATTCGGCCGGATCGAGCATGATCGTTTCAGCAATCGGCAGGTCGGGCGCGGCCAGGCCCTCGGCGAGGATCGCCATCAGGTGGTCGACGATCGTCGCGATCGAGGCCGCGTCGTAGCGCCCGGTGCGGTATTCCACGGACAGCAGCGGCCCGCTCGCCGGGAACTCGACGAACATCGACAGGTCGGTCTTGGCCCCGCCGTTGCACATCTCTTCCAGGAACTCCAGCGTCAGACCAGGTAGTTCGACCGCCGCGCCCGGGTGGTTCTGCACCGCGAGCAGCAGTTGGGACACGGGTGTGGAGGTGTCGGCGCCGGCCACGCCCGCGAAGCGCAGCTGCTCCAGGTAGGGCAGCGCGCTGTGGTCGAGCGCGTCGAGCACGATCGGGCGCAGCCGGTGCACCAGCTCGCGGAACGAGTCGGTGCCCTCGACCCGGAAGCGCAGCGGCACCGTGTTCAGCAACGGGCCGACCACATCCTCCAGTTCCGGCAGCGGGCGGACCGCGAACGGCGTGAGCACGGCCTGGTCGGTGCGGCCGGTGTAGCGGTTCACCAGGATGCCGAGGGCGGCGAGCATGGCCATGTACAGACTGGCCCCCTCGCCGGCCGCCCACTCCTCGGCGGCGCGTACGAGGCCGGCGTCGAGGCGGCGGGCGAACCGGGCCCCGCTCGGGTCGAACGGGTCGGCGTGTGTGCGATCGCCGGGGATGTACTGCTCCGGGCCCAGGTCGGCCAACCGGGCGGCCCAGCGGCGTGCCTCGTCCTCGTGCGCGTCGGCGTACCGACGCTCCCAGGCGGCCACGTCGCGGTACTGGAGCGCGGGTTCGCCGAGCGGCAGGCCCTGATAGGCCCGGGCCAGATCGTTCAGGAGCAGCCCGATCGACCAGCCGTCCATCGCGATGTGGTGGATCACCAGCAGCAGTTCGTACCGGTCCGGGCCGGTGCGCACGGCGACCGCGCGCACCAGCCGGCCCTCGGCCCGGTCCAGCGGCCGGCGCGCGTACGGGCGCAGCGCCGCCTCGACCTGTGCGGGGTCCGCGTCCGGCAGGTCCAGCAGCGGCACCTCGACCGGGTAGGGCGGTCGAATCTTGGCCACCGGCGCGCCGGCGCGGAACATCAGCGCGGTGCGCAACACCTCGTGGCGCCGCACCAGTTCGCCCAGTGCTCGACTCAGTTCGACCGGATTCAGTGCGCCGGTGGCCCGGATCCGCAGCGGCACGTTGTACAACGCACTGCCGGGGGCGACCAGTTCGTGCGTGGCGAACTCGCGTTGGACGGTGCTCACCAGGACGGGGGTGCGCGGGTCGCGGTACGGCGGTTCGACCCGGGGCCCGGTCGAGCCCGGTTCGGCCCGCTCGACCCGTTCGGCCACGGCGGCGGGAGTGGGC
The DNA here is from genome assembly GCF_053618075.1 of Embleya sp. NPDC055664. Lineage (NCBI taxonomy): Bacteria > Bacillati > Actinomycetota > Actinomycetes > Kitasatosporales > Streptomycetaceae > Embleya > Embleya sp. NPDC055664. The sequence goes on from NZ_JBSHGZ010000037.1 coordinate 109,938, forward strand.
AGGGCGAAGAAGGTGTCGAGCGGGATGCGGATCCCGAACTCCCGCTCGACGCGGGCCAGCAGTCCGACGGCCAGGAGCGAGTTGCCGCCGGCGTCGAGGAAAGGGTCGTGCACGCCGATGCGGGGCACGCCGAGCACGTCGTGGAAGATCGCCACGACGCGGGTCTCCGCGGGGGTGCGGGGGCCGATGAACTCGGTGGCCACGAAGCGGGATCGGGTGGCCTCGGGCAGCGCCTTGCGGTCGATCTTGCCGTTGAGGGTGAGCGGCAGCTCCGGGAGCAGGGAAACGGCGTCGGGGAGCATGTAGGCGGGAAGCCGGGTGAGGCAGTGGGCGCGCAGGTCGGCGGGACCGGCGGCAGTCGCCTCGGCGCCCGGCCCGGCCGCCCCCGGCCCGGCAGCGGTCGCCCCGGCGGCGGGCTGCACGAACGCCGCCAGGAACGGTCCGGCCGCGTCCTCGCGCAGCACCACGGCGGCGGCCTGGACTCCGGGGTGTCCGGTCAACACCGCCTCGATCTCGCCGAGTTCGATCCGGAAGCCGCGCAGCTTGACCTGCTGGTCGACCCGGCCGTGATACTCCAGCGCGCCGTCGGGTCTGCGTCGCACCAGGTCGCCGGTGCGGTAGCGGCGCTCCCCCGCCACCGTGACGAAGCGCTCGGCGGTCAGGTCGGGGCGGCCGTGATATCCCTGCGCGAGGCCGTCGCCCGCGAGGTACAGCTCGCCCAACTCGCCGTCCGCGACGGGGGCGCCGTCCTCGGCGTGTACGTGGGCGGTGGTGCCGGGGATCGGTACGCCGATCAGCGGCTCGGCCCGGTCGGCACGGTCCACCACGGCCCAGGTGGAGTACACGGTGTCCTCGGTCGGCCCGTACAGGTTGTACAGCACCTCGACCTGCGGGCACGCGTACACCTGGTCCGCGACCCGCCGCGACAGCGCCTCGCCGACCAGGTTGATCGTGCGCACCCCGGCCGGCAGTCCGGGACCGCGCAGCAGCGCGGCGATCGCGCTGGGCACGGTGTTGATCAGGGTGACCTCGTCCCGCGCGGGCGCGTCGGCGAGCGCGAGCACGTTCTCGACGAGGATCACCGTGCCGCCGACGGCGAGCGGGAAGAACAGTTCGTAGACGGAGATGTCGAAGCACACCGAGGTGGAGCACAACACCCCGCGGACCTGGTCGGGCCGATAGGTGTCGGCCGCCCAGCGCAACATCGCCACGACCCCGCGGTGGGTCACCCGGACACCCTTGGGCCGGCCGGTGGAGCCGGAGGTGTAGAGCACGTAGGCGAGATCGTCCGGGCCGGTCACCGCGCGGGCGGGCGTCGGATCGGCGGGCGGCGGGCCGTCGACGTGCACAAGCCTGGTCGCGGCTGAGGCCAGGAGGTGTTCGTGGGCGTGGTCGGTGACCACGACGGGGGCCTGCGAGTCGCCGATCACCCACTCCAGCCGGTCGCGCGGGTACTCGGGGTCGAGCGGTACGTACGCGGCTCCGGCGCGGAGGATCGCGAGCAGGGTGGCGACCAGATGGGGTGTGCGGGGCAGGCAGACCCCGACCAGGGTGCCCCTGGTCACCCCGGCCGCCGCGAGGCGCGCCCCGACCAGATCGGCCTGCTCGCCCAACTCGCGGTAGGAGAGCCGGTGTTCGCCGGCGATCACCGCAATCGAGGCGGGCATGTGCACGATTCGGGCGTCCACCGGAGCGGCCAGGGGTGCGGCCGGATCCAGCTCGGGGAATGCGGTTGAACTCATCGACTCTCCTGAAGGGTCCTCATGCCGATTCGTGGTCGGCGACGCAGGCGATGTGCTCCCGGGGAGATCGTGGAGGAAGGATTTGACTGTGCCTAGCATCTTCCCCCCACTACTTCGGGTTGGCCGAAAGCAGCCGTAGCACCGTCACGCCCGGAGGGCGACGAACCGGGTCGAATCGCACCGTGCCGGCCGGCTTCGTCGAGAGCAGGTGTATCGCGCAACGCTTGCGAAACGCTTGGCGCACACCGGAGTTGAGGCGGGCCGAGGTTGGCGGGGAAGGGAGTGGGTCGGGAAGGCAACCGGAGCCCCGGGGTGCGCGGGGGCGGCTTCGGCGGGCTCGGGGCGTATGTGACGTGATAGGCGGTTCGCCCGTCTGTCGGCTGCCGGACACCCGGCGGACCCGATCGTTGGTCCGGGCTTCAGGCACGTGTGGTCGGCGGTTCGTCGGCGATCCCTACCGTTTCGGGCATGCCTGCACAGACACCCGCGTCACCGTTCCGGCTGCCTCGGCGGCACCGCTCCCGGCTCCGGGCCGGCGCCCTGGGCACCGCCCTGGGTCTGGCCGCGACCGCCGTGCTCGCCGGCGTCTCGGTCGCCGCCTCGCCCGACTCGGCCCGGGCCGCGCCCGCCGTCGGCGACGTGGTGGTCTCGGAGGACTTCGCCGGCTCCGCGCTGCCCGCCGGCTGGCGCGCGGTCGAGGGCGACTGGAAGGTCGAGAACGGCCGCCTGGTCGGTACGTCCGCCAACTCCGGTCAACAGAGCCGGATCACCTTCGGCCGACACCTGGAGGACTTCCGCTTCGAGGCGGTCGCCCGCTTCGAGAGCGCCGTCGACGCGGCCCGCTGGACCGCGTTCGGCCTGGACGTCCCGGCCACCGGGAACACACCGTGGTCGATTGCCACCATGCGTACCGGCACCACCGCCGCCAACGGCCTCGAATTCGCCCAGCGCACCACCGCCAACGCCTGGAACGTCACCGACACCGGCTCCGCGCCGACCGCCGCCGGCACCGGCCGCGACGTACGGGTCGCGGTCGAGGTGCACGGCGGCCGGGCCCGACTGATCGTGGACGGGCGCGAGGCGCTGCGCACGACCCGGGTCCAGCGCTCCGCCGACGGCGGCCAGGCGCTCCTGGTCAACGGCGCGCGCGTCTCCTTCGACGACGTCAAGGTCACCACGCTCGCCCCGGAGGCCAACGCCTACCTGCGGGCACCGGGTGCGCCGATGTCGGTCGTCGCGCACCGGGGCGCGTCCTCCGCCGCGCCGGAGAACACGCTGATCTCGGACGAGACCGCCCGCCGGGCCGGCGCCGACTGGATCGAGAACGACGTACAGCCGAGCCTGGACGGCATCCCGCACATCCTGCACGACGACACGGTGAACCGGACCACCGACGGCAAGGGCCGCGTCCGCGACCTGACGGCCGCTCAACTCGCGGCCCTGGACGCGGGTTCGTGGTTCTCCCCGCTGCACACCGGGGCCCGGGTGCCGACGCTGCGCGCCCAGTTGGACGACCTGCGCACGCGCGGCGGCAACCTGCTCCTGGAGATCAAGGGCAAGCACACCCGGGACGAAGTGGCTCGCATCATCCGGGACATCAGGGACACCGGAATGAGCGGCCGGGTGTTCGTCCAGAGCTTCGAGGTCGACGCGCTGGAATTCACCCACGAGTTGGCGCCCGACCTGCCGCTGGGCCTGCTCCGCAGCGCCCTGGACGCGGACCCGGTCGCCCTGGCCAAGCGCCTCGACCTCAAGGCCTACAACCCCTCGGCCGGCGGCCTGGCCGCCCGCCCCGGCGTGGTTGCCGACCTGCATCGCGCCGGCGTCGCGGTGATGGTCTGGACGGTCGACGACGCCGCCGGGTGGAAGACCCTGGAGGCGGGCGGCGTGGACGCGGTGATCACGAACCGGCCGGCCGAACTCGCGGGCTGGAACGCGGCGTGGCGCCAGAACGGCACACCGCCGACGCCGGCCGCCCCGACGGTGCGCATCCTCGCCCCGGCCGCCGGAGCCCGCGTCGAACGCGCGGCCTCCCCGGTGCCGGCGCTCGACACCACCGGCGCCGAGTCGGTGCGACTGACCCTGGACGGCAAGGAGTTCGCGGCCGGCACCCCGATCGACACCACCGCGCTCCCCCTCGGCACACACACCCTGCGCGCCGAAGCCAAGGGCCCCGGCGGCACCACGGTCGCGGAATCCACCTTCACGATCACCGCCACGCGCACCGGCCTGGCCCACCTGATCCTGACCTCCGGCGCCGACCGGGTCGCGGTGGCGACCCTGACCACCATGCTCGCCCACGACCAGTACCCCCAGCTGGCCAACTGGGCGGAGAACCAGTCCGGCCGCACCATCGCGGCCCCCAAGGCCCGACAGATTGCCGGCGACGCCCGCGCCCTGAGCTGACGAGCATCGCCGCACACACCGCGACCGCGGTGGACGCACAAGCGTCCAC
>NZ_JBSHGZ010000038.1:0-111621 GCF_053618075.1 Embleya sp. NPDC055664
CTCGGCGGGCGCCCGCCCGGGGGCGCCGCGCGCCGCCCCGGCGGGCCGCGCTCCCGGGGCCCCCGCTGGGGGGGGGGTCCTTCCGCCGCGCCCCCCCCCCCCCCTTCCCCGGGCCCGACAGGCCGGTGGTCGACCGATCGGTTCCCGGCCCGTGACGACGTCGACCGCACGTCGACGTGTCCGGTATGCGTGGGATTCGCGTGGCCGCTTCACGCGAACGCAACGGCAGGGGACGCGCCGTGGCATCATCCACCGAAGCCGGGTGATCCGTCCGGCGCTTCCACGGGGGTAGGGCAATGAACGGCGAACACTCATCCGACGAAAGAGCACGACAGCGGGATGGGGAGGACGGAACAAGGCGGCGGGGAGCCGGAGGCCGTCGGGCGTTCCTGACCGGCGCGGTGGCGGCGACCACGGTCGGGGTCGGGCTCGTGGCGACGACATCGGCCCCGGCGACCGCGGCGGGCAACGCCGCGGACTGGTACGACGTCAAGGCGCACGGCGCGATCGGCGACGGCGTCGCGGACGACACCGCGGCCGTCCAGTCCGCGATCGACGCCGCGTCGCAGGCGGGCGGCACGGTCTACTTTCCCGCCGGCCGATACCTCGTGGCCCCGGTGCCCGTCGCCGGCAAACCGGCCGCCGCGCTGTCCGTGAACGGCGACGGCGTACGCCTGGTCGGCGCCGGCAGCAAGGCCGCCGTGCTGGTCAAGAAGGCCGACGGCATCCTCCTGCGGATCTCCGGCACCGGCCCCTCACTCGACGCGAAAGGCACCACGCACCGCCGCTACTGCGCGATCGAGAACCTCGGCCTCAACGGAAACGGCAGGACGGGCCTGCTGCTCGAGCTCTACTACAACAACAACACCCACATTCGCGACGTATACCTGACGAGCAACGCGGACATCGCCGTCGACGCCGTCGAACTGTGGGACTCGCGATTCCACGACACGGTCGTGGAATCGTGCACGGGCCCCGCGGACAGCAATCGACACCCCAACGTCTGGCTGCGAAACTCCTCCACCGCGAACACCCGGGAATGGGGCTACAGCACCGACAACGTCAACCAGGTCCACCTGACCGGCTGCCGCCTGGAGAACTTCGGTACCGGCGCACTGTGGGTCACCCAGGGCACCGCGGGGACCAACAACCCCAACGGAATCCACATCACCGACTGCAAGTTCGAGACGTCCGCGATGAAGGGCGGACCACACTTCAGGGTCGATGCTTCCTGCCGACACGTGTTCGCCCGGAACATCTACGCGTACGCGGGCAACTTCGCCACCGGATACGGCACTCCGCAGAACATCATCGACTGGGCCCCCTCCGTGAGCGCGCTGGAGGACACCCTCATCGCGTGCGGCACGACGACGACCGTCAACTCCGGCGTGATCCTGTACTCGGCGAAGGGTCAGACCGGCGTCCTGCGCAACGTCAACGGCCTGTACGGCACCAAACCCGCCGGCACACACATCTACTACGAACAGAGCTCCACCGGAGACTTCCGCGTCGAGAACTCCTACGGCAACACCGGCGGACAGGCCAGTGGCGCCATCCCCACCCGCAATCAGCCCAACCCACCGCTGCGCCTGGTCGCGGGCCCGGTCACCGACGCATCGTTCCAATACCCACCGCTCGACGGCACGATGGCCGTCGACATCGCCGACAAGCGCCTGTACGTACGCGTCAACGGCACCTGGACGTGGACCGAACTGCGGGCATGAGCCCTCCGGCGGCCCTGACACCCGGCCACCGATCACGCGCCCGCGCCCGCGCCGCAAACCGTCGAACCACCGCGTTCTTCGGGCCCGTTGCGCGGGCGCGTGCACGTGCGCGTGCACGTCACCGGACTCCACCCACCACACCGTGCGTCCCCGAACAGGCCCCCTCCGCAAGGAGGTTCACTCCGGCTCGTCGGTAACCGGCTACGGCGCGTCGGATACACGTGGCTCGCGGAGGACCAGATCCAGGAGACCCGGAAATCGGAGGTCGAATTCGGGACGACGCAGCCGATTGAGGCGCCGGGATCCCTCGTCCCGCTGCTCCACCAGGCCGGCTGCGCGCAGGACCGCGAAGTGATGGCTGCGCGTCGCCTTGGTGACGGGGAGGTCGAACGTGCCACATGCGCGTTCCCAATCCGGCGCGGCCGCGAGCTCCCGCAGGATCGCGCGCCGTACCGGATCGCTCAACGCGTCGAGCGCGTCTTGGAGGGGCACCGAGGCCGGATCGGTGTGTGTGAGGCGACTGGAGCGTAGGGACAATCGACTTCCTTGCCAATGTGTTCGATCAGCGTCGTACACTTCACCCTACCGTACGACCACTGACGGAAATGAGCGACTCATGCCCCTGGTGCGTATCGACCTCGCCTCCACCCGACCGCCCGCCATGCGCCGCGCGATTGCCGACGGCGTCCACCGGGCTCTTGTCGACGCCATCGGCATCCCGGCCGAGGACCGTTTCCAGATCGTCACCCCGCACGCCCCGGACGAGTTGATCTTTCACCCGGACTACCTCGACGTGGCTCGCGAGGACATCGTCTACGTACAGATCACCCTGGTGACCGGACGACGTCGGGAACTCAAGCTGGATCTGTATCGACGCATCGCAGCGAACCTGACCGAGGTCGGCGTACGTGCCGGCGACGTGTTCGTCACACTGACCGAGAACGCTCTCGACAGCTGGTCGGCGGGCAACGGCCAGGCACAACTGGTCGACTTGCAGTCTGTCGCCGGAACGGGAGACCAACAGGCCACATGAGCCGCCGACAGCGGATGCTCGCGACGTCGGAGGCATCCTTGTGAACGCGGCAGCGCGCCGCGCCTGGCCCGGCTCCGGCACCGCGTGGACGAGAAGGAAGGACACCACCGCCCCAACCCACCTCCGGCGCATGCCGAGTTGGGCGGGTTGATCGGACGGGACGAGTACCCGTACTCATTCGCCGAGGCGCGGTGTCCGACTCCCGGTGGCCGCCGCTCTCGCAGCCGTGACCGTGCTGTCGACGAGGGCGTGCGGGTGAGAGTCGGCGGCAGGTGATCGCGAGCGCGGCCGACGGTCGGGAGCCGGGACGTCGCGAGGTCGCGAGATTGTGCGCATCGGGGTTCGACGGCACTTCGGGCCTGGCCGGCCCAAACGTGACGATCGAAGCGGCGTCGAACCCCTGCCGTCGATCCCCCCGCCGCGCCGAGGGCGGGGCCGGCGGATCAGTAGGTCAAAGCCGGGCTGAACGCGCTCTTGCCGACACACCAGATGTCGACGTTGTTGGGATTGTGGTGCAGCTTGACCGACCAGTTCGTGGCGCTGGGCGCACTGGCCGACTGGATCACGGTCATGGCCTGACCGGCGGAGATCGTGCCCGCCGTCTTGTTCAGCGGACCCAGGTTGACCGGACCGAAGGGGCCGGACGTGCCGGCGGTGCCGCTGAACGTGACCGTGCCGCTCGGACCCCCGAGGTTGGCGGTGATCGTCAGGTCGCCGTTGTTGATGGTGATCAGCGGCGCGAGCGCGATGGTGGCCGAGATCTGGTGCGATGCGTTGGTGGTGAACGTCGCGCTCTTGCCGGTGTAGCTGACCCCGATCGAGGTCAGACAGTCGTACTTCGCGGTGGACGGGCCGCCGGCCGTGGCTGTGCCGCCGAGGCCGACGGTCGCGGCCATGGCGCCGGCGAAGACGGCGGCGCCGGCCGCGAGGGCCTTGGATCGTGACATGGAAGGTGCCCCTTTCGACAGATACTGCGGAAAGTTCCTGTCGGCGCATTTGGAGTGAATCCGAAGTTTCGGATTCCGTCAAGCAGGATCGGAACGCAATTCTCCGACGGCAAAATTCAAGATCGATAATTCATGATCGCAATTCACGACCACTCATATCGGCAAAGAATATTCGGTTTCTTGGGTATTTCTCGATCATGGTGACACGTGTCGAATGAATCGGGTCGCATCCTGCTCTTGACTATGGATGATCCAAATGTGCGAATGGTTCGCTACGCCTTTCGTATCCGACGGGCTCCGAACAGGTCGTCCGCACCGGCCGTCCACACGAAGGAGCAACGTGTCAAAACGGTTATCCCGAAGATTGACCCACCATCGCTGGGCCGCCTCGGTGGCGGCCACCGCCCTGGCCCTCGGCGGCGGTCTGGTCGCCCTCGCGCCGTCGGCGGGCGCGGGCACCGTGACCCCGGTCATGCGGTGTACGACCCCGGTCGGCGCCCCCGAGGGACAGCAGCGGTTCGAGGTGACCCTGGATCCGACGCACGGTGACGGTGCCACCTCGATGCACGTCGTGGCGGGTGGGAGTCCGGCGACCAGCCCGATCCCGATTCCGCTCGCGACGATCAAGTCCGTCTACACGTTCGCCACATCCGGCGGCACGACCGAGGACCTTTCGGTGGCGCCACCGTCGTTCGAAACGCCGATCGAGGTGAACACGCCCATCGTGCCACCCCCGTTCACCGTGCCCGCGACGATCGTCGGCGCGGCGGCCGGATCCACGGTGGACCTCACCCTGAAGTCGATCGTGGTGCAGACCATCGTCAACGGAAACCTGCTCGCGACGGCGACCTGCCTGCCGATCTCCGGCAACGGCGTGGTGGCGTCGTACACGGTCGAGCAGGGCAGTCAGGCGCCCACGCTGACCGCGACGCCGAGCACCGTCGACTCGAACTCCCGGGTCACACTGTCCGGCGCGCACTGGCCGGCCGGTCCGGTGGGGTTGACCATGTGCTTCCCCGAGTTCGGCGGATTCTGCGACAACGGCTACTCGACCATCGCCGCGAGCGACGTCAAGGTCGTCGACGGTGTGCTGTCGGGGTGGGTGCACGTCGCCGGCGCGGTTCCCAGTACGGCGGCGATCCTGAAGGTCACATCGGGATCGGTGGCCCTGGAGGCACCGTTGACCGTCGTGTCCGTACCGGTCGGCGGGCGGGGGCTCGTGCTGAGCCCGAACACCGGTCCGATCGGCACCCGGGTGACCGTCACCGGTACCGCGTTCTCGCCGAACGCCCAGATCACCGTCCAACCCCAGGACGAGCCCGGGGCGCCGACGGAGGACGCCGTGAACACCACCGCGGACGCGAACGGCTCGTTCACCGCCACGTTCACGGTGACCGCGGCGACCACCGCCGCGGTCGCGGCGTACGAGTTCGGCAACCCCGCGATCGGCAAGCGGACGCCGTACACGGTGGGCGAGGGACCGGCACAGCTGACCCAATCGGTCAGTGGGCAGATCAAGCCCGGCGGCCTGACGATGTCCCAGGCCGGGGGCCGGATCGACTTCGGCAGCGCGACGATCGACGGCAAACCGCTGCGCCTGAACGCCGCGCTGAACCGGGTCACCGTGGTCGATGCCCGAGGAACCGACCTCGGGTGGTCGCTCACCGGCACGATGTCGGAGTTGACGGCCGAGAACGGTACCGACAAGCTCCCGGCCGGGAGCGTGACCTGGACCCCCGCGTGCGTGGCGGCCGACGGCGCGCCCGGAACGGTCACCCCCGGCACTCCGGGGCCGCTCGGGGCGAACCAGGCCCAGTTGTGCACGCAGACCCCGGTCGAGGGCCGAGCCACGGGCGGCAGCGTTTCGGCGGACGCCGCCCTGACGTTGACGACCCCGGCGTTCGTTCGCCCGGGAACCTATTCGGGGGCGCTCACACTGAGCCTGAGTTAGCCGAGTGGGAATCGATCGAGCTCGAGTCAACCGAGCTCGAGACGGTAGACACCGAGTCGACGCGTCGGGATGTGCGGGTGTCGACGCTTCGAGCCGGTACCGCTTTACTCGCCCGGTGGTGTGGGACGATTCGGCCACTTACCGGCCGGCGCGCCCCCGCCACCGGGCGTTTTCGTACGCGGCACGGGATCGTGATCGGCCGCCCGACAGCGTCGGGCGACCGCGCCCTATTCGCGACCGCCCAGGATCGCGACCGCCCGGGGGATGGCGGGGAATGCGTCGACGTCCTCTGGGGCGAAAAATTCGGCGCGCGGGCTTTTACCGGCACGGTATTGCGCCGCATTCCCGTGCCTGCCGCCCCGGGTGGTGCGCCACCGTGCGTTGCTTCCGACCGCGAGCGTGCCGTCCGTGGGGTCGGGCTACCAGATGGCCTCTACCCACTCGGGGTGATCGATGAAGGGATTGCGGTTGTGCTGGTAGTCCCGGTGGATGAGGTCGTTGCGACGCCGCTCGAAGGCATCGGGCGGGTCCTGGTTGCTCCAGGCCTTGAGCACGGTGATTCGTCCGATGGACGGGGCGGATCCGTTGGCCACACGATCGTTGGGCTCCAGATCGGGGAAGCCGTCGCCGCCGTCCCAGCGCACGGCCATGTAGAGGATCATGCGAGCGACATCGCCCTTGACCGCGTCGCGCGGTTCGAACGAGTCGCCGTCGGTGCGGTTGCCGGGTGCTCCGGTGACCGGGGAACCACCATTGTCGAAGTCCTTGTCGCCCCGAATGCCGTTGACCGAGACGTCCTCCGGACGCAGATGATGCAGGTCGGTACCGGGGCCGGTCGCGGTTCCGAAGCCGCCGTGGCTCTTGGCCCACACGTGCTCGCGGTTCCAATCGCCGCTGCCGCCTCCCGACCGATTCTTGGCGATCGACCGACCGGTGTAGAGCTCGATCACGTGCGACGAATCGGCGGGATCCTCGTCGGTCACGCGCAACGCGTTCCAGACTCCGTCGTAGTTCACCGCGGAGGTGCCTCGACTGATGATGGCGTGCAGGGCGGCCTTCAACGCCGGCCCGGTCAGGCCCAGCGCCGACGCGTAGTAGTCGGCCGCCGCGGCCACGTCTTCGCCGACGGGTGGTTCGTCGGGGGCGGCCTGCGCGGTCGGGGGAGTCACGAGGGATATCAGCATCGCGCTCAGCGCGATTGCGACAGGCGGTCCGAGACGCATGAGGGCTCCACGGGTGGTGGGGGCGACGTGGGTCGTTGGGGCGCGCGTCGTGCGGTCGTCGGTCGACGGGGTGCCGTGGCGTGAACACCCCCGATCGAGCGGGCTGTTCCCGCCGTGCCGATCACGATCGTCCGCTCGCGCCGAATGCCCCGACCCGGTCGCCGGACGGGGCACGCGAACGAGAGGACGCCGACCGATCCAGGGTGACCGGCCCCGCCCGTCGGCGGGACCGGCCATCGGGTGAACATCTCGTGACGAGATCCCGCAGCTGGGCCCGGCAGGCACGAGCGAGCCGAACTCGTCACACTCGCGGTACGCGGCCGCAGTCGTCCCCCACCGGCGAGGACGCCGCGACCGATCTGCGTCCGGTGGCTTCGGTCTTCGTCCGTGATGGCGGATCCCGCCTGCATCAACCCGATCGCCGCCACCGCGGGCACCGCGCGCCGACCAAGCCTGCGCGGGCCACGCGCCGGGGGGTTCGAGCGCCGGTCCGGACCACGCCCAAGACGGTGGACGCCGGTACGTACCCGAAGTGGCGTGAGTCGTGGGAACGCGGCGCATCCCCGCGTACCACCAGCGAACCCGCGGGCACGACGGCGTCGTTCGCGGCGCGTACGGCATCGCGCACCTCGGCCGGCACGGGATCGCCGGGCAGCGCCGCGACCCGCTTGATCAGCCGGCGCGGATCCCGACCGGCGCCGAGAGCTGCCGTCGGGTTGCGGAACACGATGACGTCCCCCCGACGCACCGCCCCGGCGCGGTCGACCAGGAGTCGTTCGCCGTCGGCGAAGGTCGGCGCCATGCTCGTACCGGTCACCCGGACGAGTGCGAGGCGCGAGCGCAAAACGCGCACTCCGGCGAGCACCAGGATCACCGCCGCGAGAACGGCCGACCCCACCGTGCCGCCCGGCACCGCCCGCACGATCGTCGTCTCGCGTCCCCTCCCGGTCACCGCGTCTCCTCGACGACCGTCGGCCCCGTGGGGTTCGCGTACCCGGCGGCCTGAAGCGCGAACAGCCGGGCGTAGTGCCCATCGGGCAAGGCCATCAGCTCTTCGTGGCAACCCAGTTCGACGATGCGGCCGTCGTCGAGCACCGCGATCGTGTCGGCGTCGCGCAGGGCGCCGAGGCGGTGCGACACGAGCAGGCTCGTCCGGCCCCGACGATGCCGGTGCAGCATGCGGTGCACCCGATGTTCGGCCTCCGGGTCCAGACCCGCGCTCGGCTCGTCGAGGATCAGCAGGTCGGCGTTTCGGCGCATCAGCGACCGGGCCGGCGCGACCCGCTGCCACTGTCCGCCCGAGAGCGTGACGCCGCCCCCGGCGTCGTCCCGGTCGCGATGGACGCGGCTGAGCTGGGTGTCGTATCCGTCGGGAAGGCGCGCGAGGTCGGCGTCGATCCCCGCCAGGTTCGCGCTCTCGCGCACCCGTTCGCGGTTCTCGCGGTGCGCGATGTCGCCGACGCCGATGTTCTCGGCGGCGGTCAGGTCGTACGCCATGTAGTCCTGGAAGGTCGCGCCGACGCGGCGGCGCAGTTCGACCACGCTCATCGTGCGGATGTCGACACCGTCCCACCGGATCGTGCCGCGTTCGGGATCGTAGAACCGGCACAGCAGTTTGACCAGCGTGCTCTTGCCGGCGCCGTTGCGCCCCACGAGGCCGATCGCGCGGCCGGCCGGGACGACGAGGTCGACGCCGCGCAGCACCCACGGCCCGGCGGCGTCGTAGCGGAACCACACATCGCGGAACTCGATGCGGTCGTGCAGGGCGGGTACCGGATCGGTGCCGCCGGGCAGGTCGTCGGGCGTGTCCATGAGCGCGAGGTAGTGGCCGAGGAGACGCACTCCCGACGCGGCCAGGCCGGCCTGCATGACGACGCCGGTGAACGCGCCCTGCACGCCGGCCGACGCGGCGACGAAGAGCGTCACGTCCCCGACACCGAATCGGCCGTCGGCGGCGCCGACCACGACGACGACCAGGCCGAGCCCCGCGACGAGCGCGTTCAGCGCGGCGAATCCCGATTGCACGAGCGCGGTGCGGCGCGCGACCGCGAGCTCGGCATCGGTGGCGTCGGCGAGCGCGCGCACCAGCCGCGCGTGCAGGAAGCCGCCGAGCCCGAACAGCCGGATCTCCTTGGCCGCGCGCGGGTCGATCAGCAACGATCGGTAGAACAGCCGCCGGCGTTGGCGCCCGGACGTCATCTCCCAGACCGTGACCTGACGCCGTGCCATCGACAGTCGGGCCAGGAGCGCGGCGGCGCCGCAGAGCAGGAGCAACCCGACCATCGGCGGCCACACCGCGAAGAGCACGCCGACGAACGCGCCCACGGACGCGACCGAGCGCAGCACCTCCTGCGTGAACATCGTGATGTTGTGGGGAGCGTCCTCCGATGCCTGCTGCGCGAGCCGCAGGCGATCGTGGAAGGCGGGATCCTCGAACCGGCGCAGGCCCCGGAACTCGTCGACCTTGGCGAACAGGTCGCGCTCGACCGCCGCGACCAGTCTGCGTCGCACCAACTCGTTGAGATAGCCCATGAGTTGAACGAGCGTGGCAGTGAGCGCGCCGATCCCGGCAAGCGTGATCGCGAGCGCGACGACACGGCTCTTGTCGATGCGATCGCCGCGCGTGAGTTCGTCGAACAGGAGCTTGGTGAGCCACGCGGCGGTGGCCGGCAGCATGCCGACCGCCACCGTCGCGGCGAACAAGAGCGTAGCCCCGACCGGCGCCGCCCGAAACTGGAGGGTCAGGGCGACTTTCACCGCCCGGGGCCGCAGCCGGGCCGCCGGGGATGCGTCACCCTCGCCGGCCCCGGCCGAGGTCGACATCAGCTCGGGAATCCGGTTGCCACGCAGGCTCCCCGGCGGTTGCGGCGGTACTCGTCGCCGCCCCGATACGCGTACTCCTCGCTCATGTCCACGACGCACGCGCCGGTCCGCTCACCTCCCGGGACGAGTTCCCGGAGCCGGTCGCCGGGCCTGGCCACGAACGCCCCCACCGTGCCGGCCCTCAGCAGGGGAAGCGGGTCGGGAGGCAGCGGTCCCAGCAGTCGTAGCGATACTCGTAGCCGTCGACACACGCGCACGTCTGGCCCATGTCGTCGTAGCAGGCGCCGGCGAGCTCCCGGCCGAGGGCGAGTTCCAGGAGCCGGTCGCCGAGCCTTGCGATGGTGCCCTTCATCGTGAACCTCCGAAGTCCGTCGTCCAGTCGATCGACGTGACCACGCCGATCGTGATCGGGGACGTGCCCGAACGGTCGTTCCGAGAAGCGATCACGCCGGTTTCATCACCCGGGGTTTCGATCACACGGTTCATCGCGGATGTTCCGGCACGGGTGGAACCGGGAAAGCCGGCAAGCGACTTCACCGGAACGAGACGTTAGGGCGTGCGGTCGGCGGATCGCAATAGGGTCGTCGAACGTGTGCTCGCGAACGCCCCGGCGGGCCCGGCCGGTACGGGGCCCGCGCCGCAGCCGCCCCGCCGGCTGCCCTGGACCGGAACGGTCCATGCCGCGAACACGCCTGCCACGCAAGCAAGTTGATATATTGCCGAGCAGTTCGACCGGCACGCGGACACGGCACTCGCCGACTCTGTCGGGAACGCCGGGCAACGCGTTACATTGCCTCGATCGGTCGGTCCGGTGGAGGGAAGCGAAGGCGATCGATGGGATACGCGTTACTTGCCTGCCGCGTGCTCCTGGGGCTCGTCCTGGTGGCGTCCGCAGGCGGAAAGCTGCGCGGTGGCAGGGCATTTCGCGCATTCGTCGCCGCCGCGAGGGAGCTTGGCGCGCCGGCCCGGTGGGCGCGCTCGATCGCGATCGCCGTGGTCGTGGGGGAGATCGCCGCGGCGCTGTCGCTCGCGGCGCCACCGCGCGGGATCGCGGGATTCGCCGTCGCCCTGCCCCTGTTGGCGGCCTTCACGATCGCCATCCTCGGCGCGCTGCGCCGGGGAACGAACGCCTCGTGCGCGTGCTTCGGCGCGTCCGTGACACCGATCGGCCGCCGGCACGTGGTGCGCAACGCCGTGCTGATCACGGTCGCCGCAACCGGACTGGCGCTCGGCGCGGCCGGAGCGGCGACGCCGACACACCTCGCCGGCGCCCTGGCGGCGGTGTCGTGCGCGGTGATCGGAGCACTCGTGGTGATCTCCACCGACGAGTTGGCCGAGCTGTTCGATCTCGGCTCCGCGCCCGGCCCTCTCGGGAGGTAACGCCATGCCGTTCCTGATCGCCGCCGTCGTGGTACTCACCGTGTTGTGCCTGCTGAATCTGCTGCTGACGTTCGGGATCGTCCGCAAACTCCGCGCACAGCGTGATGATTCGCGCCCCGGGCCCGCCGCTCTCGCCTTGCCCGTCGGCTCGACCGCGCCGAACTTCTCCGCCGTGACGACGACCGGTGAGACCATCACGCGAGACGGCCTGGGCGAAACGTTGTTCGGGTTCTTCTCGCCGAACTGTCCCGCGTGTACCGAGCGTCTGCCGCGGTTCGTCGAGGCGGCCCGACGCGAGAGCGGTCGCGAGGTGCTCGCCGTGCTCCACGGCGACGACGCGGCGACCCGCGCCCAGGCGGCGGCCCTTCGCGACGTCGCTCGCGTCGTGGTCGAGGCGTCACCCGACGGGCCGCTGGGCACCGCGTTCGCGATCACGGGGTATCCGGCGTTCGGGCTGATCGACGCCCACGGAACGGTGACCGCGACGGGCCTCGACCCCGAACGACTCACCGCGTCCTCCCCCTCGACGACCTGACCGGACACGACCTTCCGGAGCCCGCCCCCACCGGGCGCCGTTGTCGCCGGGCCTGCCCGCGTCCGCCCGGAAGTGTTCGACCGGGACCACCGGCCCCCGGCCGAACCCGGCGCACCGGTTGCGTGGTTCGGCCGGGTCGTCGACGAGCGCCGGTCAGATCGTCAGGCCGCCGGAGACACGCAGATTCTGGCCCGTGATCCACTGCGACTCGGGTCCGGCCAGGAAGGCGACGACATTGGCGATGTCGTCCGGGTGTCCCAGCCGTCGCAAGGGCGTCATGGCGACAACGTGCTCGATGGCCTGCTCCGGGTTCTCCCCGGCCGCGGCTCGCATCCCGTCCGTGTCGGTGGCACCGGGGGAGACGCTGTTGACCGTGATGCCCCGGGGTCCGAGCTCGCGAGCGGCGACCACGGTGATCGTTTCCAGTGCCGCCTTGCCGGCGAAGTACAGGGCCATACCCGGCACCGCACCGGATGAAGAGATGTTGACGATCCGCCCACCCTCGCCCAGCCTTTCGGCAGCGGCTTGGAGAACGAAGAACGGCCCCTTGGTGTTGACGGCCATCACCTCGTCGAAGTCGCTCTCGGTGACGTTGCGGATGTCGGCCATCGGACTGATCGCCGCGTTGACGACCACCACGTCCAAACCGGCCAGGTTTCGGTCGACCTCGTCGAAGAGGTGCTTCAAATCCGCCAAGCGCCCCTGGTCCGCGCGTACCGCGATCGCCCGTCCGCCGAAGGCCGCCACTTCGGCCACCACGTCCTCGGCCGCCGCTTGGTCGTGCTTGAAGCTGAACATCACCACCGCGCCCTCACGAGCCAGCCTCACCACGATCGCTCGCCCGATCCCCCGCGACCCGCCGGTCACCAATGCCGTCTTCTTCTCCAGCGTTCCCACTGCAACTCCTTGCCATCGGCTGCTCCCCTGGTGGGAGTGCCTCGCGGGAGGGTCGCAACAACGATGTCGATCTCGACATCCCCGCCGAAAAATTCGGGAAACGGTTCGACGCCCCGGGCTCGGCCGCAACGCTACGAGCGAGCCGCCTCGTACTCCAGGGGTGCCGCCGGTGCGGGTCGGGCCGCCGCCGGCCGCATGGTCACGACCAGCACGGCCAGTCCGGCGAACAGGATCGCGGCCACGACACCGGTGATACGGACGGCGGCGGTGAACGCGTGGTGGGCGGTGTCCAGCAGGTGTGCACCCTGATCGGCGGGCAACCGGTGGCTCGTGGCGACCGCTTCGGCCAACGAGTCGGATGTGCCGTCCGTGCGATGCCGGTAGATCACCGCGGCCAGTACGCCGATCAACGCGAAGCCGAGCGAGCCGCCGAAGTAGTTGCCCGTCTCCGACACCGACGCCGCCGAACCGGCCCGCTCCGGCGGTACCGACCCGACGACCAGCCCGGTGCGCAGCGCGAACAGCGGCCCGGTACCGAGAGCCAAAACGGTGATGCCGATCATCACCACCGGGAGGGGACCCGAGGCGTCGACGAGGGTGGACGGCGCCAGAGTGGCGCCGGCGACCCCGAGGAGGGCCCGCGTGACGATCAGCATCAGCGGGTCCACCGAGAAGGCGGCCACGAGCGACAACACCCCGAACGCCGCACCACCGAACATCAGCAACCGGCGACGACCGATCCGGTCACCGAGCGTACCCATCGTGATGACCATGCCGGCCACCATGAGCCCGTAGCTGTCACTGATCCACAACTGCTCGACGTTGCTCGCACCGAGGTCCGCGCTCAGCTGTGGGAGCGCAAGGAGCAGTGCGGTCATATCCATCGCCACCAGCAACGTCGGCAGCATGAGGACCAGCAGTCCCCACCAGGCCCGGTTGGCTCGCATATGCACAAACTCCCTGTTCGCTTTCGACGTGTCGCCGGGGAGTCGGAGCCGTCGAACGTTATGCACGTCGACCCCGCCCTACCGGACGCGATGAGCGACGAGGAGAAGGCGGTGCTCGGGGGCGGCCACGGCAGGTTCATCGAGGCCCTGAAGGAGTCCGGCGAACTGGTTCTCACACCGGCCCTGATGGTCCCGGCCCGGGCCGCGGTGTTCCGCGTACGCGACGGCCTCCGGCAGGTGACCGACGGACCGTTCCTCGACGTCGAGCAGCCGATGGGCGGTTTCCGTCTCGTCGAGTGCGCCGACAAGGAACGCGCGATCGAACTGGCGGCGCAGCTTCCCGACGTCGGGATCGAGGGCTTCGGCATAGAGGTGCGGGAGGTGTTGTTCTCCGACGGCCCGTCGACGACCCGACCGCAAGAATTTCCCGCGCGGCAGAATTCCCCCGGACAACGAGGTCGCCGTCGGTCGGGCGACCTTTCCCGCTCCCGGGCAAAGGGGTGATTTGCCGCTGCCCGGGCGCCGATCGATCCCCCGAGCGCAGTCCGACGGAACTTCCCCGGACAATAATTCCTCCGAACAATAATTCCTCGGTGTGGCAATCCCACCGAACAATAATTCTGCGGTTTCGGATCCGGCCGGATCGCAACCGTCGTTGCACAGGGCTCGTGCCGCACGTCTGCGGCGCGGCGCAGCCGAATCCGCAGCACGACCTGGTGTTTTTCGCCGGGAAACACCCATTGCCCGCGACCGGGGAATCGGGTGTCTTCGGCGTGTGCGCCATCGCGCCACGTGAATAGCGCCAATCATTCGATCGATCTTGACAGAGGATGAAACACGGCTGAACATTGTCGTGGCTCCACCGACCGGAGGGGCTGTGGTTGGGAATTCGAGAAACGGGGTCTTGATATGTCCGCGATGATTTCCACGTTCAAGCACACGAAGTACGTCATGGGCTCGATGACGGCGGTGCTGTTCGGCTTCTGCATCAGCTGACCCGTGGGTGGGGCGGGTGGCCGTCGCCGCCCGCCCCGTCGTGGCCGGGCGGTATTCGGGGGTGGCGTGAGCGCTGGAAAGGGACCATGTTCGACGCGGGGATACGACAGTTCCGGATGGCGCTGGCGATGGTGCGGGGCCGGCCGATCAGCGTGCGTTCCGCCGAGCGGCTCGTCGAGGACGCCCTCGCGACCCTCGCGGAGTTCGGCTCGCCCGGCGAGGACGTCGAACAGTTGCTGCGCGGTGCCGACGCCGGCGAGGCGGAGATGCGCGCCGATCTCACGAACCGGGCCCTGCGGCGTACCGCCAAACGCCTCGCGGCGAAGTCGCGTTTCTACGCGGACCACTTCGCCGCGGCGGGCGTCGACCCGGCCACGCTGAGCCTGGACAACATCGAGGCGGTGCCCGTCACCACCAAGGCCGACCTGGTCAAGCAGTCCCGGGACTTCCTGTGCGGCGAGCCGTTCCTCGCGTCCCGCACCACCGGGACCACGGGCCGGCCGACGGAGGTGTGGTACTCCCGCTACGAGGAGCGCCTGTGGCCCGCGCTCGTGGCCCTGTCCCAGGTGCTGCGCGGCAACATCCGTACCACCGACATGATCCAGTTCAACGTCAGCTCCCGAGCGACCGGCACGGCGTACGCGGAGATGCAGGTCGCGCGCATGGCCGGGGCGACCATTCGAATGGTGGGCCTGATCCCTCCCGGCGAGACGCTGGACGCCACCGTGGGAACCGACGAGTCGGCGCCGACCCTGATGGTCACCTACCCCAGCTACCTGGGCCAACTGGTCACGTCGGCCCGTGAACGCGGGCTCGGGCCCGGGGACTTCCGGCTGCGCGGCATCACCGTGGGCAGCGAAGTACTCTCGCCCGCGCTCGCCACCGCCGCCGAGGCCACCTTCGGCGCCGCCGTCGAGGACCTGTACGGCATGACCGAGATCTCGCCCCTGGCGGGCGCGTTGTGCCGGGAACGGCATCTGCACATCGACGGGGGAGTCGGACTGGTGGAGGTGTGTGATCTCGACACCGGGAGGCGCGCCGCGCCCGGGGAACTCGGCACGATCGTGGCCACCCCGTTCCACCCCTACCGGGAGTGCATGCCGGTCTTCCGGTACGACACCCGCGACCTGGTGCGGCAACTGCCCGACACGCCACTGCACTGCGAGATGCGGAACGTGCCGGCGACCTCGCACGTCCTGGGCAAGGCGGACCACGTGCTGCGTACCGGCGACGGCCCGGTGACCTCGCGGGACATCGTCGAAGTCCTCGACGCGCTGCCCGGCGCGCGCTGGCCGATGCGCTACCGCGCGGACGTGGTGGACGGTCGACTGCACGTGACGGTGGCCGCGTCCTCGCTGCCGGAGACGTCCGGCGCCGCACGGTACTTCGCCGATGCGGGTCTGGACGCCACCGTCGAGATCACCCCGGTGGACGGCACCCGACTGCGTCGCCTGCGCTGCGATCTGCTCGAGAACAGCTTCTCCTCCCTCGGGAGCGTCGGATGAGCGCCGCACAGGACGTGTTCTTCGTCGCCGTGACCCTCGCGATCGCTCTGGGCGTTTCCGTCGCGTCGGTCGGCTTCTTCCGCAGGGTCACGCTGCCTCGCCCCGCGGTCGGCGTCTTCAACGGCAACGACATGATCATCATGATGGGGTTCGTGATCGCCCTGCCGTTCTTCTATCTCGCCCTTCCCGACTGGCTGTTGCCGTTCGTGCTGGGCCTGACCCTGGCGGGCGGGCTGAGCGTCGCCTACGGCACGGTCGTACGGCGGGGATCGCTGCGCTGGGCGCTCATCGCCTGCCTGATGGCCGCCGACTGGCTCGCCGCCCGCGGCGCCGAGGACGACCCCACCCACGCCCTGCCGTACTGGCTGATCAACAGCATCGTCATCCTCCTCATGGCGGTCGGCGCGGCCAACCTCAACACCCAGGGCGGGTTGAAGCTGCGACACGTCTCCCGGTTCGCCCTGGCACTCGCCGCGTACGACCTGTTCTTCGCCACCGTCGTACCACTCACCCAGAAACTGTTCGGCGCGGTACAGGGCTACGCCTTCGCCCCCTCCGCCGGGGTCCGCATCGGCGAGTTCGGAGCCGTCGTGGGCATGGGCGATCTCCTGGTCTACGCCCTCTTCACCACCGTGGCCTACAAGGCGTACGGACGTCGGGGGCTGACCCTGTCCCTGTGCCTGGTCGCCACCTTCGGTGCACTGGCACCGACACTGACGCCGATCACGATCGAGGCCGTCACCGGACACCTCCCCGAGATCGTGCCCGCGCAGATCTTCTTCGGCCCGGCCGCGTTCGTGGGATACCTCGTGCTGCGCCGAAGCGGCCCGGAGCGGCGCATGGTCGACGTCCGCCCGCCCGCGCTCCGGCCGGCGCCGGACCGCGAGGAGCCACAGACCGCGGCCCCTGGCACCCGATCATGAGTTGCCGGGGACAGCCGGGAACGCGCCCTGCGCGAACGGCCGTTCGGCCTTCGTGCCGCCGCGCCGTCGGGTTTGTCGTGCGTTCGGGCCGGGGGAAGGGCAGCGGGCCGGCCAACCGCGGACAAAACGCCGGGTCGACGATGCCCGGGTCCACGTCGGCGCGGGTCAGCTCCAGCACCGTGCAGGCCGTGCTCGCCCGGAACGTGGTCTCCCAGATCGGCTCCGCCGAGGTCAGACTGGAGTCGCCGAAGTACCCCCGTTCATCACCGTACGGCCCCGTACCCACCTTCTCGACACGCCCGTGCGCGATCAGGAACACCCCGGCATCGGCGCCGTCGACGACTCCGCACTCGCCGGCTCGCACGGCGGCGATCGCGAGGCGAGGTTCGTCGCCGAGCTGCACCGGTTGGAGTCCGCGCAGGCCGACCTGCTCCTGGATCACCTGGGGTCGATCGGGCGCCAGGACCGGTTGGTGGACGCGGGGTGTGGTCGTGGCGGCTCCATGGTGATGGCGCATCGGCGCTTCGGTTGCGCGGTCGACGGGGTGACCCTGTCCGTCAAGCAGGCGGAGTTCGCCAACGGGCGCGCCCGCGAGCTGGGCATCGACGCGTCGGTGCGCGCCCATGTCTGCAACATGCTCGACATGCCCTTCGCGAGCGGGCAGGCGCGGGCTTCGTGGAACAACGAGTCGAGCATGTACGTCGACCTGCACGACCTGTTCGCCGAACACGCCCGCATCCTCGCCCCGGGCGGCCGGTACGTGACCATCACCGGCTGCTGGAACCCCGTCTACGGGCAACCCTCCAAGTGGGTGTCGCAGATCAACGCCCACTTCGAGTGCAACATCCACTCGCGTCGCGAGTATCTGCGGGCGATGGCCGACAACCGCTTCGTGCCCCAGGCCGTCATCGACCTCACGCCCGCGACGCTGCCCTACTGGGAATTGCGCGCCACGTCCTCCCTCACCACGGGCATCGAGGACGCCTTCCTCAACTCCTACCGCAACGGCTCCTTCCAGTACCTCCTGATCGCAGCCGACCGCATCTGACCCCCGGGCCGACCCCACCGCCCGCTGCCGGATGCGGAGGCCGCGGCCGGCCCACCACCGAACCGCCCGACCCCGGGCGCCCCCGCCACCCGCGTGCCGGGCCGGGCGCCCGGGTGGCCGGCGCGCTCGGACGGAGCCGGATCCGCGACGACCGTCGACACCGCGGCCCCGGCGCGCCCCAAGGATGAGCCCGTTCCCAAGGCCGGCCCGCGACATCACACACCCCCGCCTGCGGTGGAACCCTGGAACCATGAAGAACCACCACGTGACGCTGTGCCTGTGCGGAGACGTGATGCTGGGCCGCGGCATCGACCGGATTCTTCCGCACCCGGGTGATCCGACGCTGCGTGAGGCATTCGTCGGCGACGCCGGCGAATACGTGCGATTGGCGGAGGAGGCCAACGGACCGATTCCCCGACCGGTGGGATTCCGCCGGCCCTGGGGCGACGCGCCGGCCATCCTCGATGCCGAGGCGCCCGACGTCCGGGTCGTGAACCTGGAGACCGGCATCACCACCAGCGACGACTTCGAACCGTTCAAGGCGGTGCACTACCGGATGCACCCCGACAACATCCCGTGCCTCGAGGTGATCCGGCCCGATGTCTGCGTCCTGGCGAACAACCACGTCCTCGACTTCGGCCGTGCAGGTCTGGCGGATACCCTCGACGCGCTGCACCGGGCCGGGCTGCGCACCGCCGGCGCGGGGGGCGGCATCGAGGAGGCCCGACGTCCTGCGGTGGTGCCCGTCGGGGAAGGTGGGCGGGTGCTGGTCTTTGCCCAGGGGATGCCCTCCAGCGGGGTGCCCTCCGATTGGGCCGCGACCGAGAACCGCGCCGGCGTCGACTTCACCCACGACACGTCGGAACGAGGTGCCGAGGAACTCGTCGCACGAGTGCGTCGGGCGAAACTCCCGGGGGACATCGTGGTCGCGTCCATGCACTGGGGTTCGAATTGGGGCTACGACGTCCCGGCATCGCGGATTCGGTACGCGCGCCGCCTGATCGACGGCGGCGTCGACGTCGTGCACGGTCACTCCTCGCACCATCCGCGCGCGATCGACGTGTACCGGAACAAGCTGATCCTGTACGGCTGCGGCGACTGCGTCGACGACTACGAAGGCATCCGCGGCTACGAGTTCTACCGCGACGACCTGCGACTCCTGTACTTCGCCACTGTGGCGCGCGATACCGGAGAACTGTCCGGTCTGCGCATGGCGCCCTTGCGAGCCGTCAAAATGCGTCTCGGGCGCGCCTCACGCGTCGATGTCGAGTGGCTGGCGGACACGCTGACCCGAGCCGGCCGCCCCTTCGGGACCGCGGTGACCCCGGAGCCCGACAACCGCCTCACGCTCCACCACTGACCGCAGTGGTACGCGGCCGTGGCCATCGGAGCGAGCCGCCGTCGGTTGCCATTCGCTTCCGTTGGCCGTGGTCAGTCGGCGACCTCGGTCCTTTCCCACCACTCGTAGACGGGCAACCTGCCCTCCGGGGTCTCCTGGTGTCGCGAGGTGCTCTTGAAGTGCTCGTATCCATTGCGGAACGGGATCTTCAGCTCGACTCCGGGCGGAGTGATCGTGACGATCCGCTCCGGCATGTCGTCCGGTCCACCCTCGAGGTATGCGCGTTGGCTCATGTCCGGCCTATCCCACGTACTCCGGGTTCCAATCCCCGGCGTCGGTCTTCGGGCTCACGCGCGCTCCGGGGCCGCGCCACCTCCATCGGCCACGACCACACCGTCCCGGCCCGCCCACCGACCGGGCGGGGACGTGCCCGGGAGGCGCCGGACCCTCACAAGCGCCGGGCCGAGTCCGATCCCGGACTCGGATTCGAGCCGTCGATCTCGTCACCTACCGGCAGGGTTGGGCGCACGCCGAGGATGGCGATCTCCGGATACCGCGCGTCGAAGGCCGGGCACTCGGAGCGGATGCGCGGCAGCGCGGTGAAGTTGTGTCGGGGTGGCGGACACGAGGTCGCCCATTCCAACGAACGCCCGTACCCCCACGGGTCGTCGACGGCGACCTTCTTGCCGGTCTTGTAGGTCAGCCACACGTTGTACAGGAACGGCAGGGTCGAAGCCCCCAGCAGGAACGCCCCGATGGAGGACAGCGAGTTCAGGGCCGTGAGGCCGTCGCCGGCCGGATAGTCGGCGTAGCGACGAGGCATGCCCCGGACGCCGAGCCAGTGCTGTACCAGGAACGTGGTGTGGAAGCCGACGAACAGGCACCAGAAGTGCACCCGGCCCAGGCGTTCGTCGAGCATTCTCCCGGTCCACTTCGGCCACCAGAAGTAGAAGCCGGCGAACATCGCGAAGACCACGGTGCCGAAGACCGTGTAGTGGAAGTGCGCCACCACGAAGTACGTGTCGGAGACGTGGAAGTCCAGCGCCGGCGACGCGAGGATCACCCCGGTCAGCCCGCCGAACAAGAACGTGACGAGGAAGCCGAGGGACCACAACATCGGAGTCTCGAACGACAGCGAGCCGTTCCACATCGTGCCGATCCAGTTGAAGAACTTCACCCCGGTGGGCACCGCGATGAGGAACGACAGGAGCGAGAAGAACGGCAGCAGCACCGCACCCGTGACGAACATGTGGTGCGCCCACACCACCGAGGACAGCGCCGCGATCGCGATCGTGGCGCCGACCAGGCCCAGGTAGCCGAAGATCGGCTTGCGCGAGAACACCGGCAGCACCTCGCTGATGATGCCGAAGAACGGCAGCGCGATGATGTACACCTCGGGGTGCCCGAAGAACCAGAACAGGTGCTGCCACAGCAGCGGCCCGCCGTTGACCGGATCGAAGACGTGCGCGCCGAACTTACGGTCGGCCTCCAGGACGAGGAGCGCGGCGGCCAGGATCGGAAACGCCATCAGCACCAGGAAGCCGGTCAGCAGCACGTTCCAGCAGAAGATCGGCAGGCGGAACATGGTCATGCCCGGCGCCCGCATGCAGATGATCGTGGTGATGAAGTTGACCGAGCCGAGGATCGTGCCGAATCCGGACAGGACCAGACCCATGATCCACAGATCGGCGCCGATACCCGGCGATCGGATCACGCCGGACAGCGGCGCATAGCCCGTCCATCCGAAGGCCGCCGCGCCCTGCGGGGTGAGGAAACCTCCCAGGACCATCAGGGCGCCGAAGAGGTACAGCCAGTACGAGAGCATGTTCAGGCGCGGGAACGCCACATCGGGCGCACCGATCTGCAGCGGCATGACGGCGTTCGCGAATCCGGCGAACAGCGGCGTCGCGAAGAGCAGCAACATGATCGTGCCGTGCAGCGTGAACGCCTGGTTGAATTGTTCGTTGGACAGGATCTGGCTGCCCGGTCGGGCGAGTTCGGCGCGGATGAACAGCGCCAGGATTCCCCCGATGAGGAAGAACCCGAACGACGTGGTGATGTACATGTAGCCGATCACCTTGTGGTCCGTGGTGGTCAACCAGCCGACCACTCGGGCCCCGGCGCCCGCCCGTTCACCACCCGGGGGCAGGAGCGATGCCACGTCGCGTTCGGCTTCCCGACTCACACTCACGTCAGTCCTCCCGACCGGGCGAGGGCCCGGGGCGGGTCCGCACCGGGCCCTCGCCAGTGCGGCACATATTCGTCCCAAAGCCTCGCCGCGCAACGTATCCCGCATGGCGCGCCCGCCCGCCGAGACGCGCGGGCATCGCGAGCACGGTGCCCCATTCGGCGCTACCGGAGCCCCCGCTCGTCGGTCCGCGGTTCCCGGACCCCGCCCATGGGTTCGAGCGGC
This sequence comes from Embleya sp. NPDC055664, assembly GCF_053618075.1. Lineage (NCBI taxonomy): Bacteria > Bacillati > Actinomycetota > Actinomycetes > Kitasatosporales > Streptomycetaceae > Embleya > Embleya sp. NPDC055664. The sequence goes on from NZ_JBSHGZ010000038.1 coordinate 21,685, forward strand.
AGACCGGACGGGGGGTCGCCTTCGGGCCCATGCGGGTGAGGATCGACTCGACCTACGGCGTGCCTGGTGCGTGGCGTCGTGCCGCATGCCACGCTGATCCCGCGTGTCCGGTATGCCTGACATGCTGCTTTATCCGAATCGACAGTCGTGCCCGACCGTCGGCCGTATCGCCACCGACCGGAGAGGCCGGCGACCGTGAGCGTCAAACCTGTGCCCGAGGATTACCCGCGCGTCACGCCCTACCTCTGCGTCGACGGAGCGGCGGCGGCGATCGACTTCTACGTCTCCGTCCTCGGCGCGACCGAGCGCATGAGAATGGCCGCGCCCGGCGGCAGGATCGGCCATGCGGAGCTACAGCTGGGCACCTCGATCGTCATGCTCGCGGACGAGTTCCCGGACATGGGCTTCCGCGGCCCGAAGTCCGTGGGTGGCACGCCGGTGACCCTTCACGTGTACGTCGAGGACGTCGATGCGGTCTTCGCCGATGCCCTCGCCAAGGGCGCCCGGGAACTGCGGGCGGTGAAGGACGAGTTCTACGGCGACCGGACGGGCCAGTTCGAGGACCCCTTCGGTCACCGCTGGAGCGTCGCTTCGCACGTCGAGGACGTCGCCGAACAAGAGATGGCGAAGCGGGCCGAGGAAGCCATGCAGAGCGGCGGCTGAACAGCAAGGCAGGCGCGCCCGCACGCCCGCACGTTCCGGCCGCGAGTGCGGTCACCGCCGTGGCGCGCGGCGGCGCGGGCGCGCAGTGCACGTACCTGCCCTGCCGCGCCCGGCCCGGGTCGTGGCGCGGCCCCGATGCCTAGTGCGGAAACCCTTCCGCCACGAACAGCCAACGGTGAACCCAGCCTTCGATTTACGGACGCTCGGGTCGTGAATCGAAGGTCTTCCAGAAGACACACTGGTGTTCCGCGTCGCGGTCGGTCCGGCCGATCGTGGTGGTTGCGAGTGATTGCACCCAACCATCGTCCTGGAAGGGCATCCAGCGGGGTTGTCCGCTGCCGTTGGGGTTTCCGGTGGCGGCGAATCGGGTCCAGTAGCTGATCATGGTCGTGGAGAGCTGTTGCCGGGCGGGCGTCTGCGGGCCGGGGAGTTGCTCGTCGTCGAACAGGTACTGCAGTTCGGCTCCGTGGAACGCGCCGGTGGGGAAATCGGGTTTGCGCAGGGCGCTGAACCACGGCGCCGTCTCGTCCGCGAACTCGTAGGCGTAGACCGCGGTGTGCGCGGCGAGTGCGCGGTCCCGGTCCTGGGCGGGGCATCCCCAGGCCCAGTCGGTCACGATCGCGGACAGTGCCTCGCCGGGGGAGTGGAACTCGGCGACCGGATACCGAGCCAGAACCCGCTGCAGGTCGGCCGGGCCGAACAAGGCGGCGAGTTGCTCGCGATAGCTGTCCGCGGTGGTGACCTCTCCGGTGTCGACCTCGATCGCCGCGGTGAACAGGCGGTGTTCGTCCCGAGTGGTTCCCTGCATGACAGGGACACGATTGAAGCGACCGGTCGCGAAGGCGCGCTCCGGGCCGAGTGGCAGGAAACCCCCACCGACGGTGGGACCCGACCCGAGACCGACGTCGGACCACTTGGCCAGTTCGTCGACGGACTTCTCGCGCAGGCAGGCCGCCGCGGTCACCGGGTCGGTGCAGCCGACGTTGGCCGCCACCTCGAGACCGTGCGCCTCACGGTCGGCGCGGGGCAGCGGGAACCAGGTCGCAGGCCCCGGCGACCACTTCTCACCGGTGCACTGCGCGCTCTGCACGATTGCCCGATGGAACAGCCCCGCCGATGTCGGCGCGGCGAGTTGGGCGCAGACGCTGGTCCCGCCCGCGGACTCGCCGAAGATCGTGACGTTGCCGGGGTCACCGCCGAATGCCGCGGCGTTGCGCTGCACCCAGCGCAGCGCGGCCTGCTGGTCTTCGAGTCCGAAGTTCCCGGACAGGTTTCGGGCCTTGCCGTGGTCGAGTGCCGGGTGGGCCAGGAATCCGAAGACTCCGAGCCGGTCGGTCCTGGCATCCATGATGGACGACAACGACTACACCGACGACGTCGTCGACGACGACGTGACCTTCGGCCTCGACCGGATCCTGGACGGGATCGGCGTACTGGTCACGGCGAAACAAGCCGCGAAAAAGCTCCCGGCAACTCGCCTTCCCGGCCAGGAACACCGCCGCCGAGGGTTACCGCGGCACCCGACCCGCCAACACCCGGCGACGGAGTCGTCGCCAAGTGCCCGCCGGAGTACGAAAACCCGATCCACACAGCCGGCACCCGGCCCCAACCCCCGCACGCCGCACGCGCCCTGGGCCTCCTAGGCTGGGCACGACGCCGCCCCAACCTCCACGGCTCCACCCAATACGCCGCATACGTCAACCTCATGGCAAACGCTCAACGCGCCCACCTGCCCTGACACCACGAGCCCGGCCGTACACACACACCCGAAACCCCCGAGCCGCGGGGCGCGGGACGAAATCCGCGTGCCGCGCCGGCCCGCGCGGGGCAGAATCCCTGCATGGCGGACATGGGTGCCTTTCGGGATGCGGTCACAGGTTGGGCCGCAGGCGGCTCGGGCGAGTCGGCGGGGGAGTTGGCCGAGGAGCTGGAAGTGCGGACGGCGGTGTTGCTGGAAGGCCCGAGCGACGTCGCGGCCGTCGAAACGCTCGCCGCGGACCACGGCCGCGACCTGGCCTCCGAAGGGGTGTGCGTCCTGGCGATGGGCGGCGCGATGAGCATCGGTCGCTACGCCGCCCTCCTGGGACCGCCCGGATTGGGCCTGCGCCTGGTCGGACTGTGCGACGAGGCCGAGAAGCCCTTCTACGATCGCGGCTTCGACCGAGTACACGCCTCTCGTGCCGGGCTGTTCGTATGTACCGCCGATCTCGAGGACGAACTCGTCCGCGCCCTCGGGGTGCCACGGATCGAGGAGATCATCCACACCGAGGGCGACCTCCGGGCCTGGCAGACCTTCGTACGCCAACCCGCCCAACAAAACCGACTCCCACCCCAACGCATGCGCCGCTTCCTCGGCACCAAAAAGGGCCGCAAAATCCGCTACGCCCACCTCCTGACCAAGGCCCTCACCCCCACCCAAGTCCCCACCCCCCTCACCGCCCTACTGGCAAGCCTGTAACCCCGACGGCCGGCCGCCCGACACCTGCCCCGTTACTTTTGTGCAGCGCCCGCGCAGCCGGAGCCCGGCGCAGTTGCCCGTGCGGTTCCTGGTCCGGGGCGCAGAGCTTCCGCGCCCAGCCGGGGCGCGCCCCACCCGAATCGCCGAAGTCCCGCCCGATAGGCGGGACTTCCCCGTAGCCGCGGCAGGCGGGGAGGGGTCCGCCGTGGGCCGGATCGGTGCGCCTGTCGGGGACTTCCACCGGACCCACGGCGTCGGCCAGGCGCAGTGTCAGGAACTCGGCCGTGCCGAAGCGCTCGGACAGACGCGCCGCCGCTGCCATCGCGGTCCGCCGCCGGTATACCGGGTGGAAGCGGGCGAAGGCGAACCACGCCTCGTCCCACAGGAACGCCAGATCGGGCTTGATCGCGAGGCACTCGGTCATCACCCGCTCGACGTCGTACACCACGCCGTCGAAGGTGCAGTTGGTGAGGGAGATCAGAGTGACCCGATCGAGCCTGCCCTCGCGTCGGTACGTCAGCAGCGTGCGCTTGATGTCGACCAGTGGGATCGCCCCGTACATGGAGAACTCGTCGATCGAGTAGCTGTCGAGGTAGGCGACCCGGGATCCGGCCAACACCGCCGCGTAGTGGTGGGACTTGTGGCAGTTGCGGTCGATCGGCACGAAATCGTCCGGTGCCATCGCTCCGCACCGTGACCACGTCGTACACGAAGGGGTCCTCGCGCCGGCGCACCCCGAAGGTCGGACGGGTGCCGTGGGCGGTTCCATGTGCATCGACTCCCTGCTTCCGGGCATGCACTCCGATGCTAGGCGCGCGGCGATTTGCCCACATTGGGGAACCGGTCGGCCACGCCCGACCGACGCGGAACCCACCCGAACGGAGTCCCATGGGCCGATTGCGTGGGGACGGGCGGCATACGGAACGCGCCTGCTCGTGTGTCGGTCCGGTTCCGCCACGCGGGTTCGGTGTCGAGATCCCGCGCCGGCAGCGTGAGGTACGTGATCGGGGGCGATGGGAGCAAGTCGGTCGAAACACCTTCGGGATGCACGGGCCGGCATCCGGCATCCGGCGCGCGGGCGCGATCGACGCGTCGGGCGGGATTCGTACGCGGATTCGGCTCGCGTTCGGGGGAGCGCAGGGGGAGGGGACGGCATGCCCGTTGTTTTCGTGCATGGGGTGGCCACGCGGCGCTCACCGGCGTACGAGCGGTCCTCGGCGCAGCGTTCCGCGCTGCTGAGATCGTTTCTCGCGCCGGCGCTGCGTGTACCCACGGACGCCCTGACCGTGCTCGACGCGTACTGGGGTGATGCGGCGAGCACGTTCGCCTGGGGGCACGCGTCCTTGCCCGACGGCGGCGAGGAGAGGTTCGGCACGGCGGCACCCGAGGAATCGCCGGTACTGGCGTCCGCCTGTGCGGCGCATCCCGAGACGGCGGCGCACGCGCCGCTCACCGCGGTCGCCCGTACGTGCCTGGCCGACGCGATCGACCTGCTGTGGACCGCAAGCTCGGAGCGCGCCCTGGCCGCCGAGGCGGTGGAGTTGGCCGAACTCGCCGTCGCCGCCGCGTCGTACGCCGACCGGCACGCCGACCCGTCGTGGTTGGCCGCGGTGACCGCCGCCCGGGTCCGCCGGCTCGGCGAGGACCTGGTGGCGCAACCGGCCGACGAGAGCCGGGACGTGCTGTACGACCTGCTCCGGGTCTGGTTGCACCGAACCCAGGCATGGCTGCGCGCCTCGTACGAGAACGACGGCGTGGGACGCGACCGCGTCGCGAACCGGGTGGCGGCGGAACAGGGTTCCCCGGATTCGCAGGCCCCGCGGTGACCGGCGTCGTGGCCACATTCCGGGCGGTGGTCGCCGTCGGACTCCTGATGGGCGTCTACGTGCTGGTCCTGGGCCTGGCGGTAGGGGACGCCGTGTTGGTCTTCGAGGTCCTGCTGACCGAGACCACGGACGCGGCGGACACCTCGAGCCCCTTCGGCGCGCTGATCACGGTGCCCGTGGTCGGGGCGCTCTTCTGGGGACTCGCCGCGGTGAGCCGGCCGACGTTCACCGACGTGGGATCGGTACCACTCACGCCCGAACAGGCACCGCTGTTGTGGCACACGACCCGGCAACTGGCCGACGCCGTCGGTACGTCGGCGCCGACCGAGATCCACCGGGTGGCCGAGGTGAACGCCGGCGTCACCGAGGAGGCGTGGTTGCTGGGCCTCGTCGGCGGACGCCGCCGCCTGTACCTCGGACTGCCCCTGGTACTCGGGCTGACCCACGACGAACTGCGCGCTGTGATCGCCCACGAACTCGGTCACTACGCCGGCCGACACACCCGGCTCCTCGCGATCACCCACCGATCCCGTGAGTCGCTGCACGAGATCGTGCGACGGCTGGAACTCACCGCCCGGGTCGCCTCGTACACCGTCCTCTTCGTCTGGGTGGTACGCAAGTTCTTCGTCGGCTATGCCAAGTGCTTCGACCTGCTCACCCTGGCCATGGGCCGGCGACAGGAGTTCGACGCGGACGCGGTCGCCGCACGCGTTGCGGTGTCTGCGGAGGCCGGCTCACCCGCATCCGCGGGCGATCCGGATACCACCCCGATCGACGGGCGCGGCGTCGTCGTCGACGCGCTTCGCACCCAGGCGGCGTTGACCTACTCCTGGAATCGGCTGATCGCAGCCTACGTGGCGCCGGGCCACGAGCAGGGGATCGCCCCCGAACGACCCTTCGACCTGTTCGCCGACATGCTCGACTACGTCGCCTATCGGGCCACCGTCGACCGGTTGCGGATGTCGCCACCCGAACCCCCACGCACCCGGCGGGACACCCACCCGCCCCTCGCTCGACGGATCGCCGCACTGGGTGCGCCATCCGGCCACGGCCGGCCCCGCGCGACCGGCCGTCGCCTTGCTGGGCGACTGGGACATCCTCGCCCGCGGCCTTCGCTGCGAGGGCGAGATCGAACCGCCCTTGGCGACCGCGCGGTTGTTGCCCAACGACGAGTGGCGGCAGCGGATCACGGCACTGCTCGCCGGCGACGCCGCAGATCGGTTGCGGGCCGTCGCGGCCCAGTACTCCGGCGTGCCGAACCCCGGGATCGGAACGATTCTGGATCTGCTCGGCCGCGGCCACGGGGCCCGAATGGCCGCCGCCCTGGCCGCCGAGGGGACTCCCGCCCCGGGGCGGCCGGCACCGGACCCTCACGAACTGACCGCACACCTGGCGGCCCTGGTCAACGAGGCTCTCGTCGCCGCCCGCCGGGCCCGCTGGGTGCCGTCGTGGACGCGGCCTGACCTTGTGGAGACCATCGGGCCGATGCCGCCGTACCTGGACCTCGTACGGGCGGCGCCCCACGACCCCGAGGAGGCAACCCGCCTTCGCGACGTTCTGGCCTCGGTCGGCGTCGACCTCGATGCGGGCCCCGCACCCGGACGCCACCGCGGCGCGGCCGGGCACGACGCCGATGAGCGCGTGGACGCGGTCGGTGAAGCCGGGATCGACTTCGTCCCCCGGTGGCGAAGACTGCTCCTGCCCCGGCGAACCCGGGAGGAACGCAGAGCCAACACCGTCTTCAACGCGCTGATTCTGGGGACGATGATCGTGGGCAGCGTGGCGGTCGCGCTGTACGTCGTGGTGTTCGAGCCGGACCACTACAACAAGCGCCCGATCCCGACGTGTCAGCCGCTGCGTCCGGGAGACGAGCGAGTGCCGGGGCTCGGCACACCGGGACGCTCCACCCACGACCCGGGCCTCACCGTCCCGACCGGGCCGCAACCCACGCCGATCTTTCCCCCGCTGCTGACCCTCGTCCCGAGGAACTGACGCACCTCCCGCCGGCGGACCGCACGGCCCGGTCCTGCTTGTGTGATGCGCTCAGCAGGGAGGGTGGAGTTGCCGGAGGCTCCGGTGTGGCCGCCTCCGGCCGGGGCGGCGCCGCCCGCCACCACCTGCGCCACCGACGCTCGCACATGGTCCCGCGAGCCGTCGGTCGGTTCGCCATGCCCCCGGAGTGCGACGGCCGGCACCGTGTACGCGGAGGAAATTCTGCGGGCGCAAGTTTTTTGCTCGAATATGTTGCGCGGCGGAAGATGGTCCCGCCGTTGGCGAGTGCTGCTCGGTGGAGGGTCTGCGCAGGGGTGAGTGTTCGCGTGCGTTTGCCGTTTACTCGGAAACCTTTACCAACCCGTGAGTTTCCCGTGGGGTGGGTAAAAGGACTCGCTGATGAACGGTCACGCTTCCCTGTAATGCCACGGAGTTCGAGTTTCCGGTGGTGCGGGCCTTGCGGGTCCGGTGTCCGAAAATGTGCGAAACGTGGTCGGTAAAGTCGCGAACCCCGGTGCGTGGTTCACCGTTTCGGACCAGCGCCGTCGGGGACGGCGCGTCGTTAGCCGGGCGTGAATCCCAGAGCCTCCGACTCCGCCTTCGCGCCTCCCGCTCTCGCCCAACGTGCCTTTCCCATGGGGGATTGGGTGCTCACCCCTCGTGCGGCGACATTCCGCAAACGGTCTCCGTACGCGTACATCGAACGTGCGGGCTGTCGCGTCGCGCTTCGGCATTGTTCCGCCGACATGGAGCAGTTCGCCCTGGCGATGGTGTTGATCGCGGCGGAGTACTCGCGCCGTCTCGACGACGTCCTGGACGATCCGCGATCGTGAACCGGGACCGACCGACCGACCGTCCGCCGACCATCGACATGCGTATTCGGCACCGTGGTTCGTGGCGGTGCCGCGCGACGTCCGATCCCTTGAATGAGCCAGGCCCATGTATGAAGGTTATGGATACGACCCGTATCCCCCGTCCGGCATGCCGGTTCCGCCGGGCGTCGTGTCGTCGCCCGGCGTGGTGGAGTGGCCGGTACCGAACGCGGCCGTGTTGCCCGACGGGCTCTCCCCGTCCTTCGCGGTGGTGGGGGACCCGCGGTTCGAGGCCGACCTGGCTCGACTCCTGGGGAACCCCGTCGAGGAGGCTCCCGTCACCGTCGAACTCCCGGCCCCGGTCCGGGATCCGGCCGGTCATCGCCGGCGGCCCGCTCCGTCCGCTCGGCCGGCCGCCGGCGAACGGCGGGTGGACCGGATCAGCCGGTCCCTGGTGGTGGTCAGCGTCGTATTGGTTGCCGCGATCGGTGTGCTCGGTGCCTTGATCACCCTCGCGCCGCTGGGGCATACCGTCGGCGCGACCTCCGGCCCGGCCCGGTGGTGGCCCGTCCTGGTCCAGGGGCCGTGGGTGGTGGCCTCGTTGTCGATCCTGCGCTCGAGTCTGCACCGCCGTCGGGCACTGCACTCGTGGATCGTGGTCGCAGCCTTCGCGGGCCTGTCGATGGCGCTGTCCCTCACGCATGCCCCGATGACCGTCCAAGGCGTCCTCGTCGCCGTCCTGCCCGCGGTGGCGACCACGGCCTGCCTGCACCAGCTCGTCCGCCAGATCACCCTCACCCGCCCACCCCGACGACACATCCCCGGCCGACGCCGCGACCCACCGGTCTGAACCACACCCGGCGAGCGCCTGGTGACGGGTGCTATCGGGGGGCCGGCGACTCGCCGGTTACGGCGACGCCTGCTCGGCGGAAGTCTTCCAGCGTCGCGGCCGTGGTGTCCGGGGCTACCCCGACCGAGTAGTCGAGGCGTACCCGGGCCCGGAGGCCGGCCTTGACGGCGTCCAGCGCGGTGGCGCGTACACAGTGGTCCGTGGCGATGCCCACGATGTCGACGTCCTCCACCCCGCGTGAGCGCAGCCAGTCGGCCAGGGGCGTGCCCTCCTCGTCGGCCCCCTCGAAGCCGCTCTTGGACGCGCTGTGGGCACCCTTGAAGAAGACGGCATCCACCTTGCCGCCCGTGACGGCGGGGGCGAAATTGGGGTGGAACTCCCCTCCTTCGTTGCCCGCCACGCAGTGGACGGGGAAGCTGTCCTTGAAGTCCGGGTTCTCGGAGAAGTGGGATCCCGGGTCGATGTGGTGGTCCCGGGTCGCGACGACGTAGTGATAATCGGATCCGGCGCTCTGCTCGACCAGATCGGCGATCGCGGCTGCGATTCGCTCCCCGCCGGCGACGGGCACACTGCCTCCCTCACAAAAGTCGTTCTGCACATCCACGACAATCAAGCCTCGGCCCATGACGAAACACCCTTCAGTGCTGCGGAACAAACGAGAGGGACTACGGCGCAACCGATCCCGTCTCGGAGTGCCGGCACCCCGAGACGGGATCGCTGCCATCGGATTGGGACGTCGGAGAGGACACTGCCTCGCCGGTCTCACGGCCCCATACCCGCCCGACGACCGCCGAAAGCACGGTCGGTCACCCCGCTCCCATATGCGGCCACTGCCCTGCCGCCGCCCGGCCCCTCATCCCGGCCGCGTTTTGCCACCATCACCCTGCAACTCCCATGCCGACGTGGGTCCGTTCAGGTGACTTCGCAGTGGTGAACCACCATCGAATACCTCCCAGGCGATATGAGTGGCTTGTACCTGGCTGATGATCTCGGGAGGCGACACGTGCGGATGTTCACACGAGGGCGATGGGTCGCCGCGGCGAGCGGGGCGGCGTTGGCCGCTGTGGTGCTGGCCGGTGCCGGAACCGTTCAGGCGGCGCCGGTGGAGTCGAAGTTCGCCGCCGGCGGGTCGGGCTCGGCGCGGGTCGTGTGCGTGGATCCGCTGGACGGGGACGAGCGGCTCGGTCCGCAGGATCTGCCCACCCGCGCGGAGCCGCCCGTGGGCCCGCTGTTGTCCGGCTACCGACGTACCGGCAACCTGACCTCGACGGCGTTCTTGGACAAGTACTGGAACAACGAGGCGAACGCCTGGAAGTACCCGCCCGACGACGGCTTCGCTCGGATCAACGGGGAACTCGACAAACACGAGACGACCCTGCGGGCCGGACAGGACCTGGATCGCTTCGGATCGGAGTACGGCAGCTTCCTCGCCCCTGCCGGGGACCGGTATGCCAAGCGAGCCCTGCCGCCGCAGAACCTGATGACACGCGATCCCGTCTTTCCCTGCGGCTACCACCGCTACCAGGTCACCCGGCCGTTCAAGGTCTGGCAGGGACACATCGCCCCATGGTTCGAACAGCCCGGTGGCGGACGACAGATCCTCCTGGACCCGGCGCTCGTGAACCCGGGCGAGGGCCAACGGCTCAACGTCAAGTGGCTCTTGGAGCACGACTACCTCAAGCCCGACGAGGACGAAGGCCGCGCCGGATCCGCGTCCCTCCCCGCCGTTTTTTCCCCGACACACTGAGCGATGGATCGGTACGAGCTTTTTCTCGCCCTGCGCCGCGGCGGCGTGGCGCAGGGCGAGATATGGATCCAGGACGCACACGAACCCGTACCGCTCCCACCCGAGTTCGTATTCCTGCGCCGAGCCGCCGAGACCTGGCAAACCGGCGTCTTCGAACGCGGCAGATGGCACGTGGTCGCCGATTTCCCCGACGAGACGGCCGCCTGCGATCACGCGCTCCACACCCTGGCGCTACCGAGAAGTCCCGCGGCCGACGATCTCCCGACGCATCGTTCACCCGATTCCTGACGGCGACGGCGTCGAGCGCGTCCCGCACCGCCCGACCTCCCACGGGGCGACCCGCACGGGACGGTTCGCGCTCGGGGTCGACGACGCGGTTTTCCGGGGTGGTCGTCGATGTGTGGGCGTCGTACACCGGGGCCTGGGCAGGTTCGTCGGTACGACGATGCGCCAGGTCTCGAACATCGTCCGCCGGCCACAGAACGGGGAGTTCCGGCAGCCGGTGCATTGCGATCGCATCCTCGATACGCCTCTGTCCGATCAACATGCGGGCCTGGTGCCCGGTCGTCATGCCGGTGCCGCCTCCCCGGGGGGTGGGGTGGTGGGCCGTTCGCGCCGGTTGGGGAATGTAGGGCGGGTGTTCACGGGCTTCCGGTGCGGGGGCCGGGGACGGGGGTGGGTCCGCCGGTTTCGGGTGGGCGGGTGTGGGGTCCGGGGCCGGTGTTCGCCGGTGTGGCGGGGGTTTCCCAGGGCAGTTCGCGTCCGGCCGCGATCCATTCGTTCGACAGGGCGTCGAACACCGGGGTGTCCTGGCGGTCTTGGGCGGGCGAGGGTTCGGGTTGTGCGTGTGAGCCGCTCACGCGCTGTCCAACGAGCGGTCCGCGTCGCGGGTTCGGCGTCGTTTCGTCCGGAGTGTGCGAAGGCGGGAGGTGGGGCGTCCCGGACGGTTGCCGATCGCGTCGGCGAAGGCTGCGGTGAACGTCCATCCCCGATCCGGGGGCGGCTGTGGGTCGTTCCACAGTCGTGCCTGGGCGACCAGGGCCGCCAACGCGCCGACGTCGCCGTTCGAGCGGGCTGTCGCCCGCCGCGGATGGGCGCCCTGCGCCGTTCGGGTGGTGGCGAATGATCGGCCCGGGCGGCCCGCCGCGTGACGACGATGCAGTCGCGGCCGGCGGCTACGGCCGTGGCGCGGGATAACGCGGGACAACACCCCCGGACGCCCGGTGACGAGGACGGATTCGGGCACGGGCCGACTTCGCGGCACCCGGCCGTCCCGGGCGCCGGTCGGCCCGTTCGGCGCAACGTCCGCATCCTGTACGGTCCCTACGGCGTTGGGGGTTCGTCGGCGGTCGTGTGGGGGCGGGCGACGTTGTGGGGCGCGGCATCGGGTCGTCCTTCCCCGAGGACCCGGTGCCGCGCCCCCTGTGTTCCTGCCCGCGCCCCGACGTGCCATGGGTCGCTCGTCCGAGTGAGTTTCGCCGGCCGTGCGTCGCCCGAGGACGGGCCCGACCCAACGGCCGCCTTGCCCGAGTTGCCCGGCCCTCCCGCCGACATCCTCGCCGGCCCCGACAAACTCCCCGAGCACCTCGCGCACATACGACGGGCTGGTCGGCTACGTCCTCGCGGACGACTACGACCACTTCGAGACCACGATCGACCCCGCCACGGGCAGCGGCGACCACCTACGGCCGATCGGCGACGAGCCCAATCTCGAACTCGACTTCGGCAACCACAACACCACCGTCGCCGCCATTTCAGCGTGGTCGGGCCCCGGCGAGCTGATCCTCCCCACTCCCGGCCGGTGGGGGCACGACGGCGAGGACCTGTGGGCCGCCTGCGTCGAACGTGCCCGGGCGAAACCACCGGCCGCCCTGACCAGTCGGTGGGGATTCCGACGGTCGACCACGCCTTGAGGAGTGCCCGGATCTCCTCGCCGTCGCCGTACAGGCTTCGGGCGCTCGCGACGGTCAGTCGCGCGAAGTCCGCGAATTGGGCGTCGGCGGCAAGCTCGCCCCCGGTCAGCACGGCGTACCAGATTCGACCGGGCCGCTCCCAGGCGTAGCCGCCGAGGGAGGTGGCCGGCTGGTAGAAGGCGTGGTTGGGGATGCCGGAGTTGATGTGTACGCCGCCGTTGTCGCGATTGGTCCGCACATAGCCGTCCTGGTGGCCGGCTGGGAGTCCCGGCCGAGTTGGGGATCGTCGTAGGCCGTGCCCGGGGCCTTGAGGGAGCGCAGCGCCCGGCCCTGGAGGGCGGGACCGAGCAGTCCGGCGCCGATGAGCCAGTCCGCCTGGTTCGCGCTCCGGCCGAGCGAGTACTGCTTGATCAGCGAGCCGAAGACGTCCGAGATCGACTCGTTGAGCGCGCCGGCTTGCCCGTAGTACTCCAGGTCGGCGGTGTACCGGGTGACACCGTGGGTGAGTTCGTGGCCGATGACGTCGATCTGGGTGGTGAGGTCGAGGAGACAGTCCCCGAAGCCGTCCCCGAAGACCATCTGCCGGCCGTCCCAAACGCGTTGCCGTACTGCTCGCCGTAGTGGACGGTGGCGTCGAGCGGCAGTCCGGAGTCGTCGATCGAGTGCCGACCGTACGCCTTGAGGTAGAAGTCGAAGGTCGCGCCAAGCCCGGTGTATGCGCGGTTGATCGTCTGGTCCCCGGCGGGTTGGTCACTTTCGACACGGCCCTCCGCGGGACCGTCGTGCTGCGCCGTGTGTCCACGCGCCTCGCCGGCCGGGCCCGGCCGGCGAGGCGATGGGTATTCGATCGCGATGAAGGAACGGTCTAGCTGTTGGTGGTGAAGACGACGTCCACCCAGAAGTTGGTGCCGTTCCGCGAGCTGGTCGGATAGCCGGCCGCGCCGGACTTGTACACGCCGTTGCCGCCGACGCTGCCGGACGCGGGGGCGATGATCGCGCCTCCGACCGCGTCCGTCAATCCGCCCTCGGTGGAGGAGTATCGGCCCGCGGGGGCGAAGTACGAGGCCACGTAGGTGACGTTGGGGTAGATCGGGACCGGTTGGTCGAACGTCACCTGCTGCCAGCCCGATTCGGACTCGTTGGTGAACGTGGCGGTGGCCATGGGAAACCCCGCGCCCATCCAGATGGTTCCGGTGTGCGGGCCGATGTTGCCCGGGCCCTTGTAGAACCGCAGGCCGGTGGCGAACCCGTGCGTGTTGACGCCGAATTTGACGCCGACTTCGATGCCGGTGGCGTCGGTGTCCGCGAGCACGTCCGGAGTCGCGGTCGCCGGCCAGATGGTGCAGGACGGGTTGCAGACCGGTGGCGGGCTGTCGGCCGTCGTGAAGGACCACCTCTTCGTCGGCATCGGGGTGCCGTCGAGGGATTTCACGCCCACCAGATCGACGAAGTAGGTGTTGGCGGGCGCCAGATGGTAGGTGAGATCGAAGGTGGTGATGCGGGAGGCGGCGTTGTAGGTCGTGCTGCCGGGCCGGCCGCCGCTCTCACCCTGCCAGACCACCCACCGGATGCTGGAGGGTTGCACCTCCCGGTCGAAGGTGGCGGTGATGTTGGTGTCGACCGGGACGGAGACCTCCCCTTGTGTCGGGGAGATCTCGATGACCGCCGGCGCGGGGCCGGGGACGTCGGTGGTGTTGAACACCGGGTCGACCCAGTAATTGGAGTCGTTCCAGGTCGAGTTCGGGAATCCGGCGCCGTAGAGGTACACGCCGTTGCCGCCGGCGGCCTCGCTCGCGGGTGCGGTGAGCGGCCCGCGCACGTGCGCTGTGGTCAGGCCGCCCTGGTCGGCGTTGTACCTGCCGTTGGGTGCCTGGTAGGACGCCACGTAGGTGGTGCCGGCGGTGACCGCGACGGGCTGGGCGAAGTTGACCTGTTGCCAGCCCGATTCGGACTCGTCGGTGAACGTGGCGGTGGCCAGCCGATCGCCGGCCGCCGACCACAGGGTCCCGGTGTGCGTGCCGGTGTTGGTGGCGTCCTTCCAGAAACGTACGCCGGTGATGTAACCGGCCTGGTCCGCCTGGAACTTGACGCCGAGTTCGGTGGCGGAGGTGTCCGGATCGGGACCGGAGGAGGGCTGTTCGGTCGACGCCCACAGCGTGCATGGGCAGCCGGCCGGCGGGGCCGGGTCGTTCGCGGCCGCCCGGGATGCCCCCGGTGCGGCGATGGTTAACGCGAACAGTAACGCGAGGATTGTCAAAATGGTTGCCCTGTGCGGCCTTGGCCAAGGTATGTACATGAGTGTCCCCCACCCAACGTCAGTTCCCGAGACGGTTGTCCCGGGGCCGAGCCGTGGGAAATTCTGGCGCACACCCCGGCCCGTTGTCCGGGGTTTGCCCTGCCGCGAAGCGGGCTGCGGAGTTCCGCATCATGGTCCGGGGTGCCATGATGCACATCGCCTCGACCAACCCCGGAGGTCATGTGCCGGGGAGGCGTAGTCGGACCACGAGTCCGCCGCCGTCGCGTGGCTCCGCGGTGACCTCGCCGCCGTGGGCGCGCGCGACCGCGCGGACGATGGAGAGGCCGAGACCGGCGCCCTTCGTCCGGCGCGCCGGGCGCTCGTCGCCGAGGCGGCGGAACGGTTCGAACAGGGACGGGACTTCGTAGCGCGGCACGACCGGGCCGGTGTTCGCGACCTCGACCACCGCCCATCCGTCGGACGCGGTGTGGCTGCTCAGCCGCACCCAGCCGTCGGACACGTTGTACCGGATCCCGTTCTCCACGAGGTTCTGCACGAGTCGTTCCAGGAGCACGGGGTTCCCCGTCGTCGCGGCCTCCTCGGCGGCGGCTTCGACCTTGACGGAGCCTTCGGACGACACCTGCGAGGCCACGTGCTCGACGATGTCCGCCAAGTCGACGAACGACCGTTCCACCACGTCGTGTTCCGAGCGGGCGAGGAGCAGCAGCCCGTCGATGAGCCGCTCGTGCCGGCTGTTGATCTCGAGCAGGGTCTCGCCCAGGTTCCGCACGTCGTCGGACGCCTCCCGCCGGTAGATCGCGACCTCCAGCAGCGCCTGGTTCAGCGCGAGCGGCGTCCGCAGTTCGTGGGACGCGTTGGCGATGAACCGCCGCTGCCCGTCGAACGAATGGTCGAGCCGTTCCAGCATCAGGTCGAACGTGTCGGCGAGGCGCTTGAGTTCGTCCTCCGGACCGGCCAGCGCGATGCGTTCGTGCAGGTTGCGGTCGGCCGCCGGGGCTTCTGCGATGCGGCGCGCGGTGTCGGTCATCCGCTGCAACGGCTGGAGCATGCGCCCGGCGACCAGCCACGCCAGCAGCGTCGCGGCCAGTCCGACCGCGGCGACGGCGATGCCCCCCTGGGTCAGCAGCGCGCTGAGCGCGTCGCTGCGGGTGCTGCCGTTCGATGCGTGGGTGAACTGCCGCTGAGGTGCCGCCGGGTCCGACACGGGCCCGCCCGCCTCACCCGGCGCCTGGGGCCCGCTCATCGTCACCTGCGAATCCGTCGGCAACTGCTGCGACACCAGCAGATACGTCACGCCGAGCACGACGACTCCCGCCACGAAGAACAGCACTCCGTAGACGAGCGTCAGCCGCGCCCGGATCGCCCACCGCGACGGCCGCGCCCACCCGGGAGTGAGCCGGGCCGTGAACCGGCGGATCACCGGATCCGGTACCCGACGCCCGGTTCCGTTTCCACCACCTGCGGTTCCCCGAGCTTCCGGCGCAGCTTCAGGATCGTCATGCGCACCACGTTGGTGAACGGGTCGGTGTGTTCGTCCCATGCCTTCTCCAGGAGCAGTTCGGCCGAGACCGCGGCCCCGTCGGCGCGCAGGAGTTCGGCGAGGACGGCGAATTCCTTGCGGGACAGCGGGACGTACCGGCCGTCGCGGTAGACCTCGCGGCGGTGCAGGTCGAGCCGGATCCCGGCGCGTGCCAGGACCGGGGGAGCGGCCGGCCGGGCTCGGCGGCCGAGCGCGACGACGCGGGCGCCGAGTTCGCGGAACGCGAAGGGCTTGGCGAGGTAGTCGTCCGCACCCAGGCCGAGGCCGGCGACCCGGTCGTCGAGGGTGCCGGCCGCGGTGAGCATCAGGACGCGGGCGGTGGCGGAGCCGGCGGCGATCGAGCGGCAGACGTCGTCGCCGTGCACGACTGGTAGGTCGCGGTCGAGGACGACCACGTCGTAGTCGTGCACCGCCAGGTTCTCCAGGGCCGTGCCGCCGTCGTGGACGACGTCCACCGCGTGCGCGTCGCCGCGCAGCCACTCCGCGACCGCGTCCGCGAACAGCGGTTCGTCTTCCACCACCAGGATGCGCATCCGTCCATCATGGCGAGCGGCGTGTCACATCCGCGTCAACGCAAACGGTGACGGCCCTGCGACGCGGGTCCGGCTCGAATGGCGTCCGACGCCGCCGACCGGGCGGCCGGACGACCGAAGGATCGATGATGACGAGCACACGCGGGAAAACCGGCCTCCTCCTCGCCCTGCTCTTCCCCCTCGTCGCCGCGTGTGGCGGGGGCGGCGGAGGCGACGAAGACCAGGTCGCCTCCGCCGGCACCCCCACCGCCACGCAGTCGGCGGGCAGCAAGACGCCCAAGCCCGCCGACGAGAAGGACGCGATGCTCAAGTACGCCCAGTGCATGCGCCACAACGGCGTGCCCGCCTTCCCCGACCCGCAGTTCAACGGCGAAGGCGGAGTCTCGCTCGACCTGCCGCAGGGCACCGATCCGAAAGCCGTCGACGCCGCACAGAGCAAGTGCAAGGACCTCATGCCCAACGGCGGCGAGAACCAGAAGGTCGACCCGGCGATCACCGAGAAGCTCCGCCGGTACGCCAAGTGCATGCGCGAGCACGGCCTTCCGCAGTTCCCCGACCCCGCGCCCAACGGCGGCCTGCAGATCAACAACGACCAGCTCGGCCTCGGCCCCGACGACCCGAAGTTCAAAGTCGCCGACGAGGCTTGCACGCAGTACATGCCGCAGCCGCCCGGCGGCGGAGCAGGCAAGGCCACCCGCAACGCCGGCGACGGGGGCAGCCACGCATGACGCCCCGCCGCAAGCACCCCACCGGCCGCATCGCCGTCGCGGTGACCGCAGTTCTCGCCGCGGGCGCCGCCGCCGCGGCCGGCACCGGCATCGGCCTGCCCCCGAAGGACGACGACTCGAAACCGTCCCGCGGCAGCCTTCCGCCCGCCACCGGCACCGTCACCCGGCAGACTCTCGTCGACACCACGACCAAATCCGGAAAGCTCGACTACGGCGACACCGCGACCCTCAACGGCGGCAAAGTCACCGGCACGCTCACCTCGGTGTCCGCACCCGGCTCGACGGTGGTGCGCGGGAAGCCGCTCTACAAGGTCGACAACACACCCGTCGTGCTGCTGTACGGCACGCTTCCCGCGTACCGCGACCTCGCCGTCGGCATCGAGGGCCCCGACGTGCAGCAGTTCGAGGAGAACCTCGCCGCGCTCGGCTACGGCGGATTCACCGTCGACAAGAAGTACACCGAAACCACGGCCGCCGCCGTCAGGAAGTGGCAGAAGGCGAACGGGATGACGCAGACCGGCACCGTCGAACTCGGCCGCGTGCACTTCGCGCCCGGCGAACTCCGCGTGGAGACCGACAAAGCGGCCCTCGGCGACGCCGTCCAGCCAGGGCAGGCCCTGCTCACGTACACCGGCACGCGCCGCGTGGTCGGCGTCGACCTGGAAATGGCGTACGCGAGCCTCGCCAAGACCGGCACCGCGGTCACCCTGAAGCTGCCCGACGGCAGGACCGTCCCGGGCAGGATCACCGCCACCGCCACCGTCGTCGACCCGGGCAAGGACAGCGGCGCAACCCCGGCGACCCCGACCACCAAGCTCAAGGCGACCGTCACACCGGACGACGCGACCGCCGTCGCCGGGCTCGACCAGGCCTCGATCGACGTCGGCTTCACCGCCTCGCGCCACGAGAACGTGCTGACCGTGCCGGTGGCCGCGCTCCTCGCGCTCGCCGAAGGCGGCTACGGCGTCCAGGTCGTCGACGGGACCGCGACACGCCTGGTCCCGGTCGAGACGGGCATGTTCGCCGGCGGTCGCGTCGAAGTGTCCGGCCAGGGCATCGCAGAAGGCACCGTCGTGGGGATGCCCTCGTGAACCGGCCGACCGAACCCCTCGTCGAACTCGTCGGCGTCTGCAAGGAATACGCCGGCGGTGTCGTCGCTCTCGCCGACATCGACCTGACCGTCGGCTACGGCGAACTCGCCGGCATCGTCGGCCCGTCCGGATCCGGCAAATCCACCATGCTCAACCTCATCGGCACCCTCGACCGCCCCACCGCCGGCACCGTCCGCATCGACGGCCACGACGTCGCCTCCTTGTCCGACCGCCGCCTGTCCGCGCTCCGCGCACACCGCATCGGCTTCGTCTTCCAACAGTTCCACCTCGCCCCCGGCCGCACCGCCTGCGAAAACGTCGCCGACGGGCTGCTCTACGCCGGACACCCGTCCCGCGAACGCCGCCGTCGCGCCCAGGCAACCCTCGAACGCGTCGGCCTCGCCGACCGCATGGACCACCTCCCGCACGAACTGTCCGGCGGACAACGCCAACGCGTCGCCATCGCCCGTGCCGTCGCCGGCGACCCCGTGCTACTGCTCGCCGACGAACCCACCGGCAACCTCGACACGGCCTCCGGCCAGGGCGTGATGGATCTTCTCCGGGAACTCCACGCCGCCGGAACCACCGTCCTCGTCATCACCCACGACCGCGACATCGCCGCCGCGTTGCCCCGCCAAGTGACGATGCGCGACGGCCGGATCGCCGCGCCCGACAGCCGAACCCACCCAGGGGCGCTCGCCTCCACAGGCAGGGAGGCCTGAGACATGACGACCGCCTACCAGCCCAACCGCCTCCGCCCCCGCGACGTCGCCGCCGTCGGCGCCGTCGGGCTGCGCACCCGGCCGATGCGGGTCTTCCTGTCCGCGCTCGGCATCGCCATCGGCATCACCGCGATGACCGCGGTCGCGGGGATCTCCACGTCCAGCCGCGCCGATCTCGACGCCCGGCTCGCCGCACTCGGCACCAACCTGCTCACCGTGGCGCCCGGCAGCGCGCTGAGCGGCGGCGCGGCATCGCTGCCGCTCGATGCGCCGGCGATGATCTCCCGCATCGGCCCGGTCCGACAGGTCGCCGTCACCGGCGTCGTCAAGACCGCCAAGGTGTACCGCAACGACCGCATCCCGGCGGCGGAAAGCGGCGGGCTGTCCGTGCAGGCCGCGGACCTGAAGCTGCCCGAGACGGTCGGCGCCCGGATGGCCGGCGGTACGTGGCTCAACGCGGCCACCGAGCGCTACCCCGCCGCCGTCCTCGGCGCCACCGCCGCCGACCGGCTCGGGATCGGCCGCGCCGGGCCCGACATGCGCGTATACCTCGGCGGACGTTGGTTCACCGTGGTCGGCATCCTCGACCCGGTGCCGCTCGCCCCGGAACTCGACTCCGCCGCCCTCGTCGGACGGCCCGCCGCAGCCGGGTACCTCGGCTTCGACGGCCACCCCACCACCGTCTACACACGTACCGCCGATTCCGCGGTGGCCGCCGTCCGCGACGTGCTCGCCCGAACCGCCAATCCGCGCAACCCC
This sequence comes from Embleya sp. NPDC055664, assembly GCF_053618075.1. Taxonomy (NCBI): domain Bacteria; kingdom Bacillati; phylum Actinomycetota; class Actinomycetes; order Kitasatosporales; family Streptomycetaceae; genus Embleya; species Embleya sp. NPDC055664. Next base: position 41,576 of record NZ_JBSHGZ010000038.1, read on the forward strand.
AACGAGGTCAAGGTGTCGCGCCCTTCCGACGCGCTCGCCGCCCGGCAGGCCACCGACGAAGCCTTCACCGGCCTGCTGCTCGGCCTCGGCGCCGTCGCCCTGCTCGTCGGCGGCGTCGGCGTCGCGAACACCATGGTCATCACCGTCCTGGAACGCCGCGGCGAGATCGGCCTGCGCCGCTCCCTCGGCGCCACCCGCGGCCAGATCCGCGCCCAGTTCCTCGTCGAATCCCTCATGTTGTCCGCCCTCGGCGGACTCGCCGGAGTCACCCTCGGCACGGCCGTGACCACGGTGTACGCCGGCACCCGTCAGTGGGATGCGGTCATCCCCGCCTGGGCCACCATCGGCGGTCTCGGCGCCACCCTCCTCATCGGCGCCATCGCCGGCCTCTACCCGGCCATACGCGCCTCCCGGCTGCCCCCGACCGAAGCCCTCGCCGCGACCTGACCCCCTCGGCTTGCCTGCGCACCACGCCGGAACCAGCCCGGAACGGGCCATCCGCCAGGCTCGACCATCAGCCGAGCGGGTGGTCCGGGCACTGTTGCGGCTGGTTCCACTCCGGTCCCAGGAGGGCCTCGATCGGATGTTGGTACGGCCGGCCGTTTCCTTTGTGTCGGATGGTCGTTGGGTGGGGTGCGTCCTCGACCGATGCGCCGTGCGCGGATCCAATCGTGACGGTGGAATCCGTCGGTGGCGGCTCATGGCCGGCACGTCTTCATGCACGGATCGGAAAGGTTGCGGTGTGACCCAAACTCTCGAGTACCAGAGCAACGCCATCGTCGAACTGATGGGGGTTCGCCCCACGGAGCGCGACGCGGAGTGGCTCAGGAACGCCCTACAGCAGGCGATCATGGTCGAGGTCGCGACCCTCGGCCCCTACGCGAGTGGCCTGTGGTCGATCGAGAAGAACCAGGGGCCCGTCTACGACGCCATCCGGGCGGTCATGTTCGACGAGATGACCCACATGGGGTTGGTGTGCAACATGCTCACCACCATCGGCGGGAATCCGGTCATCGCCGACGCGGGCGTGGTGCCGAAGTACGAGCAACCGTTGCCGGGTGGTGTGCGCCCCGAGTTGATCGTCTTCCTGGAGGGCTTGAACAAGGCTTCCGTCGAGATGTTCTCCGAGATCGAGCGCCCGGACGACCCCATCGCGCAATTCGAGACGTTCACCACGATCGGGGCCTTCTACACCGCGATCGAGGAAGCGTTCGAGGCGCACAGCCACCTGATCACCGGCGCCCGACAGATCGAGTACTCGCTGGCCCACCACGGGCAGGGCAACAACATCGTCCCGCTCGACACCATCGAGAAGGTCCGCGCCGCCATCGAGGTCATCAAGGAGCAGGGCGAGGGAACCTCCGCCTCGCCCGAGAACCCCTTCCCCGGGAAGCCGGGAGAACTCGCGCACTTCTACGTGTTTCGCGAACTCTTCCACGGCCGGAAGCTGATCAAGGTCTCGGAATCCCCGGATGTCTGGGATTTCAAGGGTGACGACATTCCCCTGCCCCCGGCGTACCCCATGGGCAGGGTCCCCGAGGGCGGCTGGGCCAACGACCCGACGTACGCTCCCACCCCCGAGATCCGGGAGACTCTCGACGCGTTCAACACCGAGTTCAGCTCGATGCTGCGGGCGCTGGAGCGCGCGTGGCGGGCGGACGATCCCAACGCGGGCAAGAGCGAAGTGGGTATCGCGGTCGGCCACATGTTCACCATGGGGCCCCTCGCCCGCTCCCTGATGGTCAAGCCGCTTCCGGACGGCGGCGGGAAGACCTACGGACCGGAGTTCCTCTACGTCGAGTAGAGCCCGTACCGGCCTCTGCGTTGTCCGGCGATGGTGACGAGCAACGCGCCGGTCCGGTGACTGCGAAGTCGCGGCTCGGCCCCCGCCGTTGGTGACGACTGCCATGCCTCGCACACACGGTCGGCCTTCGCGATCGCCGGGCCACGGGTGCCGTCGGCGTTGTCGCCCCGAAGCGTTGATGCGCTTCCAAACCCCACGGCGGGGCCCGGGCTCCCGCGCCGGCTGGTTGCCGAGGCACCGAGGTGACCCACGAGGTCCTGGACGCGGAGGCCAACCGCGCTGCCGTTCGGTCGGGGGCGTCACCGGTGGGTGGTGTTCGTGTCCTGGCTGCGGGTGTGCTGTGTGGTGGTGTAGAGGGCTGTGAGGGCGACGGCTTCGTCGACGCGTCGGGGGCAGTAGGGCTCTTTGCCGGTCCACAGCAGGCAGTCGCAAGCGCCGCCGGTCTCCTGCCATCGGGTGAGCCACTTCCCCGCCCGTTCCAGAGCGTTGGCGGATGCGAGGGATGGGTTGTCGATCGTGTGGAGTGCGAGGGCGGCGTATCCGGTCTCGCCGGCGGTGGCGTGGTGGTGGGTGCCCCAACCGCCGTCGGGGTGTTGGGCGTCGAGGAGGGCGCGGATCGCGTGTGGGGTGGTGGGGTCGGTGGGCAGGGCGGTGACGATCTGGGCGGTGGTGTAGATCCAGGAGGTGTGCCACTTGTCGCCGCTCCAACGGCCGTCCGTGCCTTGCCGGTCGCGGAGGAACCGGAGAGCAGGTTCGGTCCGGCCGGCCGGCCGGTGGATGGTTGGGGCGTGCAGCGCGTGGGCGTGGAGGGCGTGGGCGGTGGTGGTGAGCGAGGGCTGGAGTTCGTCCGGGTAGGTGCGGTAGTGGTCGTCGTGTCGGAAGCGGTCGACGGCGGTGGTGTCGGTGGGGCGGCCGGCGAGGGCCAGGACGGCGGTCGCGGTGGCGGTGATGTCCCCGTCGACGGTGAAGTATTCGCTCATCCCGATGCCGGCGGGGGGTCGAGACCGCCTGGAGGGTGTCGAGTTGACGAGCGCAGGCGTCGGCCAGGTAGGGGTGGTCGAGGAGGCCGGCCAAGGCGAGGGCGTGCAGGGCCCAGGTGCGTTCGAAGACGTCGATGGGCCACACCGTCGGCATCAGCGACGCGCGGTGGTCCGCGGCCCGCGCGGCCCGGGTCAGGTAGTCGTCCAGGCCGGCGGTCGACGCGTGGTGTCCGAGGTGATGCAGGGCGGTGGCGGTGGCGGTCGGACTGTGGCCGATGCCCCCGCTGCCGTCGACGGGTAGTGGTTGCGCGGTGTCCCCCCAGCCTTCCCGGGACCCGGCAGCGCGAGGGGTTCCCCACCGCCGTTCGGTCGTCGTCAGCGAGTCGTGTGCGCGGCCTCCAGCCAGTTGAGGAATTCGCAGGCGAAGTGCCACTGGTGGCCGGTGAAGACGTGCTCGGGGGCGCCGGCGGGGAACTGGATCGTCAGGCGGATGCGCAGGCCGCGCGGACCGTCGCCGAACTCGTGCATGACGCGGCAGATCTCGGTGCCGTCCGTGAGCCGTCCGGTGCCGCCGATCCGCACGGGGTAGGTTTCGTGGCCCTCGTCCTCGATCTCGACGCCGTCGTGGAAGGTGAGGAAGAAGCGCAGCGGTCCGGAGCCGATGGTCTCGATGATCTCGACCACCCCGTCGGCGGAGTTGGCGAGGTAGTGCTCGGGATTGGCCGCGAGCAAAGCCGTCCGGTCGGCGCTCGCGAGCCGGCCCTGCCACCAGGTCAGGAACTGCTCGGTGGTGATCCCGCCGATCTCCATCTCGGTCACGGCGGACCGCCACGCGCCGCCCGAGGCGTCCGGCAGCGGGGCCATGATCTCGTCCGCCGCCCGGAGGTCCTCGGTGAGCAGTTCCCGCATCGCCGCGTCGCCGATCCGGTTCTTGAGCAGGGCGAGCGCGTTTCGGGCACGGTCCAGTTCCCACCGGCGGATGTCGTCCTGCGTGTACTCCGTGCCGTCGATAACGGTCCGGACGGTCAGCGCGCCGTTCACGGCGTGCTCCTTTCGACGAGATGGGTTTCTTGAGCGGAGAGTTTTTCTCCGCTTCCAGAACGATAGCATAGACGGAGAGAAGCTCTCCGGTTTGGTGGGGCAAGGGAAGGCGGTACATCGTGCGCGCGGACGCGGCTCGCGGCTCACGGCAGGCGGCGGATTCTCGACGCGGCCCGGCACGTCTTCCTGACGCACGGCCTCGACGCGCCGGTTCCTGGAACTGCCCGGCCGTCAGCGCGAACCGGGTGCGGCATCCAGGGGGTTCCGCAAGCGACTGATCATTTCGCAGAGGAGATCGACGACTTCTGCCGAGGTGTTCGCCTGTCCGTACGTGTAGAAGTCCGGGCGGACGAGGATGGCCCGCGCGTTCGAGGAGGCGAACCACCGGTCGTACGTACCGTCGAAGTCGACATAGGAGCCCGGGAACTCCACGGGGGCCTTGGAGACGTAGACCACGTTGATCCCGATGAAGTCGGACACCGCGTCACAGATCCGGCGAGCATCCTCGGCAAGGCAACGATCGGCGCAGAAAAGCGTCCACCCCGATCCCACCACGTCGTCGAAGCGCTTGACCTTGTCCTCGTGGACGATCAGGCCTTGTACTCCGAGCCGGCCACGAGCACCGGAGCCGCCGTCGGCGTTGCCGAGGAAGCCCGTCGTCAGGGCCGGCAGCGGGGGTATGGGCGGCAGTCCGTCGCGGCGAATCTCGGCGTCCCGCGCGGCCGCCTTCCGCGGGTCGGTCTCGCACAGGATGGCGCCGAGCGAGATCGCGATCCGGGTGATCTCGCGGACGTGGTCGCCTCGTTCCCGCGTGTAGGTCTCCAGGATGTCGTCCGAGGCGGTGCCGTTCAGGACCAGGTCCAGTTTCCAGGCGAGGTTGGCGGCGTCGCGGATTCCCGAGCACATTCCCTGTCCCAGGAACGGTGGCATGAGGTGCGCGGCGTCGCCGGCCAGGATCGCGCGCCCGCCGACGAAGTCGTGGGCGACAAGGGAGTGGAAGGTGTAGAGGGTCCGTCGGATCAGCGTCGCGTTCTCGGGGGTCACGCCCCAGCGTTCGAGCTTGTTCCAGCAGCCGGCCTCGCTGACGAGTTCGGCGGGGTCTTCCCCCGGCATCAGCATGAACTCCCACCGGGCGTGCTCGCGGGCCAGCCAGCGGAAGAGGGTCACGGGACGCTCGGGGTCGCACATCTGACCGGAGGCGGGCATCGCGATCCTCCGATCCGGTTCGTGGAGTCTGACGTCCACGATGGAGAGCGTCTCGGAGAATCCGAAGTCGTCCCAGGTGATGCCGGCCGCCTTGCGGACGAACGAGTTGGCTCCGTCGGCTCCGATGACGTAGCGGGCGCGCACTGTCGTGGTGGCGCCGTTCGGCTTCCACTCCTGTCCGTCCTGTGTCCCGCCGCGGAAGGTCATCTCCACCCGGTCCTCGTGCTGTTCGAGGCCGACCGCTTCCCAGCCGCGGTGGACGGAGACGTTCTCATGGGCCTCGGCCGCCTGCGAGAGCAAGGCCTCGAGATCGGGCTGGTAGAAGATGTAGTCGGATCTCCAGGACGACGTGGTGGGCCTACCCCAGTCGATCCGGAAGAGGAGATCTCCGTTGCCGTCGATCCAGTCGTACTCGCTCGCCGGGACGGCCCGCACCTCGAACCGGTCGGCGACCCCGATCGACTGGAGGATGCGTACGATCTCGTCGTCGACGTGCCCGGCCCTGGGAAGCGGATACGGCAGTTCCCAGCGCTCGTACACGCCGACCTTCCAGCCCTTCCGCCCGAGCAGGGCCGCCAGCGTCTGGCCCACCGGGCCGTATCCGACGATGCAGACGTCCAGGTCGATCGACGCCGCGCTCATTGCTTGGTCCCCGACCGGGTGGCCGCCCCGATTCCGGCCGGAGCGAGCGGCCGGGTACGCGCCTCGTGGCGCATGGTCCCCACCCCGTCGACGGTGGTTTCGAGGACGTCTCCGTCGCGCAGGAAACGCGGAGGTGTGCGGCCGATGCCGACCCCCGAGGGGGTTCCGGTGAAGATCAGGTCGCCGGGCCGCAGCACGACGATGTCGGAGAGGTAGGCGATCACCTTCGGGATGCCGAAGATGAGGTCCTTGGTGGATCCGCTCTGGACGGTCTCGCCGTTGACAGTACAGGTGATGCCGATGTCGTCCCGATCGTCGAACTCGTCCGGTGTGACGATGAACGGCCCGACCGGTCCGTAGCCGGGGCGGGACTTGCCCAGGGTGGGTTGGCTGTTCACGCCCAGCCGGTTTTGCACCGACCGGTCGGAGATGTCCTGACCGGCGGTGATGCCGGCCACGTGGCCCCACGCCTCGGACTCGGGGACCCGGTGGGCGCTCCGTCCGATCACCACGACCACCTCGGCCTCCCAGTCGACCGTGTCGTCGGCGATCGTGACCGGTCCGAACGGGCCCGCGAGGCACGACGTGAACTTCGCGAACACGAACGGGTGCTCGGGAATGGCGAGGCCGGACTCGACCGCGTGGCTCACGTAGTTGAGGCCGATGCACATGATCTGTCCGGGTGCCGGCGAGGGACACAGGAGGTCGTTCTCGCTCCAGGTGACGGCCGTCCCGGGGGGAGGCGAGCCGCGATCGAGCCCGGCCGTTTGCGCGGTGACCTCCTCCCACCGGGACAGCGCGGTGCGCGGGTCGGCGAGGCTCTCGTCCCCGGCGGCACGGGCCAGGTCGATGCCGCCGGCTCTGCCCGTGACGAGGGTCGAGCGGCCGTTGACGTTGGCGAATCTCACGGGTTGCCCCAGGGGTTTCCGAGTCCGGCCACGTCGATGGCGGACGCTGGTTGGTCGGTGGTCGAGACGGCCGGCAGGACTTCGAGGAACGCCTCCGGCAACGGGTTGCTGAGGTGGAAGTCGGAGGATCCCTGGGCCGGGGTCCACATGACCGGCTCGTGGTCCGGGGCGATGCGCTGGAGGCCGGGGGAGACGACCTCCAGACGCATTCCTCCGGGTTCGCGCACGTAGACCGAGACGGACTCCCCGTGCCCATGGCGTCCCGGGCCCCATTCGATCGAGGTTCCGGATTCGCGGAAGATCTCGGCGGCACGGAAGACGTCGGCGCGCTCGTCGACCTGCAGGGCGAAGTGGTGGAACCGGCCCCGATACCCGGAGTCGTCGCGCAGAAAGGCCAGTTGAAACGCCGAACCGGTGGACAGGGTCGCGAAGATGGCCGGCCCTCCGTCGGGCACCTCCGTCCATTCGGTGAGGAAGACGCCGAGGTTCCTCTCGTACCACCGCGCGTCCCCGAGCACGTCCGCGGAGGGGAAGTTCACGTGGTCGAGATGGCGGGCCGCGATTCCGCGGGCGGGGTTGCGCTGCGGGCGGGTGGGCAGCGGCGAGGCCAGGTGCCGAGGCGCCCGGTAGCGCTCGGTCTCCCAGAAGAGCTTCTGCTTCTGCCCGTTGGGACCGACGAAGAGATACGCCCTTCCCTGCCGGGGGGCCGGTTCCTGCCAGCCCAGGCCCGCGTTGTCCGCGCCGAGGCGCCGTGCCGCGAGATCGAGGGCTTCGGCGCTCCTGGCCCGCCATCCGATGTGGCCGAGGCCCGTCGTCGGGCTCCGCGTGAGGATCAGGTCGTAGGGGAGGTAGTTGCCCCACGTCCTGAGGAAGACCGAATCGCCGTGTTCGAGGACAACCTCCATGCCGAGGAGGTCATGGAAGAACACGACGCTCTCCTCGAGCCTGGGTGTGAGGATTTCGACGTGCGCGAGGTGCGCGACGAGGTGGTCCATCTGCATCCCTTTCTGCCGGTCGTGGGCGTGCTTCGTCGAGACGCCGCATGCCGATGGTCTTCCTGGGGTCGCGGTCGCCGGGGGACGCGCATGACGTCGCGTTCGGCGATCCTCTGGCCGGGAGCCCTGCTGCGCGCGACACGTCCGACGACGAAGCGGAGGGGCCCCGGCTCTCGATGCCGGCTCTCGACGAGCCCGGCACTATCCGAACATTGAATGTCTCCCGAGCTTGGCGCGAACGACCCCGTGCGGGTTCACACCGTTCGGCGAAGCTCGGGCGATGCGGGTCTCGGATGCGGAGTGGTGTTCGCCGCGACCTCTCGACCTCGCGAAAGCATTTTTAGCACGCTGTCCGATAATGGGGAAGAGGTGACGGCCTCCGCGTCTGGGGAGGCATCGGCGAGCCTGTCGACGGTGTCCGAGGTCGGGTGAGTCGGACGGCGGAGCGGGCTTGCCCGAGAGTCGGCAGGTCGGCACAGGCGGCAGTTGGGCGGGGGATTCGCGCGTGAGCGCATTCGGACCGCCGGGCTGCGACAAGCATTGGCGGGTGACCCGCCGGCCTCGCCGGCGCCGTCCGCCATGTCGCCGCCGCGAGAGGATAGGATTAATGAGACGCTGTTCTATAATCTGGAGGGAACCTTGACCGAGAGCGCCACCAGGGGGCGGCCGGCTCACATCGACCGCTTCCATGTGAGAGACGCTGCGCTGGCCCTTCTCGAGGAACTCGGGTTCGAGGAGGTCAGTACGGCGCAGATCGCAGCCGCCGTAGGGATCAGCAGGTCCAGCCTGGCCCGCTTCTACCCCACGAAACAACAGATCGTCTGGGAGGGACTCGACGACATTTCATGGCGGCTTTCCGCACGGCTCGAACAGCTTCCGCGGCAGGGTTCGGTCTCGGCGAGGCTGAAAGCGGCCATCGAGGCGGCCCTGACCCTTCCCGAGAGCGAACTGGGCGTTCTCCGAACACGGCTTCGGCTCGTACGGGACAACCCCGGCCTTCAGGTGAAACGAGCCTACGGGCGAGACCCCCTCGCCCGAGTCGTCGGCGCCTTCATCGCCGCCAACTCGAGAACGGCCTACACCGAAGGTGAACTGTCCTGCCTGGCCGCACTGGTCGCCACGGCCGTCGACACGGCACTCATCGAATGGAGCGGCTCGGACGAGACACAGCCGGTGAGGCACGTCGACGACTGCCTGGGCTTCATCCTTCCGATCCTCTGACCCGGCGTGCCGCCCCGAGCGGCGGGCCCGTGACCCACACCCCTGAAAGGTGCCTCACGGCATGTTCTCCACCTTCGACCTGGAGTTCGCCTGGATCGGCCTCGGCGCCGCCGTCGTCCTCACGGTCGTCCTCCTGGCGACCGACGCGCCGGCCGGCGACCACACCGTCTCCCGGTGGAAGGACCCCTCCTGGCCGGCCTGGCTCGCCGTCGTGTCGGTACTTGAGAGGCCGCCCAAGCTCTGCGGCAACGACCGGCGGACCGAAGCGAGCCGCATCCCGCCGGCCGACTCGATGGTGTCGGTGTCCTCGGGCCGGACCCGATCGGGGACGGACTCCCCCCGCGCGATCCGCTCGAACACCGGCCGCCGACCGGGCGGCAACACGCCCTTGTCCTCCAGAAGCACCCACCGCCAGGGAATCGGCTCCGCCCCCGGTCAGGGCTTGCGCCTTCGAGGAGGCGGACGATCCGGGCGCTTCCCCGGGGACGGGGGACGCGGACAGGGGCACCGGCGAGGCGACGGCCCTGCACCATGGGCTCGCGAGCCCCGCAACGATCACCGACGGGATGGCGACTGTCAGCGACCGTGAAGCCGACCGGCCCCGTACCGGGGAGTGTTCGTGGCATGGTGCGCCGGTCCGGCCACGACGCCGGTACCGCCGGCACCGCAGTGGCGCCGGCCGCAGCCATGGGGCGCAGCTTCCGTGGGAACGACACGGCGGCCGTACGAAATCCCGATGCAACCTGACGCGTGACCGCGGCGTGACGTTTGTGGATGCTCGCGTCGAGAACCCGGCGCCGGCAGCCGACTCGTCAACTGCCCACGAGGTTGCGGTGATCACGATCGGGACCCCGATCGGCTCATCGAGCGAGCGTTTTTTGCCGCAACCCACGGCAGCCGATCCGGCGCGCCCCGCGCGCGACGCCGACGCCGACGTGAATGTCGACGACCAATGGTTGTGCGCTTCGGCAAGCCGATACGAAGGAGTGCTTCCTTGACCCCTCACCTGTGGCGTGTCACCCGCCCACGGACGTTACTGGCGCTGATGGCCGCCCTGTGCGGTCTCCTCGCCACCACCGCACTCGGGACGACTCCGGCGGCAGCGGCCGATCAGCGTCAGGCGATCTATGACATCGCGCATCGCGTCGACACACTCGACGGCGTGGACGCCGCGATCAACCACGGTGCGAACGCCATCGAGATCGATGTCTGCGCCTGGTGGAATCCGAACGAGTGGCGTGCCTGGCACGACTGTTCGTCGGCCGGTGAGAATCGGTTGGGCCCCAGTTTCGACTCGATGATCGACCGGATTTTGTCCAACGCCAATCGCGGGCGCCGGCTGGCGCTGGTGTGGCTGGACATCAAGGACCCGAACTACTGCGGGGAGGCGCCGAACCGCACGTGCAGTGTCGCCGGACTGCGGGACAAGGCGCAGCGGTTGACCAATGCCGGGATCCAGGTGCTCTACGGCTTCTACGAGTACCACGGCGGCAACACCCCGGACGTCGGCGGCAGGGGCTGGAAGAGCCTGGAGGGCAGGCTCGGCCCACTGGAGGGCATCACCACGACCGGGACCCGCGACCAGGTCCAAAACGCTTTCGCCCGATCCGGTTCCGGATTTCCGGCCGGCCGGCGGGTGATGGACTACGGCGACAGCGACATCTCCAAGGGGTTCGGCAACTGCACCGAGGCCACCTGGAACACGTGCGCCGAATTGAAGAAGGGCGCCGGGGACCGCGCCGCCGGGCGACTCGCGGCCACCCTGTCCTGGACGACCACCTACAACGATCCGTGGTACGTCGACAAGCTCCTGGGTGACGCACGCGTGGACGGCATCATCGCGGGTTACGGGGCTTACACGGGGGTGCGCGACTACGACGACAACTGGCAGTGCGGCAACGCCGTGAAGATGGTTCGTGACTGGGTGAACGCACACAGCGGCACCCATCGCATGGCGAACAGCAGCGATCGCATGTTCCGGTAGCACCATGCGGTCCGGGGCCGGACGAATACCGTCGCGCGCCCCCGGACGGGCCGTCGGCCGCCATCCGGCCGACGGCCCTCCCGAGCGCCGATGGGGGCGGGATCCACGTGCGGCACCGATCCTGTCCCGCGCGTGCCGCCGCGCCGAATTCTCCCGATCGCGCGAAACACGGCCCGAACTCGCCCGGCTGCCGGCGCGTGTGGACGGCCCCGTACTCAGTCCGGGCGAGGCGTGGGCCGACTTGGCGATGGCCGACGCCGCGGCCGGCGGCGAGGCGTGGGAGCGGCTGCTCGCGTATGCCCGCACCGCCGACGCGTCCAAGCCCGCCAAGAAGTGGGAGCGGACCGGTCGGGACGTGCCGGCCGAGGTCGGTGTGGACGCGGCCACTGCGGCCATGCCCGAAAGTGGCCAACGCGGCGGTCTTCGCGCTTTCCCGGCTCGGCGGCCCGGCGGCCGTCGGGGAACTGGCCCGGCTCTCCGTGAAATTGACCTACCGGGGCACCCTGAAGGCGGTCGGCGCGGCACTCGACACTCGCGCGGCGGACCTCGGTCTGAGCCGGGCCGAGGTCGAGGAGCTCGCTGTCCCCGGATACGGGCTTACCGAAGTGGGCCGACGCGTCGAGCGGTTCGGCGAGGCCACCGCGGAACTGACCGTGTCCGGCCGGACGGTGACCATCGCCTGGCGCAACGCCGCCGGACGGGTGGTCAAAGCGCCGCCCGCCGACGTGCGCCGCGACCACGGTGTCGCACTCGGTGAACTGAAGGCGGACGCCAAGGACATCGCCAAGATGCTCGCCGCGCAGTCCGACCGCCTCGACCGCCTCTTCCTCGCCCGGCACTCCTGGCGCTTCGACCGGTGGCGTGCACAGTTCCTGGATCACCCCCTCGTGGGAACCCTCGCGCGGCGCCTGCTGTGGACCGTCGACGGCCGCACATGTGGGTATGCCGACGGCGCGCTGCGTACGCTCGACGACACGGCGATCGAGCCCGCGGCCGGCGCCGCCGTCGGTTTGTGGCACCCGATCGAGATGCCCCACGACGAAGTCTTCGCAGCCCGTGACTGGCTCGAACGCCACCTGATCACCCAGCCGTTCCGGCAGGCCCACCGCGAGGTCCACCCGCTTACCGCCGCCGAGGAGCGCACCGGGACCTACTCCAACCGGTACGCCGAGCACGTCCTGCGGCAGCACCTGTTCCACGCCCTGGCGGCCACCCGGGGCTGGACGAACAAACTGCGATTGTCGGTCGACGACGAGTACCCGCCGGCCATACGCAGCCTGCCGGAGTGGGGCCTGCACGCCGAATTCCTGATCGGCGCCGTCGGCGACCACGAGATCACGGACTCGGGCAGCCATCTGCACATCGCCACCGACCAGGTCCGATTCCACCGGATCGACGCGCCGGTCGCCACCGCGCACGCGAGCGGGGTCCCTACCGCCGGCCGGGCAGGCACGCGGAGGACGACGTGGCGCCGCTGCCACTGGAGACGATCCCGCCCCTCGTGTTCAGTGAAGTGATGCGCGACATCGACCTGTTCGTCGGGGTCGCAGGCATCGGCAACGACCCGACGTGGGCGGACGGCGGACCGAACGGGCGCTACCGCGACTACTGGTCGTCCTACAGCTTCGGCGAACTCACCGACAGCGCCGTCGCCCGACGAGACGTGCTCGCCCGGCTGCTGCCCAGGCTCGCGATCGCACCGCAGTGCGAACTCGACGGCAGGTTTTTGCGCGTCACCGGCCTGGCCCGCGACGACCTGATCACCGATCCGACCATCACAAGCCAGTTCCGGTGACATCCGTTCGAGGGCCGGCAGTGGGGACGGCTGTTCGCCGACGACGCATCCGGCCGGGAGGTCGGCGTGCTCGGTGTCGCGGTGCGCGTCGCCGGGCCGCCGTTTGTGCTCGGGCATCGGTCAGTGCCACAGCCACGCGGCGACTCCGGAGACCGCGATGAGCAGGCACACGCCGAGGTTGACGACCTTGTAGGTCAGGAACACCGCGACGAACTCGCGGATCGTTGCGCTGGGTTGGAAGTACTTCGCCGTCGGCGCGCCGACCACCTGGCCGCGGACTCCGGTACGTCGGGCGGTCAGTGCGGCACGGAAGACGTGGAAGTTGTTGGTGATGATCACGCACCGGTAGTCGGGATCGATCTTCGTCATGATCGTCTTGCTGAAGCGCAGGTTCTCCTCGGTGTTCCGCGAAAGGTCCTCGCGCACGATTCGCTCCGCGGGTACACCCTGGGCAATGAGATAGTCGGCCATCGCGTGCGACTCCGGCAGATCTTCGTCCGGGCCTTGGCCGCCCGACGTGATGAGCATGGGCCGGTTCCCACGCGCGACCTGGGCGTCGTAGATCCTTCGCGAGCGATCGAGTCGGGCGGCCAGCAGGGGCGGGACCTTCTTGCCGCCGACCAGTCCGGAGCCGAGTACGACCACGAAGGCCACCGAGCGGCGCACCTGCAACCGCTCGTAGAGGAAGGCGTAGCCGAGGAAGCACAGCAGAAGGAAGGACACGTAGCCGACCACCAGCACCACGGTGCCGGCGATCACGATCAGGGTGCGCGAGCGGATGAACAAGGCGGTCACGAGCAGCACGATCACGCCGACGATGGTCAGCCCGGCGAGCAACGAGAGCAGGTTCGCGGGACGAACTCCCTCCCGTCGTACCATCGTTACGCCGTTGGACACCAGCGCGCCGGACAGCAGGAGCAGGCCCAGGGCCGGTAGGAACAGGAGTAGGAGCGTCACCGCGTCGGCGAAGCGTTCGGGCAAACGATGCAGTTCGCCGAGCAGTCCGACGACGAGGGCGACGACGGACAGGCCGAGGAAAACGGCGTTGCCGAAGCGGCGTCGGTCGCGGACGACTCCGACGAGGCAGAACAGGAAGAACAGCGCGGCGAGAAGGTAGGCGAACACCGCCGAAGCCTACGGACGAACGCGCCACGTTTGCGACGAGGTCACGGTGTACGAGGCCGTGGACATGTTCGGCGACCCGAACGCCGCGGACCGGCTGCGGGGTCCCGCCCTGCCATCGGCGCATCGCTCGGCGGAGGATACGTGCGTCCGTGTAGCCCACGCGGGCGGCGATGGCCTGCTGCGGCAGGTCGGTCTCGCGCAGCAGCCTCAGTGCGCGTTCCTTGCGGGCGGCCGCGACCTCGCCACGCCGGGTCGTACCGTGGGCGGACGATCCGCGCTGGAGGCTGCGGCCGCTGATGTGCATGCGGGCGGCGACCTGGTCGAGGGCGACCGCGTCGCCTCGGAACGCGGAGTCCAGGGCCGCGCGGAAGCACTCCTGCCAGGTCGGCGTGGCGCGGGACGTCGCCATGATTCGGTCCGCGCAACCGCGCAGGAACCGGTCGAGGCCGGGTCGGCAGCCGGGCAGCGGACGCCGGACGTCGTCGAGCCGGAACGTCACGGAGTCGGCCGCCGCCGAATCACGCCCGATGCAATCCGCCCTGCAGGAGCAGGCTGCCCGTGCCCGGGCGCTGTCGGCGGCCGGCCGTGACGGGCGTGCAGCCGGCCCAGTCCGTGAACCCGCCCGTCGACGGCATCGTGTCGCCGACGTGCGCGATCTCGCCCCCGTGCTGCTCCGCGAGCACCGAACCCAGGGCCCCGCAGGCGAGCCGGCCGGCGGGTCCGACGCCGGCGCGGAGCCCTGGCCGGCGGTGCCGTCGAGTGCAGCGAGCGGCGGCCCGCCGTCCGTGTCGGCCATGGGGCGGCCGACGTCGACGAACGCCGCACCGCACGCGGACGAACTCGGCACCATCACCCTCGCCAGGGCCGGAGCAAGGGCCACACGTGGGAATTGGTGCGCGTCCCGAGTCTCGAGGAAGAGCACGAGGCGCCGAGCTCGTCGACCGCTTCGGCGCCGGCCAGGCGACCAACGGGCCCGGGTACGAGAAGCGCATCGGCTACCGCGAAAACGTCGAATGGAACCTCGACGGCAAGCTCACCAACCGGGGCGGAGCCACCGACCGCGTACGCTGCTTTCGGCCCCGGCGGGCGTGTCCGCCGCGCGGAGTCGGACCGCGGCGAGGACGTTTACCAGCATCAGCCGTGAACCCCCGTGCCGTATCCGCCTCCGCATCGCCGCCGCGACCCACCCGCGCACCGAGGAGTCGCCGCGCCGCCGTACCCATGCCCCCGATCGACGCGCCACTGCCGCTCGGCGGGCCACCGCCGGACCCGCCCGACGCATCGAGCCAAGCGCCGCCCGGATCGTGGCGGCCCCGAGTCCGGGGCGCACCGGACGCGGATGCCGGCGCGCGCCGGGGTGGGGGCCGACCAAGTCGGCCCAGACGGTCTTGCCGCCCCGGTGTTTGCGAATGCCCCAGTCGGTGGTGATGGTGTCCAGGATGTGCAGGCCGAACCCACCTTGGTGTTCGGGGCCGGTGTCGCGTCGGGTCGGCGTCCGGGGATCGGCGTCGGTGACGGACAACCGCACCCCGCGCGCGGTCCGGCGCACGGCCAGGACCACTTCCCCGTCGGTGTGCAGCTGTGCGTTGGTCAACATCTCCGACAGGACGAGGACGGCCGCAGCCACACGATCCTCGTTCCAACCCCAGTCGGCGAGGGTGGCTCGTACGGCTCGACGGGCCTGGGCACAAGCCCCGGTCCGTCGCGGCACGCGCCGGCGGACGAGGGTTCGACGACGCCAGGGCATGACCTTTCTCACAGGCACGTGGGCCGATGGTGGACGGTGCCGCAGTGCGGCCCCGGCCCACGCGCACGGATACGGAACGACTCGCCCACGTCCTTGTCCGGACGATCAACGAGCGCGGAGTCGAAGCAGGAATCCGCGAATCCATCCCAGAGCCCGTGACCTGCCGGTTCGTACACCATCGACCAACCTCTCCCCGAAATCGACGCCGTCGTGCCCGCACACCTGCCCGGCCGCCGGCGCCTCAAGCGTCACCCGATCGAGTGGATCGGCACTCGGCGCCGCGAATGCCGTATTTCGGACGTCGGCCCCGGTGGGGCGAGGAACGCGGCACTGTCGTCGGCGCGGAATCCGACCCCCCGAACGGGTGTACGCCCCGCAGTGTGGGGCACAATGCTCCGGCCCACCGCCGGTCCGAAAACAGGAGGACGCCGACATGAACCGCACCGCCGCGACCGCCTTCCCGGTTCCCGACACGACTGCGACCGCCGCCGAGGACGGCGCTTTCGCCGAACTGCCGATCGTCGACGATCCCGGCAGCGTCTCGGCGACCGACGCGCGGGCGATGTCGAAGATCTTTTTCGACCGGCTGCGGGTGTTGGAAGAGGGCACGCACGAGTACCAGTACGTGCGCAACACCCTGATCGAACTCAACCTCCCCCTGGTGCGATTCGTCGCGGGGCGCTTCCGCTCGCGCCCGGAGACCGCGGAGGAAATGGTCCAGGTCGGCACGATCGGCCTGATCAAGGCCATCGACCGCTTCGATCCCTCCTACGACGTCGAGTTCCCCACCTTCGCCGTCCCCACCATCTCCGGCGAGATCAAGCGCTTCTTCCGGGACACCTCCTGGGCCGTGCACGTCCCACGACGCCTGCAGGAACTGCGTCTGGAACTGGCCAAGGCCCGCGACGCGTTCACCACCGAACACGACCGCGAACCGACCCCCGCCGAACTCGCCGACAAGCTCGGCATCGGCGTCGAGGAGGTCGTCGAGGGCCTGACCGCCGCCGCGGGCTATACGGCCGCCTCCCTCGACGCCCCGACCGGCGACGACGGCCCCACCGAAGTCCACGCCTCGCGCGCCTCGTTCGTCGACCCCGGATACGACCTCGCCGAAAACCTGCACACCCTCAAGCCGCTGATCGCGGCGCTCCCGCAGCGCGAACGCGACATCCTGTCCATGCGCTTCGGCCAGGACCTGACACAGTCCCAGATCGGTGAACGCCTGGGCATTTCCCAGATGCACGTCTCCCGTCTCCTGGCCCGCACTCTCGCGGGATTGCGCACCCAACTCCTCGCCGACTGAACCCCCGCGGAACGTGTGGCCCGTGCATGTCCGGGCGGGGTTCCGGCACACGTGTCGAGAACGATCTCGCCCTGCCTGCCGTGACCGCGGCGAAGCGGCCCGGCGGGGTCGGCCGGGGCGCCGCGCGAACCACCTGCGCGGCGCCCTCGATGATCAGCTTTGACCGTACGAGGTTCGGGACGAGTCCGGGTGCCGGCTCTCGGGGCCGGGGCCCGGTCGGGGGCCGTGCCAGTCCAGGCACAGGACCGTGGCGTCGTCCTTGGGCGGTTTGCCGTCGTAGGCATCGGCCACGGCGGCGACCAGTGTGCTGACGACCTCGCGCGGGTGCTCGGCGGCGGTTTTGCGGACGAGGCCGGACAGGTCGACGGTATGCGCTTGGCGTTCCTGCATACCGTCGGTGTGGAGCAGTAGGCGGTCGCCGGGGCGCAGGTCGAGTTCCTGTACACGGTACGCGCCCTGTCCGACGACGCCGAAGGGCAGGTTCACTGCCAGGCGCAGTGTTTCGACCGTTCCGTCGCGCAGTCGCAGGGGCCAGGGATGGCCGGCGTTGACGAGTCGGACGCTGCTTCCGTCGAGGGCGATGCGCAGGAGTTGGCCGGTGGCGAAGGATTGTCGGCCGTGGTCGAGGAGGGCCTGGTGGGTCTGGCGGGCCTGCTCGACGAGATCGACTCCGGCCCGGCGGGCGCCTCGGGAGGCGTTGACGAGGAGGGTGGCCATGAGCGAGGCGTCGACGTCGTGACCCATGGCGTCGGTGACGGACAGGTGCAGGGTGTCGTGGTCGAGGGAGTAGTCGTAGGTGTCGCCGGCTATGTCGGAGGCGGGGACCAGGGCGCCGGCGAGGGTGAATTCGGGGGCCTCGCAGGTGGGGGCGGAGGGCAGCAGTTGGCGTTGGATCTCCGCGGCCAGGCTGACGGTGGTGGTGCGGTTGCCCCAGTGATAGAGGTCGGTGAAGCGGCGGTCGGTGACGATGATGTACGCCAGCGCGTGTGCGGCCTCCTCGACCCGGGCCGGCACGTCCTCGGTGACGTGGGTGAGGAACAGCTCCAGGACACCGATGGTGTCGCCGCGGTTGGTGACGGGGGCGAGTACCCGGTACCCCTGCTCACCCTGGGGCGTGACGACCGGTTTCTGGGCGCGCAGGACCTCGTCGTAGACGCTGCGGCCGGCGAGGGGGACCTCTTCGGTGTGGTGCTCGTGGTCGGTATCAGGGGCCTCGTTGACCCGGAGCAGCCGTCGTCCGACGACGTCGACGAACAGGAAGGACACGTATCGCGCGTCGAAACGCTCGCGCAGGTTGCGTGCCACGACATCGAGGGAACGCACCGGCGCGGCACCCTCCGCCGCCGCCAACACCTCGGCCAGTCCAATTCGTTCGCTCACCGGATCACTCCCCGGGCCACCGGCACTCCTTCGTGCCGTAACGACGACGACAACAACCGCGACGCATCGCGGGGGAAACCCGCCCCGCCCGCCGACCCGGGACATCGGGATCGAGCCCGGACGGCGAATGGGTCTTGCCTGCCGGCGGGGGCGGTGTGGTGCGTTTCCCGGGGGTGAGTGTGCCCCGCTCAAGGTCATCCATGGCCAGGACTCGACGACGGCGGATCGACCGCTCGCGCCCGACGCCAACCCCCGCCACGGAGCGGATGGCGGTCTCGAAGGGTGATCGCGTCATCCGCGGCCACCCACAGGTGGGGAGCGTCGGCCGTCATGCGGGGCGCGTACCCGGTCGGTGCGAGCTCCGGAAACACGATCGGCTCGGCGCCTCGCCCGCGCGGTCGCACGCCAAGAGCAGCGAGTTGCCGAACGTTCATGGGTATATCCCCCGGGAACGCAGGTCGGTGGCGGCGGCAATCTTCATGGACCCGGACACGACACGACATGGGAGCAGGAGAGGCGGTGCGGCCCCACCCGACGTCGACGGCGAAGCGCCAGTCAGGGCGCGGGCGGGTGCGACGCGGTCGCCCGAGGTCGACGTGATGTTGGCGCGCACACCTGGTCCGCAGGCGCCCGACGGTGACAGGGCCGTACGCCGGATGAGGTTCGCCCAGGCGACGAGCCGACCGGCACCATTCCGCGCCCCGCGCGGCCGCCCGCGACGGCTCCACGGCACGAGGTCGTTCTCCATCCCACCCGGCAAGCCTGGCCGACAGGTCGCACCGGCCGGCGTCGGACGGTACCCGCGGCCGAGCATCCCTGCCTGGCCGTCGAGAAGTGCGCGCACGTCGCGCATGCCGACCATGAGCCCGATGGCGGCGTCGTCTCCGCGAGCACCTTGGCGATGCCGAAGCCGAGCACCGTGACCGCACCGGATGCGGTGACCACGACTTTCGACGGCTTGATGTCCCGGTGGACCAAGCCCACGCCGTGGTGGGAGAGCGCAGCGCCGGTCCGCGCCTCGCGCCGAAACCGCTGACGGAACTGCGCCTGACGAGTCGGTTCGACCGGCAACACCTTCACGGCCACGATGCGGCCGAGCTCACGGTCGACACCTTTTCCTCTGCTCGGAACCAGTTCGGCGTCCCCAGGCACGAACCGACAGTGGGTTGCCGCCTGGTGAGTCCCAGTCCGCGGCCGGCGGCGGGCTCGTGGTCGGTCAGACGGCGATCGCCCGCAGCGCTCCGGCGTCGTCCGCAACGTACACGACGCGGTCCTTGACGCAGATTCGCGCCGATCCGCCCCTGGCCTCCGGGACGGTCCACTTCACGTGGCCGTTGCCGGCGTCCAGTGCGGTCAGGCCTTTCGTCGAGGCGACGTACATGACCCCGCCGTCGACCGCGGGCGTCGTGAGCGGCCCGGTGAGTGCACGCGACCAGCGTTGCGCCCCCGACACGGCGGCCGGCGCGGTGACGAAGCCATCGGTGCTGGACGTGAACAACGTACCGTCGGCGGCCACCACGGTGCCGAGGTTGTCGAATCGCCCGGGGACCGTCGTACTCCACTGCAAGGCGCCGGTCCGAGGGTCCGCCGCATCGATGCGACCCGAAGCGGGCATCCAGCAGACGGAGCCGGCCGGGGACGCCACATTCCCGCGAAACGGAGGCGAGGCTCCGCCGGAGCTCTGCGGCTCGGTTCGCCACCTCTCCCGGTGTTTCACCAGGTCGATGGCGATCAACCCACCGCCGTTGGTGACCAGATACGTGACATCCCCCGACGCGGTGGGCGCGGCGGACAGTCTCGTTTTCAGATTGAGGCCCCACTGGACCTGGCCGTTGGCCGGCTCGACCGCCCAGAAAGAGGCGTCATCGGCGCCAGGGGTCATGTTCCACCAGCACAGCAACCCCCCGTCGACGCCGAAGCCGGGGGACTGGTTCGGGGCCGTCTCGACCCGCCAGCGGATCCGCCCCGTGTCCTGTTCCACGCCGGTCGTGCGGGGGTTTGCGTCGACGACGCACACGAGGCCGTTGGTCACGACGGGCACCATGTGCGGGACGGGGACCTCTTCCAACGCGGGATCGAAGGTGGGGACGCGCCAGAGTTCTTGCCCGGTACGGGCGTCGAGGGCGGCGAGTTCCTTCCCCGCGACACTGACGAAGACCCGGCCGCCGGACACGACCGGAGTGCCGAGCGGCCGGGCAGGAGAGCCGACACTGCGGGACCAGAGCACGGGAGGACCGGCCGGTGTGCTCGGCTTCGTATCGCGGCGTTGTTGCAGGAACGCCGCAGCAGGCAGCCCGACTGCCAGGGCGCCGACACCGAGGTAGAGCGCCCGTCGGCGACTCGGGCCGGCCGGACGGTCGGCCGAATCC
Organism: Embleya sp. NPDC055664; assembly: GCF_053618075.1. Classification (NCBI taxonomy): domain Bacteria; kingdom Bacillati; phylum Actinomycetota; class Actinomycetes; order Kitasatosporales; family Streptomycetaceae; genus Embleya; species Embleya sp. NPDC055664. Next base: position 62,076 of record NZ_JBSHGZ010000038.1, read on the forward strand.
GTCGGCCGCCGAGTCGAGGTCGGCGCCTCGGCATGGTCGTCGTACATTCCGGGTGCGGGAGGACCGGGGATGCGCGGGAGCCTGTGCTGCGTCGGCGGGACGGAATCGGATGCGACGCCGGAAAGCGGCACGGGCGCCACGGATGTCGAGGGGCCGCCGGGAGTCAGTCCGAGCCAGGGGTTCGCGGCCTGCGCCGAATCCCGGCGGTCGGGATCTCCGCTGTCGCGTGCCACACCCTGCGCGTCCCAGTCCGAGCCGAGCACGTCCGTGGCCACACGCATCACCTGATGGGCGACATCGGCGGGCAACCAGGCCGCCGCTTCTCGACTCGGATCCGCGGTGTCGACCATCTTGTCCAGTTCCGCCACGAGTTCCCTCGGCAGTGGCCGGTCCTGTGGGCGCTTGAGCAGACATGCCCGAATGAAGCTCCGGAACTCCTGTGGTACACCGTCGAGATCGGGCTCACGGAGCGTGATGTTCGCCAGCAAAAGCGGCAACGGCCCCTCGCCGAACGGCAACTTGGCACTCGACGCGTAGGCGAGGACGATCCCACACGAGAACACATCGCTGGCCGGACCGACTTCGGCCGAGTCGAACTGCTCCGACGACATGAAGGCGATCGAGCCGAGCGTTTGCGACGCGCGGGTGAGCGAGGTCGCGCCGCCCAGGTAGGCGATCCCGAAGTCGATCAGCCGCGGCCCGTCTGCCGGGTTCCGGCATCCGTCGGCCGCCGCGACGGCCACCAACGCGCCCGGTCCTGCCACCGGATGGGCAGTGGGCGACCCCTCCCGGAACCCGGATCAACGACTGGTGGACCTCGGACGTCGCGGTGGCACCGAACACGGTGTACACGAACGTGCAGCCCGCCGGCGAGCGGGAAAAGGTGGCGGCGTTCGACCCGGCCACTGGCAAGTGGAACTGGTCTGCCGAGGTCGGCATGCCCGGCGCGGCGGCCCGTCCCGGCTCAGCCGAGCACGGTTCCGGAGTTCGCGGTGTTGATGCTGCGTAGTCGGGAGAACGCGCCCAGGTCGATGCGTTCGCCGGTGTGCGGGCCGACGAAGCACACCGGATCCGCGTCGTGGTCCGCGCCGTTGTCCACCCGGTCGATCAGAGTGGCCATCATTTGCCCGACCAGTGGGGCGTTCTTGAACCGGTTGCCGCTGGTGCCCATGGCCACGTAGTAGCCCTCCAGGTCGGTCCGATCGTAGATCGGCGTCCAGTCGTCGGTGACGTCGTACACCCCGACCACACCGCGCGCCCGATTCGGGACGGTCAACCCGCTCAACCGCCGGGCAGCCCGGGTCACCTGCGCCTGGAACACGGCCGACGTCGGGTTGGGGTTCACCGCGTCCGGATCGTCGACCCACTCGAGCGGGTCGCACTCGGGCTCGGTCCCGCCGATCAGGAGCCCGCCGCCGACCTCGCCGCGGATGTACACCCCCAGGTCCATGTCGGCCACGGCAATCCCGACCGACTCCTCCCCGCCGAAGCCGCCGGGCGTCCGAAGGTGGCCGACCTCCTGTCGCAGGGGGCGGACTCCGATGGTGAAGTCCGAGCCCACCCCGGCCAGATCGTTGATCCGCCCGGACCAGGGGCCGGCCGCGTTGACCACCGTCGCACAGCCCAACCGGGACCCGTCGTCGAGCACCACGGTGGTCACCCGCCCGCCGGCCGACTCCACCGCGGTCACGATGCGCCGGAACCGGAACTCGGCGCCGTGTCGCTCCGCCGCGGCGGCCAGGTTCAGCGCCGCCAGTTGCGGATCGCCGACATACCCCGCGTCGGGGGTGTAGACGGCGCCGAGCGTATCGTCGGTCGCCGCCCAGAAAGCGTCGTCGTCCAGTCGTTTGGGCGGCCAGTACCGCCCGGCATCCAGGCCCGGGATCCTGGCCGCCAGGGTGGCCGCGTCCCACTCCTCGTACGGCACCCCGACCGCGTCGAACAGCGGCAGGTAGACCCCGCGCGGCGCGGCGTCCACGTCCAGCACGGCCATCCCGCAGCGCACGAAACGTACCGGGTCCGGGACCACGCAACCCAGATGCTCCTCCCATGCCCGCCAGCAAAAGTGCGCCTCCCACGACGTGGCCACTCCGGCGTGCGTGGAGAAGTTGAACCGCACGACGGCACTGGAAGCACTGGTGGAACCCAGGCCGACGCCGCCGGCCTTGTCCACCACGGTGACCCGCCGCCCCGCTCTGGCGAGTTCGAGAGCGATCGAGGAACCCATCACGCCGGCGCCGATCACCACGACGTCTGTACTCATCCGTGTTTCCTCCCTGACCTTACGACCCCGGACGGCCACCGATCGAACCGTGGTGGCGGGCGCCCGGCCTGGAAATGCACCCTGTCCGCCCAACGGCCGGACACTGGCGCCGACGGACACCGCCCTTGCGACACCTCTCGGTCCGACCGGCAGTCCCTGGTCCAGGTGCTGTCCGAACGACCGGGCCGCTCGGTGGCGAGCGACGACGCGGGTAGCCGCCCGCTCGCCGCCAGTTGGCAGTTTGCGACGAGGACACGGTTCCGGTGACCTCGGAGCTCCACCGGGCCGTGCAGGCCGACCAAGGCCGCACCGGTGGTTGCGGGACGCACGGAACTCGCGCGGTGCGTCCGCTGAGGGAAGGCCGAGCCGTTTCGCGATCTCGTGGTCGGCGTTGCACGGTGGGCACGACCAAGTTCCCGGGTGATGGCGGTGACTCCTCTCGCCGGCCCGCGATCGGGGGCGTCCACTGCCGGATCGGGCGCGGTGGCGTGAAGGGGCGGTTGGTTCGCTGGTGTCTGCGGCGGCTTTTGGCGGTCGCGTCCGGACCGGGAGATCCGGCTACCGACAGGCGCCGCCTTGCCTGTCCCGGGATTGCGGATCACAGGGGCAGTCGCACGCCGACGCCGTGCTCCAGCGCACGGTGCATGAGCGCGTGACCGACCGCGATGTCGCAGACGGCCATGCCGATGTTGCTGTCGACGATGATCTCGTCGGCGTCCTCCCGCCCGGGCTTCACACCGGCCAACACCTCGCCGGTCTCGGCGGCGACCTCGGGCAGGCCGTCGGGGAAGTACCCCATCGACGCGAACAGTTCGTGTTCCTCGATGCTGTCGACGATGTACTTGTCGGCGCGGTGGGCGGTGCGCGGATCCCAAAAGGTGTTCAGGTCACACGGCAGGATCGTCTGACCGGCGGTCACCCACTCGTCCTTCACCACCACGAGCGGCTCACGCAGGATAACCGTGGCCGAGCTCAGCACCTGTGCGCTCTTGGTGACCGCTTCGGGTGATTCACCCTTGACGATCCGCAGGTCCAGTTCCGGCTGCAGCTTCGCGATCAGCGCGTCCGCGGCTGCCTCGTGGGTGTCGTAGACGTAGACGGTCTCCAACCGGGGCATCGCCAGGGCCGCGTAGCGGACATGCTCGATGCCCTGCACGCCGCAGCCGAACATGGCGAACGTGGTGGCGTCGGGATGCAGCACCGCGGCGGCCAGGACCGTCACCGCCGGGGTGCGCATCGCGGTCAGCCACGCCGAGTCCATGACGGCCAGCGGCACGCCGCTGTCCACGTCGTTGAGGACGAGCAGCCCGGTGGTCTGGGGGAGATCGAACGTGCGCGGGTTGCCCGGGTAGCACTCGATCCACTTCATGCCCACGATCCCCGGCCCCGGCAGGTAGGCCGGCATGGCGTGGTAGAAGACGTGGTCGTACGGGTGGACGCCGATCTTGGCCGGCATCTCGTAGCGGCGGAGGCCGTGCTCGACTGTCGAGGAGGCGCTGCATCTTCCCGAGGCCCGGTTCTGCCACAAGGCCGGCAAGGCCGCGTGGGTCGGCTACCGCGCCCGCCCGACCGAGACCTGCGACACGGGCGGGTCGAACGTGATCGTGACGTCGCCACCGCGCCCGCCCCGGAACAGGACATCGAGGCGCTCGACGACATCCACACGGCTCCCGTCGCCCGCCGACCGGCCCCGCCGAGCACCTGGTCGACGCCGGCTACGTCGGCGCGGAGACGGTCCGGCACGCGGCTGCCACGCACGGCATCGACCTGACCGGCCCGGCCCGGTCCGGTCCGGGTCGATCCACGCGCCCCCCGACCCGGTTTCACCAAGAAGGACCTCACCTTCGACCGGGACAACCGCACCGCGATCCGCCCGCGTGGGATCACCAGTCCGCCGTGGAAGCCCACGCTCGGCGATCAGCAGCCCCGGTTCTCGGTCGTGATCCCCAAAGCCGCCTGCAGGGCCTGCGAGGACCGGTTCCGGTGCACTGGCAACACCGGTGGCCACGGACGTCATCCGACCCTGATGCCCCGGCTTCTGCACGAGGTCCAGAGCCGAGCCCGCCGCGAACGGCAGACCCCGGAATGGCGGCGGCAATACACGATGCGGGCCGGCTGCGAGGCGAGCATCTCCGAGACCGTCCGAGCCCACGGGATACGGACTGTCGCTACCGTGGCATCGCCAAGACACACGTCCAACACATCCTCACCGCCGCCGGCACCGACACCGAGCGGCTCAGCGGATGCCTACCCCGGGCACGATGCGCGACCGAACGCCCAGAGTTCCGAGCCGTTTCCAGCGACTATGCGACGAGCTCGCGATCTCGCGAACGAACCGACCCCACGAAGGATCACCAACAGCATCCTCTCTGTGGAGTGCCGACGGTGCGTCACCCGGCCGTGGAAGATCAACGCCCGGGTGACTGCAGCGTGTTGCGGACGGCGTTCTCCCACCTCGCTCTCGTGAGCGCCGAGGAGATCGTCGTGGCCGCCGAGACCGTGGTCATCCGGCCGACGAACCTCGCTGCTTCGCCGGGCTCCGGACAAGGTCGCCCCGGTAGATCGGAGCACTCCACTCACGAACTGCCTCGGGGAACCTCTTGGCGTACTGCGTGGAGATGCTCCGCCGGTGCGGCCTTCGGGTCCCACGCATTGGTGGTCTGCACATAGGCGTAGACGACCGAGGCCATCGCCAGAATAAGCAGTGGTCCGAACACCCACGGATATCGGGCCATCTCCGTCGGCAGATAGCGGTACGCCACCAGGAGCACAGCGAAAACCGTCGTGCCGTGGATGACCAGGCGAATTCCCTGCCAATCCCAGCCACGGTCGAGCGAGCGCGTCGCGGTCTCGATCGTGAGCGCAAAGACCACACCCGCCACGAGGTCCACGCCGTAGTGGTAGCCGAATCCCAGCGTGGCCGCGAGCGTGGCAATCAGCCAAAACGTTCCTGCGAATCGGATAAACCGCGAGCCCTTGCGGGAGTGGACGAAAATTATGGTGGCCCACGCCGTGTGCAGGCTGGGCATGCAGTTGCGAGGGGTGATTTCGTCGAACTGCATCGAGAGTGGAGCGCCGATCGACGGCGGCGTGTTCGGCCACAGGTCGGCCACTGCCCAGGCCCCGCCGTCGGGGCCGAAGGCGAAGACCGGACCGACCACCGGGAAGAGCATGTAGATGCTCGGCCCGAGCAGGCCGATGGCCAGGAAGGTGCGCACCAGATGATGGCCCGGGAAGCGGCGCTCGACCACTACGTTTCGAAGTTGGTACAGCGCAACGACGGCTGCTGCCAGGGGAAGTTGACCATAGACGGTGCCGAGGACATGGGAGCTGATCGGGTCGGTGGCCGCGACCAGCCGGCCGGCCGCCCACGACGGGTCACCCAGCGCGTGATCGGCAGTCGCCACGTACTGGTCGAGCACCGCCGGGCGGGTCTCCGACGTGATGAGCAGCCAGGTGGCGCCGGTCTTGTGGCCGGCCACCAGCAGCAGTCCCAGTCCGGCGCCCTTGAGCATCAGGACGCGTTCCCGGCCGGTGCGGCGCGTGAGAGCAAAGATCGCACAGCCGAAAATCACCCACAGCGCGCCGTTGCCGTAGTTCATTTCGGCGCCGACCGCCGATCGCACCAACCAGAAGGCGATGTCGATGCCGATTGCCGCACTCACCGCAATAAACCGTTGCCGCCAGGTGAGTACCACCATCATCAACGTCAAACCGGCATACAGCAGCTGCCCCGAACGGGGAGCGAATATCATCTCGCGCGCCTGGCTGGTGATCGGCCCCGGTAGGCCGTAGCGACGCGCGAACGTCTCCATGGTCACGAGAAATCCGAGGACCGCCACGCCGAGTGCGACCAACGGAATCGCCTGCGGCCTGCGCTGCACGACGACTGTGATTCTGCGACTTATCCGCGGTATTATGTATGTCAATTACTTGGCCAATTTGTCATAGTTTGATAACGGATCAGAGTCCACCACGGCACTGAAGCCGTGCCCCAGTATCGCGGCCACGGCCGACCCCGGGTTCTCGGGGGCTTCCGGCGAGGCGCGCACATCGGTTGCGGGCCCCCGGCCGTTGACCGCGTTGTTGCGATTCGCCGATCACGCCCCATGGCACAGGCGCTCGACGGCGCCGCCGGACGGGCCGTTGCACGAATGCGTCCCGGCGTCCTCCGCCGCGAAGACACGACGCGTGCGGGTGGGGCGAACAGACGCGGGAACGCGGCGCGGCGGGTCGGCCGGCGGTGCCGATCGGCGCGCGCGTGTGTTTTCGCGGTGGATGGTGGCAGGTCGTCGGCTCGACCGGAGCGCCGATCCATCCGACCGGCGAGGGCGAGGCGGAGGAGGTGGTGGTGTCGACCGGGTGCCCGTTCGCCGATCCGGGCCTCGCTGTTCCGGGCACCGCGATCGAGCGGGCCGCCGACGGTGTCGCGGCGGGGATCGTTCGAGACCGCCCCGGCGCCGTCCGCGCGATCCCCGACCCCAACGACACCCTGCTGTATCGGCTCTTCCACCAAGGGTCGGTCGAACGCCTCACCTGTCGATCGGTCATGTGTCGACCCTTGGGTTTGCAGGATCCGGGACTTTGGATCTTGAGCGCGTGGCCCGGGTTTTGTCGACAAAGCCGCCCCGCTGTGGTGCGACGACGCGGCCATGCGCGCCCTCCTCCACGCCATCGACGTCCCCAGCTTCTCGGCACCGTGGCACTGCTGCACGTGCTCACCGAAGACCGACAACGACCGGACTTCACCCTCGAACAAGCTCGCCGGGGCATCCGATTGCTCCTGCGCGAACACGTCGTGGACCTGCCGTTGCATCCCGACGACGTGCTGTGGGCAGCCGAACACGACCGATGGACGCCCCCGAAACCCTGGCGATCGGCACCGCACCGCCGCCCACGGACGCACCGCCCCGGCCCGGCCCGACCGACTGCCCGACGCCCTCGCGGGCCTCGCCGCCCTGACCATCCTCGCCGCAGGCGTGGGACCCGACCCGTCCACGCGATCGATGCCGTCACCGAGAGCACCCTCACCACCTGCGCACAGGCCCTCGAAGCCCGCCTGGCCGGCCTCGACGGCATCGGAGAACTCCCCCCGACGGCAAACCCGCACGCCTGGCGCGACCAGACGAAGACGATGCTCACGAGAGTGCTTACCGATCACCGCGGCCTCGCTCCCGCAACGGCGGCAACCATCATGGGGCACGCCTTCGAAGCCTGACGAACGAACCCGACACGACGCGTCCGCGTTTGCGTGCCGGTCGCCAACGGCATCTCGACGGCCCCGGCAGCGCCCCGGGTCCGTTGCGCCACCCGGTGCGGTCCGGCTTGTAGCGCCTACGTGGGCCGACTCGAAGTCCTCGCGCCGGGGCGAGAGCGACGGTGATGCGAAGGAAGAAGCACTCCCCAGGTGAACGAGCGCATCGGGCCCCGCCCACCCGTTCGAGCCCTTGTCGGAGGTGGCGGAGGTGCGTAAGGACCCGCAAAATGGCTGGTCGCGGGTGTGACCTGTGCTGGATCCTGAGCGTATGCCTCGACGTCTGATGTTCGTGCAGTCGAAGACCGGTTACAACACCGACCGTGGACCCTCGTGGATCGGGTGGGTGGACTTCTCGAAGACCTGGAGCACTGCGTACTTTCATGGCCGGACACTGCGCCGGGCGGCGGGGATGTTCGACGCGAACTTCTACGACGTGCAGACCAACGAGGAGTTCTGGGTCTCCGGGCCGAAGCGGGACCGCACCGACACCCGCTACGGCCCCTCCGACTCTGAAATCGAGCCGGACGCCGTCGAGGCCTATCACGCCTTCCTGGAGGGTGCTGCCCTGCCGGGCCGAGAAAACGGCTAGCCGCGCGCCCTCGCGAGCCGGCCTGTCCGTTTCTTGATCAGAAAAATGGAGAGTGCTCTGACCTGCAACGATGGGACTTGTCGAGGGTCCTGTTCAGCTGCAACGAAAGAAGCACTCCCCAGTGCAGAAGGCCATCGGGTCGTATCCGCCTGTCCGCGCCCGGGCGACGGGGGCGCAATCGTCTCGCAGGCCGGCGGTGTGCTCCTGCCGGAGACCGTTCGCAAGTCCGGTCCGGACGCGGCGATATCGGCGGCATTGACGCCGTGGCGCAAACAGCGTGTGGTGCACGATCCGGGCAAGGTGCCACCGGACCTCGCCCTCGCCCTCGCCCTGGCGGTGGCGCTGGGCGGGGACTACCTGTCGGACGTGGCCGTACTGCGCGCCGAACCGCAACTGTTCGGGCCGGTGGCCTCCGACCCCACCGTCTCGCGCCTGGTGCAGCCCCTGTCCGCCACGGAGCGGCCGGGTCCGGAGAACCTGTGGCCGGGCTGCCGCGACCGGGCAACGCGGGCAGCAACACCGCCGCCGACCACATCACCACCACCCGCCCGGCGCTGGGACAGTTGCCTGAGCACCACCGGCGCGGACGGCGGACCCTGATCCGCACCGACCCCGCCGGCCACACCCACGAGTTCCTGAACCGGCCGACCGCGCGCGGCCGGTGGCTGTCCCACTCGGTCGGGATGACGATCACCGAAGCAGTCCACCACGCGGTGCCGCATATCCCGGCCCCGTCCCGGACGGCTGCGCTCGCACCCGACGGCCAGGTCCGCGACGGCGCCCGGGTCGCCGAACTCGCAGGCGACGTCCTGAAGGGACGGCCCTCCGGGACGCGACTGATCGTCCGTAAGGAACGCCCGCCCCCCGGTGCGAAGTTCGTCACCAACACGAGCGGTACTGCGATCGCGGCCCTGCCACTGCGGCACCGCCCCGTCAAGCCGAAACGGCCCGCCAGGCAAACGGGCAGACCATGAGATGCGCCCCTGAGAAGCCTTGCAGGCTCCCACCGGCCGTGGCAGTCTGCCCGACATGATCAAGAGAATCGAGTCCTCCGTCCGCCGATGAGCGAGATGGCCGGGACGCAGCTGCCCGGATCACACCCGATACCCCCGGGTCTTTGCGCGAATGGGTCGGCACGCCCGTGGCGAGGCTCATCGACGTGACGAACGGGACCGCGCACCGGGTCGGTGAGGACACCTGGTATATGGCGACGGCACGATGGGCACCGGCCGGCCTCGCCGCACACGACCCGGCCTCCGATCCCGGGGCGCCGACCGTGACCATGACGGGCGCGGTGTGGCGTACCACGATGCTCATCGGCCCCGTGCCCGGCGAGATCCCCGGCGTTCTCGAGAGCGAGGCGATCGCGGACCCGGGCCACGGCGACGGCCCGTGCAACGACACCCTCGAGCAGGTCGCCGCCCTGTGGCGCGAGTCCCACTCCAGCGGTGAAGTCCTCCTCCGGGACCGGGTGGAGCAACACCTGCGCCGGCGGCGACTGCACGCGTTCATCGACACATTGCCGGGCAACGCGGCCACGCCCGACGGCGACGTTCCACCGTTCACCCCGGACTCCGCCCGGGACGCCGCCACGGGAATGCGTTCCTCGAGGGATTGCTTCGAGGGGATGAACCCGTTCGGATCCGGCCGTTGCGGGCCGATACTGCTCTCGGCCGCGTCGATCTGCCACTGCTCCGCCGCCGTGCCCGTGGGTTCACATTCTCCAGCGTTGGTCGGGTGTGCCGGCCCAGGCCCATTGGGTGTCGGGTTCGAGGGTGATGCCGAAGTCGTAGGCGTGGATTTGGGCGTCGTCCTGCCAGGCGATCACGGCGGCGGCCTCGTCCCACAGCCGTCGGGGACCGCCTTGGAGGGCGTGTCCGGCGTCGGGGGTGTCTTCGACCAGGGCCCACGAGTCCTTGCCGTCGTGCAGCCACCACTTCGCACCGGCCGCGGCGGTGGCGCGGTGCACGTCGGGGAGCTTGAGCGCCAGCGCCTGGACGTAGTTGCCGTCCGCGGACACGGCGGCGAGATGCCAGTCCACGGGTGTGCGGGCATGGGCCGGGTGTGCGGCGCGGATCGCCTCGAACACCTCGTGTCCGGGGCCGCGTTGCCCGCGCAGGGGCATGAACGCCACGCTCTTGACGAACCGCCCGCTCGCCATGCCGTGTTCGTCGACGACCAGGCGCAGCAAGCCGCCGGACCCGAAGGGCGGGGAGAACGGTACCGCCAACACCGCGCCGGGCACGGCGTGTTCGATCCACGCGTGGGGGAGGTGTCGGGTGACGGCGGCGGTGACGTGGACACGGTCCCACCCCGCGCCCGCCCCGGTGTCCGGGGCGGCGTCCTCGCCGTCGCGGGTCACGACGTCGACGGTGTCCGTCCAGGGGATCAGGCGTGCGCGGGCGGCGTCGGCGAGGACGGGGTCGATCTCGACCGTCACCACCCGCCCGCTCGGGCCGACGCGGTGGGCCAGCAGCGCGGCGGTCCAGCCGGAGCCGGTGCCCACCTCCCACACCCGCTGCCCCGGGTGCACATCCAAGGCGGTCAGGAAGCTCGCGACGGCGAGCCGGTCGCTGATCGAACTGGTCGCCGTCTCGCCGTGCTCGGTGTCGGCGCCGTCGTCGACCTGGGTGACCACCGGTCCGCGTCCGTCCACGATCGCGGACCACCCGGCGGGATCGGTGCGCCGGTCAACACGGATGTAGACGTCGCCGTCGTCGCGCCAGATCACCTCGGGGGCGAACGCCTCGCGCCGCACCGCGTCCATCGCCTCACGTATCCACGGCGCGCCGGAGAACGCGCCCTGGGCGTCGAGTTCGCGCAGCGCGTCCTCGTGCGCGGTCACGGCTTCTTGTGCTTGCCGCCGCCGGGCTTTTGCACGTCCGGGTTCTGCCCGTCCTGGTCCCGGGTCGGCTGCGGCGTGTCGTCCGGCTTCCCGTCGTTCGGTTTCGAATGCTCACCCATGGCAACCCCCTTGCCTACCGACAGTCAGCGCTCCATCGAGCATGGCGGGCCGCACCCGCCGAAGCAATACCGCGGTCACCCGAACCGCACGCGGCTGCCGACCCGGCCTCTCGCCGCGCCGCCCGGCACGTCCTCTCGACACCACCTTGCCGGGACCATCCGGTCCGGCCCACCCGGCCCTCGGCCGCTGCGCCGTGCGTCGGCCGGTTCGAACGCGCACAGGCCACCAAGGGCGTGTCGCCGGGCGGGACGTGAACGTGTGGGTGAACCGCGGATGATGCGTGCCGCCTCGGCGCAGCGCGCGAGCCGGGAGGGAATCACCCGAGCGGGCGACGGCCCCGCCGGGTCCCGCAGCGAACCGAACACCGCACCGGGACCGCCCGCGGACTCCCGGCGGGCCGCCTACCCCGCACCTCCTGCAGGGGGACGAGGTAGGAGCGGCGAAGCCACCGCGGGTGCGAACGCGTCCGGGCACGCTCCCGACAGGGATCCCGGTGCTCCCGCGTCACATGCCGAGCCGACGTGACGAACCGACCGCGTCCGCCCGCGAGATGTCGGCGGTGGGCAGAGAATGGGGCTCCCCCGCGGCGAGCGACGGCGGGCGGTGCCCCGCTTCGCCGGAGCCGACGGACGCGACCTCGCCGAGGCGGATCACGGCGCGACAGCGGCTCGCGCAGCGCATCAGGGATCTCCGGGACCGGCCCACCGTGGGAACGGCTTGCGCGGCCGAGCGGTGCGAGGAGGGGTACGAAGGCGGCCCGGCGGACCGGCCGACCGGCTCCGCCCCGGCGCTGGACTGCTTCCCCGCGGTCGACGAACTCGCCGAAGCCCTGCGGGTTCTCGGCCCACGTGACCGCCCGGCAGGACACCGGACACCTCCACGCAAGCCCGCCTCACCCGCCTTCGGGGCGCTGCCGCGCAGGGACGCAGACACCGAAAGCCTGAAGCGGGGAGCCACCCGTCAGGCGTTTCAGGTGACGGCTGCCTCGGCTCTCGCCACCGCGGGCGGTCATCTCCTGTCGCCGCACCTGTGGTACTGGGCCGTCGCGGCCGCATGGGTCGTCTTCATCAAGAACGAGAGCACTGGAGAGGTACTGCTGCAGAGCCTGCGGCGGCCGGCGGGCACGGTCCTCGGCGTGGTGTTCGGCTACGGCCTCGCCGCCCTGGTCGGCGGAGACGGCCCCGTCCTCCTGATCCTGCTCCTGCTGTGCATGTTCGGAATGTTCTACACACCGTCGCACGCCTACTGGGCCGTGACGTTCTTCATCACCGGCACGCTCGGCATGCTGCTCGCGCTGATGGACACCTTCTCGACGCACGTGCTGCTCCTGCGCGTCGAGGAGACCGCACTGGGAGTGTCCTGCGGGATCCTTGCCGCCGTCCTTGTCCTTCCCACCACGGTTCGCCGCGCCGGCGACGAGGAACTGATCGGCTTCCTGCAAGTCCTCGACCGCCTCCTTCGGACCGTCGCGGCCGGAAGCACGGGCACGGAGATCCCGACGAGCCGGGTCCGCGCGGCACGCGACCTCGACCAGGCACTGGAATCCTTCCGCAAGTCCTGTCTGCCTCTCACCCATTCGCTCAATCCGCAGCGCCGCCGCCGTCACCGCGCCCGCCACCTGCTGGAACTCCTCGAGGCCGGTGCGTACCACGCACGAAGCCTCGCCGCCACGGCCGCACGTCTCCCGGCGGGCCACGTCCCGGAGTGCGCCACCCGTCTCACGGCTGCCGCCGCCCGCGCGCACGAGACCGTGACCCACCTGATCCAGATCACCGGTCATCGATCGGAAAGCGCCTCACAAACGGCGCGCCCTCGTGGACCCCGACCGCACCACCGTGGCCCCCTCTGAAAGCGTGGACCACCCGTCGCCGCACGGCCGGCGGGCTGCGCAGCTCGCGTGAGGTGTTGGCGACGAAGCAGCGCCGGCCCTCGATTGACTTCTCCAGCCGATCGAGCATGTTGTCGAAACGCCGGGGAGCCTGTGCGGTTCGTCGTCGAGACCGGTGAGCGCAAGGCGTTCGTGCAGGTGCTGTTCGCTGATCCGGCAGGTGGTGTCCGTCATGGCGGCACCCGGTGCGAGCGCCCGGTCGACCAGCTGCGCGTCCGAGCCGAGCAGGAAACCGAAAAACGGACCACGCCGTCGAGCTGCCCTTCGTCTTCGACCTCGCGGACCGGCCCGAGCTGAACGGTCCGAACGCCCTGCTCGGCCCCGACAAGCCCGCGGCGGATCTCGCGGGCCGCATGCACGAGACCTGGATCCGGTTCGCCGCCACCGGCGACCCCGGCTGGGACGCCTACGACACCGATCGCAGGGCCACGATGCACATCGACGCCCAGTGGATCCGGATCGACGACCCCCGCAGCCGGGAACGACAGGCCTGGTGCTGACGCCCGTATGTGTTTTGTCTACTCACCCCCTTCGGGGATCACCACCGCTGCAAGGAACACCGTGACCAGAACCGTCATCACCACCGAGAACGCCCCCTCCCTCCCGGCCCCGCTGTCCCAGGGCATCCGGAAGGGGCCCGTCCTGCAGGTCTCCGGACAGCTCCCCTTCGACCCGGACACCGGCGCGGTCGTCGGCACCACCGTCGCCGAGCAGACCGCACAGGTCCTGCGCAACGTCACCGCCGTACTCAAGGCGGCCGGCGCGGGCCTGGAGGACGTCGTCATGCTCCGCGTCCACCTCACCGACCCCGCCCACCTGCCCGAGTTGAACGAGGCGTATGCCGCGGCCGTCGGCGAGCCCTTCCCCGCCCGCACCACCGTCTACATGCAGCTCCCGCCGGGACTCCTCGTGGAGATCGACGCCCTGGCCGTGCCGGACGACTGACACAGCCACCTCGAATACTCCGGCCAGTGGGACCTGGGCAAGTCCTGCGAGACCTTCAACCCGATGGGTCCCTGGCTCGTCACTCCGATCGTGAACACCTGCTCGGTCGCCGCCACCACCGAGGTGGACGCCCATTTGCCGACGGCCATGAGCGTCTGTCGCGAGCCGCGGTGCGCGACCACGGCGGACGTGTTGCCGCGTCGAAGCGGCACCGAACGGCGCAGAGGGTGGGCCCCGCGATGCCTGATGGCGTCACCGCCACCGGATCCGGCCGCAAGATGTATCGCATCCATAGCCGGCCCGACTCGCGGGAGGAATCGGTGGGAGCCCCCGCGCCGGCCCGCGGCCTACCGCGTCGGCGGGCGGGGTGCGTCGACGGGCATGGATTGTTCGGTCCAGATGCATTTTCCGTCGGGGGTGTAGCGGGCGCCCCAGCGTTCGGCGAGCATGGCGATCAGTTGCAGCCCTCGGCCGTTCTCGTCGGTCTCGGTCGCGCGGCGGATGCGGGGCATGGTGGCGCTGCCGTCGGTGACTTCGCAGATCAGGGCGCGGCTGCGCAGCAGGCGCAGGGAGACGGGTCCCTTGGCGTGTCGTACGACGTTGCCGAGGAGTTCGCTGACCAGGAGCTCGGTGACGGAGGACAGTTCCTCCAGGTCCCATGCGCACAGTTGGTCGCGGATGTGGTGGCGGGCGGCGCCGGCGGCCTGTGGTTCGGCCGGCAGGCGCCACGTGGCGATGTCCTCGGGGGCGTGTCGGTGGGTGCGGGCGACGAGCAGCACGGTGTCGTCGTCGGTCGGTTGTCGGTCCGGTCCCGTCGTTTTCAGCAGGTCGTCGCAGATGGCGTCGGGGTCGGTCGGTCCGTTGGTCAGGACGGTTCGGAGGCGTTCGGCGAGGTGGGCCATTCCCCGGTCGATGTCCCGCGCGCTGGATTCGACCAGTCCGTCGGTGTAGAGCACGAGGAGAGCACCGTCGGGGAGGACGAGTTCGGTCGCGTCGAAGGGTGGGGCCGCGGCACCGAGCGGCGGGTTGACGGGCAGGTCGACGAAGCGCACGTGTCCGGTGTCGTCGGCGACTGCGGGTGGTGGGTGGCCCGCGGTGGCGAGGGAGCAGGTGCCGTCGGTGGGGTCGTAGACGGCGTAGAGGCAGGTGGCGTAGAAGTCGTCGCCGAGCCCGCAGACCAGGTCGTTGAGGTGGTGGAGCAGTTCGTCCGGCGGTAGTTCGAGGTCGGCGAGGGTCTGCACGGCGGTGCGCAGTCGACCCATCGTCGCCGCTTCCCTCAGTCCGTGCCCCATGACGTCCCCGATGACCAGGGCCACCCGGTCTCCTGCCAGGGGGATGATGTCGTACCAGTCTCCCCCGACCTCCATTCCCTCGGTGGCGGGCAGGTAGCGGGCCGCCGCGGTGAGGGCCGGAGTCGGGGGAAGAGCACGCGGCAGCAGCCCCTGTTGCAATTGACGGGCCCGGTCGTGCTCGGCGTCGTAGAGCCGGGCGCGCGCGAGGGCTTGGGCGACCAGGGCGCTCAGCGCTGTGCACAGCGTGCGTTCCTCGTGCGCGAACCGGTGCGGCCGACTGTAGGAGATGACGGCGCAGCCGATCACCCGTCCGGAGGCGATCAGCGGCAGGAACGCCCAGGCATTCTTGCCGCTGAGTGCGACGGCGTGGTCGAGATTCGGGTAGCGACGCAGGTACTCCTCGGGCGACGAGACGAAGATCGGAACACGATCCCGTTTGGCGTCCATTGCCGGCGGGGTGTCCTCCGTGGGGTGCCCCTCGAACAAATCGATGAACTCCTGCGAGTATCCGGCGGTACCCACCGCGTACACCCGCCCCGCCTCCTCGACCCAGATACCCACCCCGGTCGCGTCCACGAACAGGGGCAGCATGTGGTCGTGTACGACATTCACCACGTCCCGCCCGGTCACCGCGGCGGCGAGGGCCGTGGTCATCGTGGCGATCCGTTCGGTGCGGTCCGCGGCCACGTCTTGCGCTTCGTCCCGCGGGATTCGACCGGAGGGCGGTGGCGACGCCGCCACATCCCGTGCGTGCCGATCGGTGGCGTCACTCACGGTGCCGATCATGTGGTTCGGTGCGCCCTGCCCGTCGAGCGCGCAATGGCCACGAAACTCCACCCGGTGGTAGCCGCCGTCGCGCCGCCGTATCCGGCACGCCACGCTGTAGGCACCGCGCGCACGGGACGCGTCCTCGACACTCTCCAGCACCCGCGGCAGGTCCACCGGGTGGATCAGACGCTGCCAGGCCGTGGCCTCCCATCGCAGTTCATCCGGCTCCACGCCGAATACGGCCGCGGCGGAATCGTCCCAGGCGACCGTGCCCTCGGCCACGTCCCAATCCCACATCGCGACGCGGGCCCGGCCGCCGTCATCCTCCCCACCCCGCCGCTCCTGTGGGCTCCGTCCGTCCGGACTCATCACCTCACCTGCCCGGTCGTGCGTATCGGCGTGGAAACTTTCGATTGATGAAGTCACTTATACGCGTTAAATAGTTCTTTCCTAATAAATAACCCATTTCGTGGACGGGTAATCCGCCCGAACGATCCACCGTCTCCCGCGTGGTCGCTCCGGAGTCCATCGCGCGGGCACGGTCGGTGTCCCGGCCGGCTCCCGCGGTGTCCGCTTCTCTGCACCGCACCCGGAAGAGTGATGCGGCCTGGTGCGAAGGCCTGGGCTGGGCGAAAAGTAGGTGCGCCAGGCAAGGTGGCGGCGGCAGGATGCCCTGCGTGACCGAGTTGCCGAGCAACGCTGTCCCTCCCCGTGCCGTCCTTGATGCCTTCGGTGCGAAGGGCCCTCCTGTCCCGCTGGTTGGTGGGCAGGGACGAAGCGTTCTCGTCGGTGGGTTCGTGTTCAAGCCCGCTGAGGGGCCTGACGACGAGGTTGAGTGGGCTGCTTCCTTGTTCGAGAGCCTGGCGCCGGGCGGTGGCTTCCGGGTCCCGCTGCCGCTCCGGGCCGCCGATGGTCGGAGCGTCGTGGATGGTTGGACGGCCGGCGAGTTCCTGACCGGTGAGCCGGGCCCTCGGAGGCATTGGGCCGGTGTGCTCAGTGCCGGTCGTGCCTTCCACGCTGCCTTGCGACAGGTGCCCCGGCCGGATTTCCTGGACCGGCGTACCCATCCTTGGGCCGTGGGCGACCGGGTCGCTTGGGGTGAGCAGGTCGTCGACGTGATCGACGACCTCTCCGCGCCGTTCTCGGCTCTGCTGGAGCTGAGGCGCCCGGTACAGCAGGATGCCGCCCAGCTCATTCACGGCGATCTCACCGGCAATGTGCTCTTCTCCGGGGACGAAGTGCCTGCTGTGATCGACTTTTCGCCGTATTGGCGGCCTCGGGTGTTCGCGGAGGCGATCGTGGTAGCGGATGGTTTGCTGTGGTTCGATCTTCCGTCCGACCTGCTGACCGGTAGCGGTGGTCATCCCGACTGGCGGCAGATGCTGGTTCGTGCACTGATCTTCAGACTCGTCGCGCATAGCGAGAGCGCGGGGGCGTCGGGACGGGCTCGGTCCGGTGAGCGGGAGCGGTATGCAAGGGCGACCGATGTTGTAGTGAAGAAGTCGGCGGTGCTTCAGAGATAGTCCTTCCAGGTCGACGGCAGAGCGGCGGGCCCGTCGTTGGGTCTCCTCGCGCTTGGCGCGGAGGAAGGTGAGCGTGAGTTGGTAGTGCCGGATGACGTCCTCGTCGAAGACGGCGACGTAGCCGCGGGTGGTCTCGATGCCGAGGTGGCCCATCAGAGCCACGCCGATGTGGATGGGTGCGTCGGTGTAGGCGTAGTGGCGGCGGTACGAACCGCCGTGCGGTGCTGAGCTTTGGGGGCGTGATGGCCGAGCCCTCTCCGCCATGGGAACGTGCCCGAGGTGACCTCGGAGTGCTGCTCTGGCTCGGACCCCTCGCGCGGAGCACGCCGATGAGCGTGGGGGCAGGAAGGCCGGGTCGGGAGGAGGGTTCGGGGGCGAAAGGCAATGGTTCGAACCGGGGGACTTCGAACCGGCCGTCACCCGTTATACGCGGCTTCGTGTTGGCTCGCGGTAACCGATTCGGGTGACGTCCTGGTAACTCGCGGGCGCGTAGACCTGGTGTCGCACTTTTCGTCGTCACGGCGGCGGCGACGAAAGGTGCGACAGGACCGACAGAGGACTACCGACGGGAGCGGCAGTGATGACGAGGTTCGGACGCGTGGGTTCGGGGCGGCCCTTGATGTTGCGGTTGGTGGTGGGGGTGGTTCTGGCGGGTGGTCTCGCCGTGACGACGGTCGGTTGCGGCGACGGCGGCGGCTCGGGGGTGAAGGTTGCCTCGGGTGGCAGCAAGGGCGCGGCGAAGTCCGGGGGTGGCGAGGGTGGTTCGGGTTCGGGTAAGGGTGACGACGCGGAACGGCGGGACCAGATGGTGAAGTTCGCGGGTTGTATGCGTGAGCACGGGGTGGACATGCCCGACCCGGAGCCCGGCGAGGGTGGTGCGATGCGGATCGGGGCGATGCCTGCGGACGAGGGGTCGTCGAAGACCGAGGATGCGATGAAGGCGTGCGAGAGGTTCCAGCCGAAGAGCGACTTCGACCCGAACGACCCCAAGTTCAAGGAGTGGCAGGCCAAACGATCGGCGTGCATGCGCGAGAACGGCGTGAACATGGGCGACGGTCCGGGCGGCGGGATGGTCGCCCTCGACCTGGGCGACGACAAGGTGAAGAAGGCGATGGAGCTGTGTGACAAGAAGGTTCCGCCGCTGACGAAGAAGAAGTAGGGGCGATCTCGTGGGTTCGATCGACACCCCACGGCATTACGAGTACGACGAGGCGCCGGCGCGTACCCCGAGCGAACCGGACCACACGCCCTCTCCGCGCGAACGGCGGCGGCGTCACCGAGGGACTGAAGGTCGGGGTACCCAAGGCATGAGAAGCACCGCAGAGCACCGGACCGCTTGACACGATCTTAGTTCGTTGCATAGAACTTAGATCATCAGTGAAACGAACTAAGTTCGTGTCGATGTTCCGGAGGTGCGTGATGCGAGTTTCCGTGGTCGGTGCGGGTCTGGGTGGTCTGGCTCTTGCACAGGGTCTGCGTGGTGCCGGGATCGAGGCCGACGTGTTCGAGCGCGACCCGGGGATCGTCGCACGCTTCCAGGGCTACCGGCTCGTGCTGAACTCGATCGGCTTCCAGGCGGTACGCCGATGCCTGCCGACACGCTGGCATCCACTGCTGGACGAGATCGTCATGGACGCCTCCGCCGAGCAGCTGATCCTGGACCCGCGGCTGAACGAGATCGGCAGGCTCGGCGCGGGCCGGACCGGCATCGTGGTCGACCGGCAGGTGCTACGACACCTGTTGCTGACCGGCCTCACCGTGCACACCGATGCCGCGCTGACCGGCTACGACGTACAGGCCGACGGCAAGGTCCGAGCCCGATTCGCCCGCCGGGACCCCGCCACCGCCGACCTGCTCGTCGGCGCCGACGGCGTCACCTCCGCGGTGCGCGGGGTGTTGTCGCCGCAGACCATCCCGACCGACACCGGTGTCCGGTTCGTCATCGGCCGCACCCCGCTGACCGACGAGTTCGCCGGCCTGTCCAAGGCCTACGGCTCGAAGATCGCGGGTGACGGCGTCAGCCTGCTTCTCGGCGCGATGCGCTTCCGAACCCCGCCGAAGCAGGCCGCCGAGCAACTGGCCCCCGAAGTCACGCTGCCCGACATCGGCGACTATGTGCGCTGGGCCATGATCCTGCCGCCGAACGGCTCGCCGGCGGACCTGACCGTGCAGGACGCCGTGTTGTCCAGGATGCAGGGTTGGCACCCGGAACTGCGCGCGCTGATCGAGCAGGCCGACCCGGACAACAGCACGCTGCTGTCCATCCGGGTGGTCAAGCCCCGCGAGCGCTGGGCGTCCGGCCCGGTCACGCTGCTCGGCGACGCGATCCACGCCACCTCTCCGACCGGCGGCAACGGTGCGAACACCGCGCTGCGCGATGCCGACCTGCTGCGCCGCTGCCTGGTCGACGCCAACGAGGGCCGCCGGGATCTGCTCGACGCGGTCGACGACTACGAGCGGCAGATGTTCGAGTACGGAGCCGAGGCCGTGCGCAGCAGTCTCGACAAGCTCCCCGCCTTCGCTCCCGAAGCCAAACTGTCCTGAGACCGAGGGAGTCATCTCCGCAGGCCCTCGGGCGAAGCTCGGCTCGCGTCGGAGCGGGGGTCGCCGGTGCGACGAACGTGTTTGGCCCGCCGTGGGTGAGGATCACCGGGGTTGCGTCCTCGTGTGGTGATCGCGCAGCGGCAGGACCACCAGGGCGGTGTCGTCGGTGGCGCCGTCGGATGGGAGGAGGTCGGCCAGGAGCGCGTCGGCCAGGGGTTCGGGGTCGAGGGCGCGGTGGCCGGCGAGGGAGTGGGCGAGGCGGGCCACGGACGTGTCGATGTCTTCGTCGCGGCGTTCGATCAGGCCGTCGGTGTACAGGACCAGGGTTGCGCCGGTGGGGTAGTCGAGCGCCGCTTGGAGGCGGGGGAGGTGTTCGGGGTGGGCGCCGAGAGGGGGGTCGGTGGCCCGGTCGAGGAGGGTTACCCCTCCGTCGGGGGCGAGGAGGGCGGGAGGCAGGTGTCCCGCGCTGCTGTAGTGGAGGTCGTGGCGTGCGGGGTCGACGATCACCGCGACGGCGGTCGCGGCTTCGGCACCGGGTACCGAGCGTGCGTGCAGCCCGAGCGCCTCCAGGGCGTGGGCGGGTCCGTCGGCGATGCGCAGGGTCGCGGTCAGCGCGCTGCGGAGCTGGCCCATGACGGCTGCGGCCTTGAGGCCGTGCCCGACCACGTCGCCGACCGCGACGGCGGTGCGTCCCTCGGGCAGGTCCACCAGGTCGTACCAGTCGCCGCACACGTTCAGCGCCCCCTGCGCGGGCCGGTAGCGTACCGCCGCGGCGTCGGGACCGGCGTGCGGCGACGGTGACGGCGCGGGCAGCATCGCGCTCTGCAGGACGAGGGCCACTTCGCGTTCGCGTGCGTAGGCGCCTCGGAGGCGTTCGTTGATGTCCTGGAGTTCACGCGCGTGGTTGTACAGTTCCGCCTCCATGAAGTTCGCGCGCTCGGCGGGGCATTCGTTCTTGGCGCGCAGGAGTTCGGTGACTTCCTCGACGCGGTTCAGGACCCATCGCACCCGGCCGTCGGGGCTGAGGACGGGGACGTTGAGAACGCTCCAGTACCGCTCCTCCCACACGCCGGGATCGTCGGATCGCTGGGTGTCGTAGCGCTGGATGGCCATCATGTCGCGGTGCCCGCCGGCCGCCCGGCGCAGTGAGGCGGCGAGCTGGTGTGTTCCGAGCGCGTCCTTGCGCCGGGGGTTGTCGGGGAACGCCTCGAAGATGTACCGGCCGACGACTTGTTCGCGTCGGCGTCCCGCCAGGCGCAGGTACCTCGGATTCGCCTCCACATAGATCAGGTCCGGCGTGAGCAGCGCCACCCCGGCCGGCAGCGCCTCGAACACCGCTCGGAAATCCACCGGCGACGGGGGCTTCCCGTCGTGCACGGGCGTTCCCCCGCCCGAACCCGGATCGTCGGTACTGCCGTGGCTCCGATGGCCTGCAGATGTGCTCATGGCCACCCTTTCGTCGGTGAAGC
Organism: Embleya sp. NPDC055664; assembly: GCF_053618075.1. Classification (NCBI taxonomy): domain Bacteria; kingdom Bacillati; phylum Actinomycetota; class Actinomycetes; order Kitasatosporales; family Streptomycetaceae; genus Embleya; species Embleya sp. NPDC055664. The sequence continues at coordinate 83,579 of NZ_JBSHGZ010000038.1, forward strand.
CCCGAGCCCGCTCGCCATTCCACCGTACGCGTGCGGGACGCGGCGTTCGACGGTTCGTGACCGGATCCACCCGGGCCCTCGGCCGGCGATATTCCCGCGTCGTTCCGTCCCTGTACCGAGGGCACCTGGAGCGGGGTTACACACACACTGGAATGAGGCAGGAGGTTGGAGGAGGCCATCCCGGCTTCATCTGCCGTGATGGCCCGGGGAGTCCACCGTTGACCCACCGCTGAGAGGGCGTCGCCCACTGTGACAGAGCAAGTCTTGGCCTCCGCCGGGGTGGCGATGCTCGCCGTCTACGTGGTGGACGAGGAGGCGCACGGGCTGCGCCTGACCGAGACGGTCGGAGAGAGTTCCGGCGCTGCGTACGGGCTGTGGCCGTGGTACCCGCTGTCCGGGGGGTCGCCCATCGCCGACGCGTTCCGCGCCGGTCGGCCGCTGTGGCTGTCCTCGGACGAGATCGCGGCTCCGGACGGCGACGCCATCGTGTCCGCTGCCGGAGCCTCGCTGGGCGCGTTGCCCCTCGACGTGGACGGCAGGCGCCTGGGGTGCCTGGTCGTGGTGGACTGCACGGGTGACGGCTTCGAAGCCCGGCGGCGCGGCCTTTTGGAGCTGTACGCAGGTCAGGTCGCCTTGCGTGTCGAAGCCGGGTGCCCGGCGAGCGGCGGCTCCGAATCCGGTGGAGCCCTCGCCGGTGCGTCGGGCGGCTTGACCGAGCACGGTCGAGTGCGACCCGACCTGCCGAGCGGCCTCCCGGGCGTGGCAGCCGCAGGTGGAGCCGTCCACGACGCGGATGCAAACGCGGCGGTCGGCCGAAGACGGCCGGAGAAGCGACTCGCCTCGGCCGCGGATGATGACCGCGCCGGGTCGTTCACCCTGATCCTGAGCACGGGGCGGATCCAGGCGGACGAGCACGTGCTCGACCTGGTCGGTATCACTCCCGATGACTTCGACGGTCGGGTGGAGACTCTGTTGGCGCGCACCGTCCCGGAAGATCTGCCCGCACTCATGTCGGTCGTCGAGCCGGGGAATGCGATGCCGGGCGGTCGGGAGTTGGAGTTTCGCATCCGCCGGTCCACGGGCGAACTGCGGTGGTTGCGGCTGCGCTGTCGGGCGCTGCTGGACCCCTCGGGCCGGCCGGAAAGGCTGCTGGGCGTGCTCGTGGATGCCTCCCACCTGCGGTCGAGCACCGATGAGGTCTCCATGGTGCAGCGGCTGTCCGCCCTGCTGGCGACCGCGCTTGCCGTGCGGGATGTCGGTCGGAGCCTGGTGAGCGCACTTCGAGAGCCGCTGGGGGCCGACCGGCTGGCGCTGTCGCAACTGCACGCCGGCCGGCTGGTCGTCACCTTGCTGGACCCGCCGGAGCCGACGGCGTGGCCGGAGAACTGGCGCAGCGAGTGGCGGCTGGAGCGGCCCGACACGCTGACCGGTGCCCTGCCGACGTTGACGGCCGCGCTCCGCGCCGGCACCACATGCCTGTGGGCGACCAGTACCGGCCTCGAGCCCGGCCTCGACGAACTCGGCCGCGGTGGTCTCGCCATACTGCCCTTGCCGTACGGCAACCGAGTGGTCGGCCTGTGCCTGCTGGGCTGGGACAAGCCGCACCGGTTCGGCACGGAGGAGCGCTCCCTGTTGACCGCCACCGCGGGTCTGGTGGGGCAGGCCCTCGTACGCGCCCGGGCGTTCGATGCCGAGCACGAACTCGCCGCGATGCTCCAGCGCAGCCTGTTGCCCCGCAAGCTCCCGTCGCTGCCCGGCTGCGTAACCGTCGCGCGCTATCTACCGGCGACCGCGGGCCTCGCGGTGGGTGGCGACTGGTACGACGTCATTCCGCTGTCGGACCGATTCGTCGCGCTGGTCATCGGCGACGTGCAGGGGCACAGCGCCGAAGCCGCCACGGTGATGGGCCAGATCCGCACCGCGATCCGTGCCTACGCGGTCGAGGGCCACCCGCCCGACGTGGTCGTCTCGCACACGAACCGCCTGCTGGCCGGCATGGAGACCGACGCCTTCGCCACCTGCTGCTATGTGGCTCTGGACACGGAGGAGGGCGACGCCTGGTTCGTGCGGGCCGGGCACATGCTGCCGGTCGTGCGCGAGCCGGACGGCACGACTCGGGAGGTGGAGACCGAGGGCGGGCCCCCGCTCGGGGTGCTCCCGGACGCGGAGTTCCCGCTGACCATGGCTCCGCTGTCCCCGGGGTCGGTGCTCACGCTGCTCACCGACGGTCTGGTCGAGTCCTCCAAGCTCCTGCTGGAGGACGGTGTCCGGCGGGTCTGCGAAACGCTCTCGGCGGCGGATCCGTCCGACGTGGACCGGATGGCCGACGAGCTGATCCGCGGCGCCGAGGCCCGCGACGACGACGTGGCGCTGTTGCTCATGCGCTACGACGGGCTGACCGCGCGTCCGCGGCGCGCCGGCTGGACGGTGTGGCGGCTACCCGACGCGGTCATGCACGCGCGCCGCTTCACCGCGCGCACGATGCGTGCCTGGCAGGTGACCGAGGAGACCGACGCGATCCTGCTCATCGTTTCCGAACTGGTCACCAACGCCATCGCGCACACGCAGGGCGAGGTACGCCTCGACCTCACGCTCGCAGGCGATCGCCTCCGGGTCGCGGTGAGCGACTCCTCGCCGCGCACACCCGTCAAGCCGGCCAGCGTCGACTGGGAGGTGACCGGGGGGCGGGGTCTGTTGCTGGTCGAGGCGATGTCGGAGGCATGGGGCTCGGTGCCGCTGAGCGGCGGCAAGCAGGTGTGGGGGGAGGTACTGCTTTCGCCACAGGGGGTGTGAGGCGCGACGGATTCGAACGGCCTGCCACAGCGCGGCGGAGTATGGTCGGATGAGGTGTCCTGATGTTGCTCTGGATGGCTGCCATGATTCGACGACCCGGCCCCGTGGGAGGCACCGTCGGGCGTGCCGTCCTGGCCGCCGCGGTGGCGTCCCTCGTCGCCGGTGTGGTCGCGTGCGGCGCGTTGCAACCCGCCGCGACACCCGGCGGGGGTGACCCGAACACGAGGGGCTTCGCCATCGGCCTGCTGCTTCCCGACACCCACACCGCGCGCTGGGCCGCCTCCGACAAGCCCCTGATCCAGGCGAAGGTGGGGGAGCTGTGCCCCGACTGTGTGGTCAAGTACGCCAACGCCTCGGGGGATGTGGCCACCCAGCAGCAGCAGATGGATTCCATGATCGCCAACGGGGTACGAGCCATGATCCTCGACCCGGTCGACTACAAGGCGCTGCGCCCCTCGATCACACGGGCGCATGACGCGGGCATCCCGGTGGTCTCGTACGACCGCCTCGCGGAAGGTCCCATCTCGGCGTACTCCGGCTACGACTCGGAGCAAATCGGCAGGCTCCAGGCCGAGGCACTGCTCACGGCGATGGGGCACGGGACGCACGAACCGCGGATCGTGATGATGAACGGCGACCCCACCGACCCGAACACCGCAGCTCTACAGAAGGGTGCGCTCTCCGCCTTCGAGGGCAGGGCGAAGATCGTCAAGTCGTACTACACCGGCGGGTGGATACCGCAGAACGCCTTCACCAACATGTCCGCCGCCATCGCCGATGTGGGCCCGGACCGTCTCGACGGCGTCTACTCGGCCAACGACGGCCTCGCCTTCGGCGTCCTCACCGCCCTCAAGGCCGCCGACGTCAAGTCGTTGCCCCCCATCACGGGCCAGGACGCCAATCGCGAAGCCGTGCAGCGGATCGTCGCGGGCCGGCAGTACGTCACCGTCTACAAATCCTTCGTCTCCGAAGCCGGGGCCGCCGTCGAGATGGCACTCGCCCTGGGCCGCGGCGCGTCCATCGACGCCATCGCGAAGGACCGCGTCGGCAACGACACCAGCAACGCGATACCCGCCGTTCTGGGTCCCCTGACGCCCGTGACCGTCGACACCATCGCGAGCACCCTCGTCAAGGACGGGGTGTACACGATCGCGCAGATCTGCACCCCGGATCTCCGGGCCGCCTGCCAAAAGGCGGGACTCACCACCTAGTCGCCACCGGTCGCGGCGAAGGAGATGGTCCACGTGACAACGACGCCGCTGCTGGCCCTGCGCGGCATCTGCAAACGATTCGGCGCCCTCCACGCGCTCACGCGCGTCGAACTGGAGATCAACGCCGGGGAAGTCGTCGCCCTGGTGGGCGACAACGGAGCCGGCAAGAGCACCCTCGTCAAGGTGATCACCGGCGCCGGCCCGGCCGACGAGGGCGTCATCGAGTGGAACGGTCGGCCGGTGCGGATCGCCCGGCCCCGCGATGCCCAGTCGCTGGGCATCGCGAGCGTCTACCAGGAACTGGCCCTGTGCGAGAGCCTCGACGTGGTCGGCAACCTCTTCCTGGGTCACGAGATCTGCCGGGCGGGCGTGCTCGACGAGGTGGCGATGGAGCGCCGCGCGAGGGAGCTCGACCTGCTGGACGTGCTGTCCGTCAGCATCCCCAGGACGAGGGTGCCGGTGGCCTCGCTCTCCGCAGGGCAGCGGCAGGCTGTCGCGATAGCCCGGACGCTGCTGAGCGAGCCCAAGGTCCTGATCCTCGACGAGCCCACCGCGGCGCTGGGCGTGGGGCAGACCGCGCACTTCCTCGATCTGATCGAGCGGTTGCGGGAACGCGGACTGGGTGTCCTGCTGATCAGCCACAACCTCGGCGACGTCAAGGCCGTCGCGGACCACGTCGCGGTGTTGCGCCTCGGCCGCAACAACGGGTTCTTCGACGTGTTGACCACGTCGCAGGAGCAGATCGTCTCGTCCATCACCGGCGCCACGGACAACGCCGTGACCCATCGGAAGACGCAGCCGTGGGAGGCGACGCTGTGACCGGTACGAAGACATCGGGCGACATCGGTCGCAACAGGGCCGGGGCCGTCACCGATCGGCCCGGTGCTCGCGACCCGAGGACCGGGGATCGCCCATCCGGCCTGAAGGGCTACGCGAGCGACTTCGTCCTCAGGCTGCGCAACGGTGAACTCGGCTCGGTTCCCGGTGTGTGCGCGGTCATCGTGATCTGGACGACCTTCCAACTCCTGGACAACCACTTCCTGTCCCCGCGTAATCTCTCCAACCTCAGCGTGGACATCGTTGGCACGGGGCTGATCGCGGTCGGGCTCGTCTTCGTTCTGCTGCTCGGCGAGATCGACCTGTCGGTAGGTGCGGTCAGCGGACTCGCGGCGGCGGTGTTCGCCGTGATGAACGTCAACAGTGGCATGCCCGAATGGTTGGCGGCCGTCACCGCAGCCCTCGTCGGAGGCGGGATCGGTGCCCTTCAGGGGTTCTTCTTCGCCAGGGTCGGCGTACCCGCCTTCGTCGTCACGCTGGCCGGACTGCTGGTCTGGAACGGCCTGATGCTCTACGTCCTGGGCGCCAACGGCACCATCAACCTGCACTCCGACGGCTTCGTCTCGGCCCTGACCGAACGCTATTTCCACGATGAGGCCGTCGCGTACGGGCTCGCGGCGATCGGAGCGGCCGGGTACTTCCTCGCGTCGTACCACGACGAGCGACGCCGCAGGGCGGCCCGGGTCTCGTCCCGCTCGCTCGGCGGGATTGCCGTGCGTACCGGCACCGTGGCGGTGATCGGCTTCGCGGCGGCGTACGTGCTGAACCAGTTCGAGGGCCTGCCTTTCGCCCTGCTGATTTTCCTGCTCTTCGTCGTCGGGCTGGACTTCGTCCTGCGGCGCACCAGATATGGGCGAAAGATCTTCGCGATCGGAGGTGGGGTCGAGGCGGCCCGCCTCGCCGGTATCAACGTGGTGTGGATCCGCGCCTCGGCGTTCGCGGTCTCCGGGACGCTGGCCGCGTTCGGCGGGCTGTTCCTCGCCTCGCGCGTCGCCTCGGTGGGACAGACCTCGGGCTCCACCAACCTACTGATCGACGCCATCGCGGCGGCCGTCATCGGTGGCGTCAGCCTCTTCGGCGGACGCGGCACACCCTGGTCCGCGCTGCTCGGTGTGCTGGTCGTGCAATCGATCGCCTCGGGGATGGTGCTCATCGGCATCCAGACGTCGGTGCAGTCGATGATCACCGGTGGCGTGCTGCTCGCCGCGGTGGTCCTCGACTCGCTCTCCCGCCACTCCCGGAAGTCGCACGGTGTGGTGCGGTAGTCGTACGTGGTTCGGCCGGGCCCGTCGCGAGGCCGAGTCGGCTGCCGACGCCGAGCAGGCCGAGCATGAACAGATTGTCGGCCCAGGTCTGTCCGGCCCAGCCCGGTGTCGGCCGTTCACGCGTCGAGTGCCTGTTCGGTCCAGATGCACTTGCCGGTGAGGGTGTAGCGCGTTCCCCATCGTTGGGCCATGGCGGCGACGAGTTGGAGGCCGCGTCCACCCTCGTCCGTCGCGCGGGCGTGTCGGATATGGGGCGTGGTCAGACTGCCGTCGGTGACCTCGCAGATGAGGGTGCGGCTGCGCAGCAGGCGCAACTGGATCGGACCCGTCGCATGGCGGATGACGTTGCCGACGAGTTCGCTGACGATGAGTTCGGTGGCCATTTCCAGTTCCTCGCCCAAATGCCAGATCCGGAACTGCTCGTGGACGTGGTGCCGGGCTTGGCCCGCGGCCGTGGGGTCTTCGGGGAGGGCCCAGGTGGCGATGTCACCCGGCGAAAGGGAACGGGTGCGGGCGACGAGGAGGGCGGTGTCGTCGGTGGTGCGGCGGTGCGGCGGCAGCAGGGCCGTGGTGACGGCGTCGCACAGCCGGTCGGGATCTTGGGCCGGCCCGTCACGGTCGGCGAGAGCGGCGGCGACGGTCTCGGTGAGGTGACGCAGGCCCTTGTCGATGTTGAGACCCGGGGTCTCCACGAGACCGTCGGTGTAGAGGACGACGAAGCTGCCGTCGGGCAGGGACACGTCGTGGACGCCGAAGGGCGGGGCGGCGATCCCGAGTGGCGGGTCGGGATCGAACGTCAGCAGGGACGCGGTGCCGTCGCGGCGGGCGACCACGGGCGGGAGATGGCCGGCGTTGGCGTACGTGAGGATCTGGGTGGTCGGGTCATAGACGCCGTACAGACAGGTGACGAAGGACTCCTCCCCGAGTTCGCCGACGATGTCGTCGAGTCGGGTCAGGACGTCGTCCGGGGGCAGTTCGAGGTCGGAGAGCGTGCGCACGGCGGTGCGCAGGCGGCCCATGGTGGCGGCCTCGGGCATGCCGTGGCCCATGACGTCGCCGATGACCAGAGCGACACGGTCGCCGGACAGCGGAATGATGTCGTACCAGTCGCCACCGATGTCCGCACCCTGTCCGGCGGGCAGATATCGGGCGGCGGCGGTGATCGCGGGGAGCGGCGGCAGGGCCCGGGGCAGGAGGGCATTTTGGAGGTCACGGGCGCGAGTCGTGGCCACGTCGTACTGGCGGGCCCGCTCGAGCGTGTGGGCGAGTTGACCGCCGAACACGGTCAGCAGACTCCGTTCGTCCCCGGTGAGATGTCGCGGCTGGTCGAAGGAGACGACGACCACACCGATCTCGCGGCCCGAGACGATCAACGGAAGGAAGACCCACGCCTGCTTCCCTTCGGTGACCGGGCAGTCCACCAACCCGGGATGGCCGGCGGCGAGGTCGTCGGGTGACTCGATGAACTTCGGTGCGCGGGTGCGCAGAACCTCTCCCAGAGGTGTGGTGGCGACGACCGGCATGCCGTGGAGGCGATCGAGGAGCGCCGGCGGATAGCCGACGGAGCCGACAAGGTCCAGTCGCTCGTTCCCCAGGGCCAGGATGACCAGTCCGGTCGCGTGCAGGGGAGGAAGGACGCTCTCGGCCACGGCGGCGGTCACGTCCCGGGTGGTGGTCGCCTCGGCGAGTGCTCGGGTCAGTCGGGTCATGACGGCCGCGCGCTCGGCGGCGGCGCGTTCGGCGGCGGCGCGCTCCGCTTCGCGCAGGCGTCTTTCGGTGACATCCGTGATGTAGAGGGTGAGTCCGTCGGCCAGGGGGACCAGTCGTAGGTGGTACCAGCGATCGGTGCCCGGCCACGGCACCTCGAACCCGTCGGGGACCCCCGTGGCGACGGCTCGGCGGGAGCGCTCCTCCAGCAGGGGCACCTTCCGCACGACGGGGACGCCCCACAACGACCGCCCCACCAGGTCGCGCGGCCGGCCGAACAGACGCTCGGCGGCCACGTTGACGAATCCGATCCGCCCGTCGCGGTCCACGGACAGGAAACCGTCACTCATGTGTGCCAGGGCACGCCCCACCGATTCCAGCGCGGCATGGGTCTCGGTGGTGTAGGACATGGTGCCGACCAGCCGGGTCGGCTCGCTGCCCCGGTGCGAGACCGCCCGGCCGCGGAAGCGCACCCAGGCATACGTCCCGTCCGAGCGGCGGACCCGGTACTCGCTGTCCGCCCGACCACGGGTCCTGAGCGCCTGTTCGACGTCTCCCACCACCCAGGGGAGGTCATCGGGATGGACGTAGTCGTCGAAGGTCGAGAGCCGTCCGTCGAATGTCTCGCGCTCGATGCCGATGGCGTCGAGCAACCGCTCGTCGAGGACGACCTCGTTCGCCTGCACATCGAATTCGAACTCGAATTCGGTGGAGGTCACATCGGGGCCCTGTCCGGGAGCGCGCTCCGGCGGCGTCCCCAGCAGAGTGCGGGAGACGGTGTCCGGCGTGGGCGGGGCCAGGCGCAGCCGTTCCGCCGCCCACCGGGCCACCTCCCGAAGAAACGTTCGTTGCCCGACGGAGAGCGCGTCGGTCACCGGTAGCAGCACCGACAGGACGCCGAGCGGTCCGTCCGGTCCGGACAGCGGTACGGCCGCCATCGCGGAGCGCGCCGAGAGGTCCGCGGCGGGCGACGGGTGAGGCGGGTCCCAGGGGTTGCGTTCGGGGCGGTGCGCGGTGGGCGCGAACGCGAACTCGCCGGTTCGGAAGGCGCGCGCCGGAACCACCGAATCGGTGACGCGGATGTCCTCCCAGTTGCGGGTGACGGCCCGGGGCAGTCCGCTGCTCGCGATCAGGTGCAAGCCCCGGGAGGCGCTTGCGCTCAGGTGTCCCATGGCGCCGAATCCACCGAGCGCCGCGGTCGCGTGCTGCGCCGCGGCGGTCAACACGTCAGTGTCCGTCGCCTGGTCGTCCAAAGCCGTGAGCAGGCACAATCTGTCGGTTCGTGCCGTCCCCGCCGTCCCCGTCCTGCTTCCCGGGCCCGAGGGGCTGCCAGGACCCGCGGTCGGGCCGGCCTTTCCGTCGGATCCGTGTTGCACGGCTCGGCTCCTTAAACACCTGATATGCATGATTCCCAGGAGAAAAATATCACATTAGTGTCTATTTATTGATTTTATAGGTAGTTATCCGTATTGCCGCTTGGCTGAAACCTCCCGCAGGAAAGGCCGCCGGCGGCTGATGCGCGATCGGGCGCCGGCGCCGCAGGACGGCATGAGCGGGACAGGCCCTGTGCCTAGGGTTCCCTGCGGTACAGCCACACCCCGATCGGCGCGAAGACGGCGATGAGCGCCGCATCCCACGCCAACGCCTGCCAGACGTCGGTGGCGGTCGGGCCACCGAGTACGAGGGCGCGTACCGCGTCGGCATTGCGTGAGACCGGTTGATGCTCCGCGAAGGCTTGCAGCCACCCGGGCATGGTTTGCACCGGGACGAACGCCGACGACGCGAACACCAGGGGAGCGAGCACGGGGAAGGCCGCGGCCTGGGCGGTCTCCGGATCGCCGACCGCCATACCGACGACCGCGAAGATCCACGACATCGCGAAGCCGAAGGCCAGGACCAGGAGGATGGCCCCGAGGAACGCGGGCACCCCGGCGTGGATCCGGAATCCGATGGCGAAGCCCACCGCGGCCATCAGCGCCACGACGAAGACGTTCCTGGCGAGATCGGCGGTGGTGCGGCCGACGAGTACCGCGGAGCGGGCCATGGGCAGGGACCTGAACCGCTCCATCAGGCCGGTGTCCATGTCGGTGGCCAGGCCGATCGCGGTGTTCATGGCGCCGAACACCGCGGTTTGCACGAAGATGCCCGGGATCAGGAAGTCGACGTACGCGATCCCGTGCAGGGCCGGTTGCACGACGCCGCCGAATACGTACCGGAACATCAGCACGAAGACCAGCGGCTGGATGGTGGAGAAGATCAACAGACGCGGCACGCGGCGCAGGGCGATCAGGTTCCGCCACGCGACGGCGAGTCCGTCCTGTGCGGCACGCACGAGGGGTGGCGCGCCGCGCGCCGCCGGCGGCGAGGGTCCCCATTGCCGGCCGCGCCGGGCGGCATACGTCGGGGACCCGCCCGGCCCGCTCACGATCCCTCCGCGGAGGTTCGCCCGGAGTCCGGGGCATCGCCCGCGCGGCGGCCGGTGAGTTCCAGAAACACGTCGTCGAGGCTGGACTCGTGGACCGCCACGGCACCGGGCACCAAACCGTGGGCATCGAGAACGCGCAGGATCTCCAGCAGCGGACGCGACCCGTCGTGCGACGTCAGGCGCAGCCGGGTGCCTTCGACGTCCGGGCGGGTGGAGAACCGGGCGCTCACGAGTTCCGCCGCCCGCGCCGCCCGGCGAGCCTCCTCCACGTCGAGTTCGATGATCGTGTTGCCCAGCCGCGCCTTGAGCGCGGCCGGCGTGTCGTCGGCGATGACCCGCCCCCGGTCGATGACCACCACCCGCGAGGCGAGTTGGTCGGCTTCCTCCAGGTACTGCGTGGTGAGGAGGACGGTGGTCCCGTCGGCGACGAGGCCGCGGATCATCTCCCACAACGCGTTGCGGCTCTGCGGGTCCAATCCGGTGGTGGGCTCGTCGAGGAAGAGGACACGCGGGTCGGGCACCAGCGCCGCGGCGACGTCCAGGCGCCTGCGCATGCCGCCGGAGTACGTTCGAGCGGGGCGGTCACCGGCCTCCGCGAGGTCGAACCATTCCACGAGCTCTGTCGCTCGGGCCCGGACGCGCGAGCGCCGGACGTGGGTGAGGCGCCCGATCAGGCGCAGGTTCTCACGGCCGGTCAGGTTCTTGTCGATCGCCGCGTACTGCCCGGCCAGCCCGATCAGACTCCGGACCGTGCCGGCATCGCGGACCACGTCGTACCCGAATACCGCGGCACGACCGGCCGTGGGGCGCACGATCGTGGTCAGGATGCGGATCGCGGTGCTCTTGCCTGCGCCGTTCGGGCCCAAAAGGCCGAAAACCGTTCCGGCGGGGACACGGAAGTCCACCGAATCCAGAGCTGTCACGGCGCCGAATCGCTTGCTGAGGCCCTCGACGTCAATCGCCTCGTTCACGGGGCCTTCTCCCTCGTGTGGAGGACACCCGTCTCGTCCATTCTCGACCGCCGCCCGACCCTTCGCAGCCCCGGACAGCGGTCCCGCCGCCGCCTTCGCGGCCCGGGGGCGCCGGGTCGACGCCGCTCGCGATGTTCCTCACGGACGCGCTCGCGGTGCGTCGGGATCGACGCACCGGCGTCCGGCGCACGTGTTCGGCAAGGCGGTCGGCCTTCGCTGCGACCGCGATCTCGGCTCGGTCCGGTCCTCGGTCCACCGGGATCGAGGCACCGCACCGCCTGTGACGTCGCTCCTCGGATGCGGGAACTGCCGGTACGGCAGCAGTCGCCCCGACGGGGTGCGCCGGTCCACCGGCGGCGGAGTCCGAGGGCGTGGGACTCTCTTGACGATCCTGGCGATGAGTTCGCGGCGCCGGGCGAGCCGGCATTCGCAGATGGCGGTGCCGCCGCCGGGCGGGTGCCGGGTGAGCCGGGTTCGACCTCGGTGGCGTCGACGGGCACGTCGACTTCGGGGCGGCGCAGGTCGAGCACGACGTGGACGGCGGCGGCGACACCCAGGTGGACGAACAGAGCGGTCGGCGCCCGGCCGGTTCCGTGGCCGTCCAGGGCCTGCACCGCGGCGGCCGGCGTACGCGCGCCCGATGCCGCCGCCCGACGACAACGGCCGCGTCGCACCGCCGGATGGCCCACGCCCGCATGCCGCCCACCGAACCTGTCCGTAGTGTCCGATGCGGACCGATGGACCGACACGCGAGGTGCCCCGATGGCTCTGCACAACGCTCAGGAACCGGCGGCCGACCCGGCCGTCGACATTTTCGCATCACCGCTGAGTGAACAGCCCCTGTCCAAAAGGTCCATGCCCGACCTACCCTCACTGCCCCCCGTCGTCTTCCAGCTGCTGCGCAACGAGTTGCTGCTGGACGGCAACGCCGCGCAGAACCTGGCCACCTTCTGCACCACATGGGCGGACGACGAGGTCCACCGGCTGATGGACCTGTGCCTGGACAAGAACATCGTCGACAAGGACGAGTATCCGCAGACCGCAGAGATCGAATCGCGCTGCGTGAACATCCTTGCCGACCTGTGGAACGCACCCGGCGGCGCCGGGGAAGCCAACGCGGTCGGCTGCTCCACCACCGGCTCCAGCGAGGCCGCGATGCTTTGCGGCCTCGCCCTGAAGTGGCGCTGGCGCCATCGCCGGCAGGCCGCCGGCCAGTCCACCGACCGGCCCAACCTGGTCTGCGGACCGGTGCAGGTCTGTTGGGAGAAGTTCGCCCGGTACTTCGACGTGGAGCTGCGCCAGGTGCCGGTGGAGTCCGGAGCAACCGGCCTCCAGGCGCACCAGCTGCGCGAGTACGTCGACGAGAACACCATCGGCGTCGTCGCGATCCTCGGCGTGACCTACACCTGCACCTACGAGCCGGTCGCGGAGATCGCCGCCGAGCTCGACCGCATGCAGGCCGCGACCGGCGTCGACGTACCGCTGCACGTCGACGCCGCCTCGGGCGGGTTCATCGCGCCGTTCCTCCACCGTGACCTGGTCTGGGACTTCCGCCTGCCGCGGGTCGCCTCGATCAACGCCTCGGGCCACAAGTACGGCATGGCCCCGCTCGGCGTCGGCTGGGCGCTGTGGCGGGATCAGGACGCCCTGCCGGACGACCTGGTGTTTCACGTCGACTATCTCGGCGGCGACATGCCGACCCTCGCGCTGAACTTCTCCCGCCCCGGTGGACAGGTCGTCAGCCAGTACTTCATGTTCCTGCGGCTCGGCCGCGAGGGGTACCGCCGGGTCTACCAGGCCTGCGCCGACACCGCCCGGCACCTCGCCCGGCAGGTCGCCGAGATGGGTCCCTTCACCCTGCTCTACGACGGCGTCGGTGCCCTGCCCGCCGTATCCTGGACGCTCACCGACCCGGACTCGACCGGCTGGAGCCTGTACGACCTGTCCGACCTGCTGCGGATGCGCGGCTGGCAGGTGCCCTCCTACCCACTGCCACCGGACCGCCAGGAGACGGTCATCCAGCGCGTCCTGGTCCGCCACGGCGTCGACCACGACCAGATCGAACTCCTGGCCGACGACATGCGCCGAGCGATCAAACACCTCCACGAGGGCCGCCCGCACGACGCGGACCGCGTGGCTTTCCACCACTGACGGCCTCGGCCGACGGCGACGGCCACCGCCCTGCACCCGACGCGCACGCGCCCCTCCCGCGCGCCGACTCCACCGCCGGCAGGGCCGGGGGCCGCGTCCGGGCGGAAGCCGAAGTCGCAGCGCCGTTCGTGTCTTTCGGCGGCGAGGCGCGTCATGGCACTAACTCGTTGTCGACGAGCGGATTCGGTCGTTCAGATAGCTGTCGAGGACTCGTTTGCACTCGGCGATCAACCGGGGGTCGCCCTGCGAATCGGTGAGGAAGGCCAGTTTGAGCACGCTGTCCGCGCATTCCAGGGCCACTCGGAGGACGATCTCCAGGTCGGTGTCGTCCCGGATCCCGGTCAGGGTCGCGGTCAGTTCGCGCAGCCGTCGGGCGACCGCGGTGTTGTTGTCCAGGGCCGGATCGAGGGTGTGGTCGCGGCCCACCGCGCCGAAGTCGACCACGCCGAAGCCGGTGATCGTCCGGCGCATGGTGACGAACTCGTCGACGGTCACCTCGACGATGCCCGAGACGTCTGCGGGCCTCTCGCGCTCCAGTCGGGTCGAGACCCGTTCGAGGAAGGTGTCCAGGTTGCGGGCGGCGAGTGCGCCGATCAGCCCCTCCTTGTCGGAGAAGAACTGGTACAGGGTGCCGATGGGCACCTCGGCCCTGCCGGCCACTTCCTTGGTGGTCAGCGCGACGTAGCCGACTTCGTCCAGGAGTTCGGCACAGGCGTCCAACAGTCGTTCGAAACGTTCGACGCTGCGTTTCTGGACGGGGCGGCGGCGTGTCGTGCCCACGGTGCGATCTCTCACGCTTTCATCATTCCATCCAGAGGGATTAACATGAGCGGAACTCATGTTTTAGGAGTTGCGCATGGCACTCGACCACCTGCCCGCAGACTTCGTCTGGGGCGCCTCGACGGCGTCCTATCAGATCGAGGGCGCAACCACGGAGGACGGCCGCGGCCCGTCGGTGTGGGACACCTTCACCGCGCGGCCCGGCGTGATCCGCGACGGGCACACCGGTGATGTGGCCTGCGACCATTACCACCGGTACGAGGAGGATCTCGCGCTGATGGCCGAGGTGGGCCTCACCGGCTACCGCTTCTCGATCGCCTGGCCTCGGATCCAGCCGACCGGCCGGGGCGAGGTCAACCCCCGGGGGCTGGACTTCTACGACCGCTTGGTCGACGGCCTGCTCGCGCGCGGCGTGGAGCCCGTCCCGACCCTGTTCCACTGGGACCTCCCGCAGGGCCTCGAGGACGACGGCGGCTGGCTGAACCGCGACACCGCGTACCGGTTCGCCGATTATTCCGCCACGGTGGCCCACAGGCTGGGGGACCGGGTCCGGAAGTGGATCACGCTCAACGAACCGTTCATCCACATGGTCTGGGGCTACGGCCTGGGTACCCACGCGCCGGGCCGTACCCTGTTCCTCGATTGCCTGCCGGTGGCCCACCACCAATTGCTCGGCCATGGCTTGGCGCTGAGGGAACTGCGCCGACGCGGCCTCCAGGTGATGATCGCCAACAACTGCACCCCGGTTTGGCCCGCCTCGGACGCCCCCGCGGACCGCGCCGCCGCGCAGGCCTACGACAACCTGCACAACCGCCTGTTCAACGACCCGATCCTCACGGGCACTTACCCCGACCTGTCGGCCTACGGCGCGGACGCCACCCTCGGCGGTTCCGTTCGCGACGGTGACCTCGAACTCGTCAGCGCCCCGCTGGACGCGCTCGGTGTCAACTACTACAACCCGACCCGGATCCAGGCGCCGACGTCGGAGGGCCTGCCCTTCGAAGAGGCCCCGATCGAAGGCTATCGCCGCACCGCTTTCGACTGGCCCGTCGTCCCCGACGGTCTGCGCGAACTGCTCGTCGGTCTCAAGGAGCGCTACCCGGCGCTCCCGCCGATCTACATCACCGAGAACGGCTGCTCGGTCGAGGACGTCGTCACCGCGGACGGCACCGTCCCCGACTTCGACCGTATCGACTACCTGGACACCCATCTGCGAGCCGTCGACGCGGCCGTGGCCCAAGGTGTGGACGTCCGCGGCTACTTCACCTGGACCCTGATGGACAACTTCGAATGGGCCGAGGGCTTCCACCAGCGCTTCGGCCTCGTCCACGTCGACCACGACACCCAAGTCCGCACCCCGAAGGCCTCCTTCGCCTGGTATCGCGACCTCATCCGCGCCCGACGCGGCTGAGCCGCCCGTCCGCCGAAGCTCGCGCGGACACCGCGAGTTTCGGCGGATCCCGGTGCCACGCTCCAGTCCCTGAATCCGGACGAAGCGCGCCGGAGTTGCGGCGAACCGCGCCGTGTCCAGGCCGCCGTCACCGGTGGTCGTGGACCAGGCCGTCCGCCAGTTCGTGCCGTCGCCCGACAACTCGACGCGGTACGACTTTCCGTACGCCGCCTCCCCGTCGAGGGTGACGCGCTTGATCGCGTTCGCGGATCCGAGGTCGATCCGCAGCCATTGGTCGTCGGTCCACTCGCCGGCCCAGCGGGTGCCCCGGTCGCCGTCCACTGTCCGGCCGGGCGCGAAGCCGACGAACGGGTTCCACCACTTCGACGAGGACGCCCAGGCCGTCGCACCCGAGGCCAGGTTCACCCCGGACCTGTGCCGTTCGGACCATGCCGTAGTGCGCCGTGCCGTCGGTGTTGACATCCCAAGTACGCTCGCGCGAGTCGGGTGTGGGCCGCGCCGCAGGGTTTCCACCAGTCCGGCTCCACCGCGGAGCCGGGCGTCGGACCGAGTACCAGGGCCATCACGGTGAGGAGCAGTGGCGCCACTGTGAGGGATCCGAGTCTGCGATCTGCGAGTCGCCACTCGTCCGGTCGCGTTGCGGTCGACCAGCGGGCGAGCGCTACCGCGGGGCCGGCATCGTGTTCCCGGTCGACGGCGGCGCGGTACCGCGCGGAGGGGCCGCGACGCGGGCCTGACCGGGTCGCGCGGTCGCGGGGTCGTGTGCACCGGGGTTCGACGGTGCCTCGGGCCTGGCCGGCCCATAGGTGACGCCGGCGGAGATCGTGCCCGCCGTCTTGTTCGGCGGACCCAGGTCCGGGGCGCGGAATTCGGCAAGCGCGCTTTCCCCGCACGACGGGTCCACCACGTCGACGCCCTGTTCGGGGCGGTGTGAGAACGTGCGCGATGACGTTCGGGCCGCCCGCGTCGCAGCTCTCGCCGCGACCGGCGTTCGACGATCTTCGCCGACCCGAACGGGCGACGAGACGCGGCCGGCCCTCCCGTGCGGTCGTTTCGGACGCCTCGAAGGGTCAAGCTGTATGTATGCGGTCGTTCCAACGCTCGGCTCCCGGATCGGGAGTCGGCGGTCGCAGCCGGGCCCTCACCACACTCGCACGGTGTGTGCCGTTCGCCATCGCACTCCTGGTGGTGGGGATCGAGTTCTCGTCCGCGCACTTTCTGTACACCGGGCCCCTGCTGACCGCGACGCCGGCGCTGGCCGCGGTCACGATGGGTCCCAGGGGGACGATCTCGGCGGCGGCCGTCGCTCTGGCCGTGAGCGTGAGCACTGCCACCTACAACCAGGCGTGGGGCAGCCAACAGGTCTACACGAATTTCCTGGCCATTCTCCTGGTGTCCGCAGCCAGTGTCATGACCAGTCGTTTCATGCGTACACGCAGACGAAACGAACTCGAGCGGATTCGCCGGATCGCCGAGGCGGCGCAGAGAGTCCTGCTCCGGCCGGTGCCCGCGCGCCTGGGGCCGCTGCGGACCGCCAGCATGTACCTCGCGGCGGAAAGCGGCGCGCAGATCGGCGGTGACCTGTACGAGGCCGTGCAGACGCGGTACGGGGTCCGGATGATCATCGGAGACGTCCGCGGCAAGGGGCTGCCCGCCGTGCGCTCGGCCGCGGTGGTCTTGGGCGCGTTCCGCGAGGCCGTGCACTACGAGGACGACCTGGTGGAGGTCGTGGCTCACTGCGCGGCCGCGCTGCGACGCGAACGCGCCATGCCGTGGGCGATCGATCGGGACGACGACGAGGAGGAGCAGGAGGAGTCGTTCGTCACCGTGCTCGTGGCGCAGGTACCCGACCGGTGCGTGGTCGAGATGGTCAACTGCGGCCATCCGCCACCGCTGGTGCTGCGCCGGGGCACGGTGCACGCTCTGACGCCCCCCTCGCCACTTCCGCCCCTCGGCCTGGAGGAGTTGATCACCAGTCCTTTGGGCAAGGCGGAGAGCTATGTGTTCCTCCCCGGCGACCGTCTACTGCTGTACACCGACGGCGTTCTCGAGGCACGCAACCGGGACAACGACTTCTTCGCCCTACCCGAGGCAATGGAAGCGGTGCCAATGTGCGCCCCGTCGGAGTTCCTCGAAGAACTGCACCGGGGATTGCTCCGCCATACCCAGGGCCGCCTGGTCGACGATGTGGCCATGATCCTCGCGGAACGGCTCGACGGGGAAGCCGACACCCCCTCGGCGCCGCCTGCCGCTGCGGAATGACGTCGCAGTCGTGTCGATCCGGTGCGGAATCACCGGCGACGAGCTCCCACCGGGGGTGCCCGGTTCGGTGATCGGCGCGTCGACGCCGCGGCCACGCCCGGGACCTGTGACACCGTCCGACGCCGTCAGTGCCCCAGCGCGCCGGCGAACCTGCCCACGGACGGCCGCCTCCCGCCATCACACGAAGCCGTTCCCGGCGCCCTCGCCCACCACCAGGTGCAGCAGACGCGGCCACACCACCTCCCGCTCCCAAGCCCGTGCCACTCGCGGAGCGGCACGGAGAAGCGCGGAAGTGTCGACCCCCGCAAGGCGGCGACGACGCGTGGGTATGGCACGGTCGTCGCATCGGGGGGCGCCGAGCAGGGCGGTGAGGATGCCCAGCGGCAGTTCGTTGGGGCGGTTGAGGGTGCGGGAGAGCAGGTCGACGGGGACCGGATGGACGGCACCCAGCAGGGCCGTCAGGGGCAGCAGCCGACGGTGGTCGGCATCGATGGTCAGCCGCACCGGGTACCGGGCGCCCGCGACGCCGGCAGGCGTCCGGAACATGACGGTCCGCAGTTCGGTGGGGGTCGCCCGGAGCTGGACGTAACTGGTCGCCGAGAGGAAGACGTAGCCGATGGCGACACTCGCGAGCACCAGCCGGGTCGGGGCCGGCCGCCCCCGGCGCCGGCCGAGTGCGCAGAGCAGGGCACCGGTGGCCACCGACCCGAGGAAGGCCGCCGCCGACACCCCCGGCCTGGCCGCCGCAACGCCTCCGGGTGCGGCCGAAGCGGGTCGAAGACGCCGACCGCTTGAACTCCCGCCGAGGCCCGCCGGCCCGCGGACCGGGCGCCGGTGTCGCGCCGACCGGCGCTCGCCCGCGACCGCGCGGCCGGTCGCCGCGCACACCCGACGACGCCCCCTGCCGCCCGCCCGTCGCCCGAACGGCGCCGGTCGGGGTTCGGCCCGTTTCGGCTCGTCGTCGGTTACGGGCTCGCGGCTGCGATGGGGCGGTGTGGGACGTCGTCTGTCGTAGACGCCGGGCTTCAGGGTTTGGCTCTTGCCCTTGCAGCCTCCCTGTTACGGAGGAGGTCGATCTCGATCACCGGGGGCGAACATCGTGTCGGCGTCCGCGTTTAGGGTCTGTCCGATGCCGACGCCGACGTCCGCGTATGTTCGGGCGGTACCGCCACCATCGGGAGAATGACGTGCGACTTTTCGATGCCCCGAACGTTCCACAGACATGGCACTGGCAGGCGTGGCTCGCCTACGCCGACGTGCTGACCGACGCGGGGGACCCACGAGGCGAGGCGATCCGGCTGGAGCACCGCTGTGCGACCGAGGGCGGGGACCCCGCCCTGCCGGCCGCGGCCTACGCGGACGTGGAACGGCAGTTGGGCCTGGACGGGCTGCGGGCGGACGGTTCGTGGCGGTTCACGTGGTCGCGCGGTTTCGTCGACGAGGCGTCCTTCCGCCTCGCCGAGGACACCCGGTCACGACGCCGGGACCTGGTGGACCGGCTCACGCTCGATCTTCCGCACACCGCGACCGTCGACCCGACCGACCCGGAACGGTGGGAGGGGGTGTTGATCGACGCCCTGCTGTCGCACCCGCTCGCGCACCGTCTGCGCGACCTCGAACTGCACCTCACCGACTGGCACCACTCCGCCGAACACGCCGCGTCCGCACTCGCGAACCGAATACGTCCCCGGTTGGAACGCCTGTGCTTCGGCTACGACTTCGAGCTGCTGTACGCACCCGGCAAGACGTCGACCGGCGGTCGGATCGATCCCCTGGACCACCACCACACGGGGCTGGTGCGGACCGACGTGTGGGGGGCGCTGCCCGCCCTGCGCACTCTCGAACTCGAGGGAGCCTTCCTCTTCGGCTCCGTGTGTCACGACGGCGTGCGACGGTTGCGGGTACGAGGCCCGGTCGTCTCCGACGGCGCACTGTTCGACCTCGGCGAGACCTCAGGCGTCACGTCGCTGGAGGTCGAGATCGGAACCGACGTCTTCGGATGTCTCTGCCCGGTCGACCAACTCGACGAGCTGCGGGCCGCCGACTACCCCGCGCTCGAGCATCTCGACCTGAGCGGGGCGGAGTTCGACGCCTCCCCGTACGAGGTGCTCCAGACCCTCGCCGAGTCCTCGGTGTTGCCACGACTGCGTTCGCTCACCATCGGGGAGCTGACGATCGAACGCGAGGACCTCGACGGTGACCCGTCGGCCGCACTGGCCGAACTCGTCGACCGGTTCGCGCATCTGGACCTGATCGTGGACGGCATCGTCGACGTCGAAGGCGTCGACGACGAGGAGGTCGAACGTCTTTTCGCCGGATCCGGCCCCAAACCGGGGCCGGCCGGCGAAGGCCGAGACGACGATTGAGCACCCTTCGTCGGCGCTCCCCGCACGTCGATGTCCGGCACCGGCCGGCCGACGGGCGGCCGGCGCCCCGGACGGACGGAACGCCGCACGCGTGGCCGCCACGAATCGCCTCCACCCGCTCGGGGCCATCGACCGCGACTGCACAATGGCGGAGCGGTGTCGGTGGACTCGACGGTCGTCCGCGCGCACCAGCACGCGGCCGATGCGCGCAAAAGGGGGTTGCGGACGGGGACGAACCGGGCAACACAGGGCGCCGTGCCCGGCGCCTGCGGGCCCCGAGGGACTCGGCCGTTCGCGGGGCGGGTTGACGACGAGGCCGCATCTCGCGGTGGACGGGCGGGGGTTGCCGTTGTCGATCGTCTCGCCCCGGGGCAGGTAAGGACGGTGAGGGACCGGGGTGCCTGGGTGTGCTTCGCGGACGAGGCGGGACGGACGCTGCGTCCGCCGAAGACACGGACCTGGTCCCGGCGGGGCCACCCGCCCTCGTGCCGGTCGGCGGGGAGGGCTCGGGGCGCATTTCGCCTGCCGGCTTCCGATGGCCGCTGCTTGCTGATTCGTACAGTCGGTCGATAAATAATCATATTCCTTCATCATGTGACCAATAGGAAAAACTGGCCCCGGTGCGAACAGTTCGCCGTCCTAGCCTGATCGACGGCCGCCTGACCTTCCGTCAGGCCCTTCGTCGATCCGAGGTGGGGAACCAGTGCCGAGAAGCCCGCGTCCACATCCGCCCGTTCCGACCCGTCGGCTCACCTTGACCCGCTCGTCCGCCGCGATCCGCCCGGTGCGCGCCGCCACGGCCGCCCTGATCGCCGCCGGACTGCTGATGTTCGGCCTGGGCGCCCCCGCCCCGGCCGGCGCCGCCGATACCCCGTCCACGCTGGTGAAGAGCGTTCGGGACGTCACCCACCCGGGGGCAGCGGCCGTCGAGCACGGGGACACCCTCGACTGGACCGTCCGCTACCGGAACGCGACCGCCGGCGACACTCCCGCCCCGGCCTCCGTGACGGACCCGTTGGCAGGCGCGGGCGGCTCCCAGACCTATGTGCCGGGCTCGCTGCGCGTTCCGCCCGGGTGGACCCCGAGTTGGTCCACCGACGGCAGTACCTTCACCGGCGCCGACCCGGGGACGGCCACCACCGCGGTCCGCGCCGAGAACTCGCTCGCCCTGGCCGGCGGCACCTCGCTTGCCACCCTGGCCCTCGGTCCGGTGAAGCCGACCCCCCAACCCACCGGCGGCGACGGGTTCACGCCCGTATTGCACCGTACGGCGGGCGGCGAGATCGAGTCCTGGAACATCTACCACCACGCCGCGCCGAACGCCCCGCAGGCCGTCTGCCTCAACCTGACGCTCGGTCAGCCCTGCACCGGCGGCCCGTGGCCGCGCCCGCTGAACACCACGCCCGGACCACTCGGCAGCGGCGCCACCGGTGACATCGGGAGCCCGCTGACCCCGCAGTACGTCCTCGACCCGCTCCACCCCGACCAGTTGCTCTACCCGGCGGTCACCACGTCCGCCGTCGGCGTCGGCTGCCTGGATCTCGCCGCACACGCCAACTGCGGCTTCGTCCCACTGGCCACCATGGGC
Source organism: Embleya sp. NPDC055664 (assembly GCF_053618075.1). Classification (NCBI taxonomy): domain Bacteria; kingdom Bacillati; phylum Actinomycetota; class Actinomycetes; order Kitasatosporales; family Streptomycetaceae; genus Embleya; species Embleya sp. NPDC055664. The sequence goes on from NZ_JBSHGZ010000038.1 coordinate 105,346, forward strand.
GGATCGCCCAGCAGCGCCAACAACCTGGCCGGCCTGGTCCGGGTCGGCGACAACCTGTACGGCGTCGCGAACACCGGGCAGGTGCTGTGCCTGACCCTGGCCACCCGCACCCCGTGCGCCGGCCAGCCGTACGCGCCGATCGTCGCCGCCAACCACGACCTGCCCAACACCCCCGCCGCCCTCTACCTCGGCGGCCTGACCACGGTCGGCAACCGCGTGTTCGCCTCCTCCTCGCCGCAGGGCGGCGGCTCCACCGTCTCCGGCCCGCCCGCTCTCGGCTGCTTCGACACCGCCACCGCGAACACGTGCGCGGGTTGGACCACCCCGCACACCGCCGGCCCGAGCAGCGCCTATTACACCTATGACGCCTTCGCCTCCTACGACACCGCCGGGCACGCCGACGGCGTGTGCACCAGCGCATCCGGCGGACCCAACGTCCTGACGACCTGTTATGGGCTGGACGGCTCCACGCACGCCGCGCCCGCCACGCTCTCCTCCCTCGGCGGCAACACCCTGACCTTCAGTCCCGAGACCGTCACCACCCCCGCCGGGACCCGCAGCTACTTCCCCGCCTGGGGCGGCGGCCTGGCCGGGGGAACGATCTGCCACGACTGGACGCTCGCCGCGCCCTGCGCCGGCTTCCCGCTGCCCGCCACTCACCCCGGCGTCAACGGCGGCGCCACCCGCGACTACGGCTACACCTACGACGCCACCTCCCGCTGCCTGATCGGCCTGGGCGACGCCGGCTACCTGTTCTCCCTCGACCCGACCACCGGTGCCAGCCCCTGCGTGCACGGCGGCGCGAGCGTCACGCTGAAGCCGGCCGACTTCTATTGCGACGGCGGCAGCGGCAACATCCAGGGTTACACCCGGGCCCGGCTGACCGGCCTCGACCTCACACACATCGACTTCGCCACGTCCCGGGCGACCGTCACCGACCCCGACGGCACCACGATCGCCACCCCCGGCCTGGCCGGCGACGGCACCGTCGACCTGACCGGCATCGACCCCGTCGCGCATCCCGCGATCACGGTCACCGCCCAACTCGTCCTCACCACGGCGGACGACTTCGGCTCGAACAAACACCCGGCGCTGGTCGTCGAGTACCGGGGCGACGCGCCACAGATCTGCTTCCGCACCACCGTCACCGCCGACTGCGCGACCACCTCGATCGGCAACACGGCGACCGGCACCGACTCGACCGGCACCTTCACGTCCAACACCGTCACCACCGCCGTCGCGCCCGGTGCGGGCTGCCAACCCAAGGTCAGCGTGGAGAAAGAGATCTGCGGCTCTCCCAACTCGCACGACTGCGCACCCGGCGGACCCGGACCCTGGGCGAAGACCAGTCCCGTCGGCCTACTCGGTCTGCTCGGCACCGCGCACTGGCGGATCACCGTCACCAACGCGGGCCCCGTGGACGCCGCTTCCGTCACCGTCAACGACCCCACCACACCCTCGTGTCGGCAGGCCGCCGGCACCTTCACCCTCGCCGCCGGGAGCAGTCGCCAAGTTCACTGCGACTCCCTGCTGCTGGCGCTGCCGCTGAAGAACACCGCGTCCGCGAGCTTCGTCGCCGCGAACTCGCCCGCCGGCACCCCTCGCAGCACCACCGCGCCGTCCGCCGCGGTGGCCTGCTCGCTGCTGTGCATCCTGGCGGTACCCGACAAGGGCTGATCCGCCTCTGATCGCCCTCGTTCCCTCCCCGTCCGACCGGCAGCCGGACGGGGAGGGAACGTCGGTTCCGAGTTCTTCGTCGAGCGGGATACCGCTTCGACCTCACCCACCAGGGCCCCGAACGCCGGTGCCGCGTCGTTCGGTTCCCGGACCGCCCTTCCCCCGCCACGTCAACCACACCCCGAGCACATCCATCTCGGCGATGTGTTCGGCCCAGAGTGGCGCCGGGTTCGGCACCCCGCGTGGTTCGACGAGGCCGGGGTGCTCGTCAGACCTGTTCCAGCCAGAACATGTCGGCCTGGTAGCGGTATTGTTCGGCGACGGCGCCGACGGACGTGAAGTCCGACATCCCGACGAACATTTTGGTGTGTTGCACCTGCATCACGAACGGTCGCGGGTACACCATGGGGCCGACGCTGAAGAACAGCTTGAACCGCTGGTGCGGAAGGTTGTTGCAGTCCTCGACCTTGAGGATGGCGCCCTCGCCGGGAAGGCCACCGGTCACGCCCATGCACCACGGCCCACCGGCCCACCTGGTCACGAACGTGTACTCGTACTCGAAGACGGGATCGCCGAAGACCGGCCTGCTGCGGCACATGGTCCACTTCTCGTCGTCCCAGTCGTTCCACGGCATCTGGATGACTCGGCCGTGCCAGGGGTCGTCGCTCTGGTCGGAGTCGAGCATCATGCCGCTGCCGGTGTGGAAGACGTAGACGCCGCCGCAATCCATGTCCGACGGCCACGACGGCGGGGGGAGAGGCGGTGAGGAGCATCGCGGTCGCGACGATCGTCGTGGTGAGCGCCGCGACGAGGCGTCGGATCGGTAACAGGGTTCGATGGGTGCGCTTCATCGGTTCCCTACCATTTCGGGGTTGGTGGGACGGTCCGGAATCAGCAGTGCAGACGTGCGCGAGCGGTCGCGCGCAGGGTGCCCGCAGGCTCGGCCTGGGCACACGAGACGGTGCCCTGATCGGGGGGAGGTGTAGGTGACGTAGGTGCCGGAACTGCCGTTGACCCAAACCCACTTGCCGGTATTGATGCCGTTGCGACCGCAGATCTCCATGATCCACTCGCCCTCCACGCGCTCGGTGCCGCGGTAGAGCCCGTAGACGCCGGGTTGGTTCAAGTGCACGGTCCGGGTCTGGGTGGTGGTCTTGGTGCTGCCGACGTTGGTGGCGACACTGATCCCGAACTTGGTACCGACGCTGCCCAGGGTGGTCTTGTCCTCGGAGGAGAACTCGAGATTGTTGTTCACCGACGTGCTGACCGAGTTCACCTCGTTGAGCGTGTGGGTCTCGTCTTCTCGGCGGACGTGCGACAGACGGAACCACCTTTCCGCGTCGGCGTGGGAGCGCGCCGTCGCGGTCGGCGGCCCGCAGTGAGCCCGGCATCGGTGACCGGCGTCACCCATCAGCGCGGGGAAGGGGAGCGGGAGACGTTCCGCCGGAGGATGCGTCGGTGGTCGGTGAGACCACGATGCGGATGCGGTGTCAGCCGGTCGGAGGATTGTCGAATCATGCGATCTTGTGGGCACAGTCCGCCACTTGCGTGTCACGCGCGTTTTGTAGGGCATGTGCGCTTTGTGGGGCATGTGCGCGCCGTAGCACTCACACGCCCTGGGGGCTGACCGCGGAGCGTTGCCTGCGCATCCTGGCGCTGTTCCGCTGGGGACGGCGTGCCAGGACACGGACTCGAACTCGGGGGCCGTGCAGGGCTCCTCGCCGGTAGCCGCGCCGAAATTCCCGCTCACAATCCTGGCGGCACATACGACCTTTCGAGGTGGTATGGGCCGCCGGCGTCGGCAGGTCGTGCATCGACCGGTGCGGCGCCGCGGCGATGCGTAGGCTGCCGGGCGGAGGACGGACGACGGGGGTGAGCCCCGCAGTTCGCCCGATGCACCCACACCGGCGGGAGACCACGCCCCGGTGGATACGACCGCTACGCACCGAACCGACGAACGGACACCGCGCATGGAATCCGGCAAGGCATCGCCCGAGGCCCTGATCGCATCGCTCGACGACGCGAACGCCCGGCTCTTCGTACGGTTGCTCGGCCGCCCCGACGGCCACGACATGCTGTACCGCATCAGCGGAACGGTGCACAACCATGTGCCCGGCGACGTGCACGGCAAGGTGTTCCCGCACGGGCAGGCGGTGTTCGGCGTCGAGGGCTACAACATCCGCCGGCTGATCAACCCGCCGGGCACCGAGGATCTGCACCTGGTCTCGCGCGAAATCGTCTTCTACACCGACCCGAAGCACGGCACCGTCCTGACCGAATGGACGAACCCGCTGGACGGGCGCACCCGCCCCCTCCCACCGATCGCCAACGACCACGTGCAGTTGTCCTACCGCGTCCGGGAGGGCGCCCTGTACGCGGTGTTCGGGCCCGCCGAGGTGCCGCTGGCCGGCTCGGTCACCCCGCAGCGCGTGCGCCGCAACCTGGTGTGGACCCTGGACGTGCCGCCCGTGTACCGCCTCGCCGACCGATACGGCATCGACGACGACTTCGGGCTCGCGAACTCGACCTACGCCTCCTGGGAGTTGTTCGACTTCCTGGTGCACGAGGACGACGCCCGCGCCCACTCCGACACCGAGGCCGGCCCCCCGACGCCGGCGCTGCCGGTCACCAATTGCTGGACCCGGATCTGCCCCTATGTGCCGGCGATGGGCATCGCCGAGAGCGAGACGCCGGGCAACCTCGTCTACCACGCGCGCGCCTGGACACTGGACGACTTCGATGCGCTCGAACCGTGGCTCGCCGACCTCGTGCGCACCCGCCACCCGCTCTACACGAGCGCCCCCGACACCCCCGGCACGGGACCCAACACCACCACCTGGACCGCGTTCCACACCGACGTACTGGCCCCCCGCGGCCTCACCTGGCGGCAATGGCGCGACACGTCCGGCTGATCGGCCGAGATCGGCTCGGATCGGATCGGCTCGGATCGAGGAACGTGGTGCCTTCTCGCAGCCGGGCAGAGCTGATGTCGGCCTGATCGACGGCGGTGTTCGTGCGGGTCGTGTTCGTCTCGCGGAATGCGTGGATCCAGCCACAGCGACCAGATGCCGTGTTGCCCCCATCGGTGTCCCGACGTTGTCAGGAGTACCAGGAGGCTTCCGTCGGTCGTGATCGTCGGGGGATCTCCCGGGCGGGCATCGTCCTGCGTTCGCCGTCCACAAGCAGAGTGCTCACCGGGTCGCCGCCGTGGGCGCCCGGGAGCCTCACTTCGACCTCGATGTCGCGAGGTGGGTCGGTGGGCAGGGTCGCGGTCATGACGTGCGTCCGGGTGTGGTGGCCGTGGACGCGGGCGGCGGCGACCTCCTTCCCGTCCACGAGGAGTTCCAGTTCCCGCGTCCGGCCCGTCCGAATGCCCACGGTGATCGAGCAGCCGGCGTGCTCGCAGTGAAAGTGATGGTCGCGGCTCATGATCGCCCTCCTGAATCGCCGGGCTGAAAAGGCCCCCACTCCATCGTGGCACCGAGCGGCCGCCGCGCCGCGTACGGCTTTCGAAGCGGTGCCGACTCAGTGTCGTTCCGGCGGATTGTGTCTGTGGGCTGGGCATGGTCCGCTTCCTGCGGTGGTGCCCGTCCTCGCACGTGTCCCGCCGTCGGGACATCGCGTGTTTGCTCGGCGTCTCCGGCCGAGGTGCTTTCCGGAGCAGGCGGTTCTAGGCTCGAAGGGAGGCGAGAAGCCCGACATGTGTCGGCTCTCCCACGCGGGCGTGCGGCACACCTCGGGTATGAGAAATCAGCCGAGGAGGCTCGTCATGACCACTGCGCACGACACACCCGTCCTGGACACCCTGGCCGCCATGACCCTCGATTCGATGGAGCGATGCGGTCTGACACCGGAGGCCCTGATCCTCACCCGCATCGCCGCCCTCGTCGCGATGGACGCCCCTCCGCTGTCCTACGTGGCCCATTTCGAGGCCGGCGCGGCGACCGATCTACAGCCGGAGCAGGTTCAGGACGTCCTCGTGGCGATCGCACCTGTGGTCGGCACGGCCCGAGTGATGGCGGCGGCCGGTCACATCACCAAGGCTCTCGGGATCGAGATCACCGCCTCGGCCCACGAGTCCGACGCCTGAACTGCGGTGGGACGCTTCGGGTGGCCGACGTGCCATCTCGCCCCCGGCCGACTCCTGGTACCCACCGCCTGACCGGACACACGGCGCTGCGGTTCTCCGGGGCCGCCGAAGCCCGCCGCACGACGACCGCCCATGCGTCGGTTCTCGGGCCGAGACGCCGACCGGCGACGGGCGCGCGGGTCTTCCCAGTCAGACTGGACGAACGTCGCCGCTGTCCACCTCGTCGGTTGGCTTGGGTGCCTCCAGGCCGCCGCGCGAGCCGCCCGAGCGCGGGACGTCGTCTGGAGCAGGGTGCGGCGGGCGCCGACAGGGGCTTCGGGGTGGTGATGGCACGCAGGGGAATTCCGGAACTACCGTTGCCGGAATTCCCCTGTGCCCTCATCCGGGGCGTCGTAGTGACCGAGATCCAGAGCGCTAGGTCGCGTATCGGGTTGTGATCAATTTGTGGGATTCGTCGTCAAGGCGGTCCTGGTCTGGTAGATCGTCTTGGTGTGACGCGAAGGCAACTG